>QUBV01000013.1 GCA_014338185.1 Lysobacterales bacterium | reverse complement strand
ACCACCGACCGTGTAGCTTGCGCTGCCCTGCACGATGAGCGTGTAGTCCTCGCCCTGGCCATAGCCGGTGCTGTTGCAGGCCGTCGCCGCCGAGCTGTAGCGCTTGAGCACGCGCATGCGCACCGGACCGGGCGTGACGCCGGCCGGCACCGCGATCGTGTTGGTCGCCTGCTGGCCGTCCAGGCCGGTCGAGTTGGTGATGTTGCCGATCGGGTAGGCCTCACCGCTGCCGAAGCTGCCGTCGCGGTTCCAGTCGATGAAGGCGTTGACGACGTTGGTCCAAGCGCCGTCGGTATTGCCTTCCACCGCGATCGGATAGCTCTGGCCGGCCTGCACCAGGCCACCGGCCACGCCGAGGAAGTCCTCCAGCGCCGGGCTGCCGTTGAGCACGGCCGAACTGGCGTTGTTGATGCCGGTGAAGATCACCTTGGTGATCGGCTCGACGTTGTTCGGGAAGGTGACCGGGCAGTACGGCTCGGGGAAGGTCACGCCGGTGGTGAAGCTGAAGGTGGCCGAGTAGGCGCTGTTGCCGCACACGCTGTTGGCGCGCACGCGCCAGTAGTAGGTCGTGAGCGGCGCGAGCGGCGTCGACGGCATCCAGCTGTTGAGGCGCTGTCGCTGGCGACCTCGATCGTGTAACCCTCGGCCGCCGGATCACTGGCCCAGCTGAAGGTCGGGCTGCGTGGCGTGCCGGTGGCGCCGTCGGCGGGCGCCGCGGGTGCGGGCGCGCCAGGCTGCGCGGTCGCGATCACGAGCTCGCTGGTGACGCTGTGACCCGCGCTGCCGCTGGCACTGCCGTTGACCGTGAGCGTGAGCGTACCGGCCGCGGCGCCGTTCACGTTGACCGTCATGGTGGAGCTGTTGCCGGGAGTGACGGTGGTGGGGCTGAACGCGGCGCTGACGCCGCTGGGCAGGCCGCTCGCGCTCAGCGTGACCGGATTGGAGAAGCCCATCTGCTGGCCGACATCGACCGTGTAGGGCGCGCTCGCGCTGGGCATCGCGCACACGCTGCGGGTTGCCGGCGCGATGTCGAGCGTGAAGTCGGGAGCATCGTTGCTGCACACCGGACGCGCGCCGCAGGCGATGCCGTGGGCATTGAACGCGTCCCAGATCCGGCACGCGTTGGGCGTGCCATCGGTGATGTTGCCATTGTCGTCGTCCGCCGCGAGGAACACCGTGTACCAGTTGCTGCTGCCGCAACCATCGACCGTCGCGTTCGGATTGCAGGTGCCGCCCGCTGAGACGCGGTACGCGCTCTTGCTCGGCGTGAGGCTGCCGTACCAGATGCGGTCCATTTCCTGCCAGCCCTGCGAGGCGCCCCACCGGTCGACCAGCATCTGGGTGAGGTCCCAGTTGGCGGAGCTGGCGATGATGCTTTCGCAATGGCCTTCGTAACCCATGGGGCCGCGATACACCTGGCCGCTGTTGGTGGTGTAGGGACACGAGGTGCCGCCCAGGCCCACGTAGTCGTCGCACTTGATGCCGCCGGCTGCGATTACGTTCGACGGCTTGGCGATCGGGCGCGTGCCGCCGAGGCCGAAATCCTTGACGTCGCGCACGCCGGTGCAGGTGGTGCAGTTGTGGCAGATGTTGCCGGGCGTGAAGTTGGCGCCGATGCACGAATCCTTGGTTTCGAGGAACGCGAAGGTGTCGCCCACCGCTTCGCCGCTGCCCATGTCCGAGGCCGAGCCGCCCGAATTGGTGTCCATGCCATGGCCCCATTCGTGGAGGAATACGGCGGCGATTTCGCCGGTGTTGGAGCAGAAGGTGCTGCCGTAGGTGCCGGACTTGAAGAAGTTGAGGCTGGAACCGTTCCAGTAGGCGTTGCACACGTCGTTGATGTTCATGTTGGCCGTGACCTTGCTGTTGAGCCACGAATTGCCAGGCAGGAACGTGATCGCCTTGCGGTTGATGTTGGTGAGGTGGTAGAAGCCGCTGCGCGAGGAATGAGTGTTGCCCGCGCCGCCCACGCCCGGTGTCACGCAGTCGGTGCCGCCGCTGGTGCCCAAGGCGAGATTGCCGTCGCTGGAATTGGACAGCGAGATCGAGCCGCAGCCGTCGCTCATGCGGAAGTATTGGCCGTTGAGCGTGGTGGTGGCGGTGCCGCCGCTGTAGTCATAGATGCCCAGCGCGTCGGTGACCTTGGCGCCGCCGTTGGTCACCGCGAGGTAGGGCATTGGCACCACGACTTCGGGATCGGTGTTGGTGGTCGGGTAGATGCCGCCGGTGATGGTGGCATCGACGTAGGCGTTGATGTTCTGCACGTCGATGACGCGGTTGGTGTGGGCGTCGAGCAGCACCTGGTAGGTGGCCTCGTCGTCATGCACGCGCAGCACGAAACGCCATACCAGCCTGTGGCTGTAGCCGTGGCCGCTGCTGCCGCTGAAGTCGGCCGCGCCGCTGTCGCCCTCCGGAGCCACCGGCAGCAGCAACAGCTCGCCGGGCTCGACCAGTTCGCTCACGCGCGTGCCCGGCATGAACGGGATGTCGGCCAAGGCCAGCGCCAGCGCGGCATCACGCCCGGAAACCGGGTGGGTGCCGATGCGCACCGGTGCGATGCGGTTGCTGCCGAACTGGACGATGTTGCCGGCCGCGATGCGGAAGTACACGTTGGCGCCTTCCACGCGCACGCCTTCGTGGAACTGCTCGAATTCGACGAACCAGTGCGTGTTGCCCTTGCCGTAGGCGATGCTGCGGCCTGGATCCAGGCGCAGGTCCATGCCCTTGACGCCAAGCAGGTTGGAGTTGGCGGCGATGAAGTCGCGCAGGCGCGTCTCCACGGTGGCGAGGTCGACCTGATGGTCAGGCTGCAGGCCCAGGCGGGCCAGCGTGAGCGAATTGCCGCGCCCGGGGACCAGCGCCACGCCGCTGCCCTGGATCAGGTGGGGCAGGTCGTTGCGGCGGTCCCAGCGGATCTCCCATTCACCGCCGTAGCGGCTGCGGAAGTCGGCCAACTGCGGATACCGCGCGGTGGCGGCGGCAAAGCCGGTGGTGATGTCGAGTGCAGGCTGGACCTCAATGTCTTGCGCAATGATCGGTTGCTGCAGGCGGCTCGAGGCGGCGTGCTGTTCGGGCACGATCGGCTGGATCGCCGATGCGGGTGAAACCAGCATGCCCACGTACAGCACGAGCACACTGCAGGCGATGCCGCCGAGCCAGCGCCATGGCGCAAGCACGACGCGGCCGTCCACACGGTCGGATATGGGTGTCATCGAGTTGTCCCCAACGAGTGAAGGAAGGAATGGCGCGCATGCGCCGAAGGGTTCACGCACAAGCTCCCCTTGCGCGGCTGCGCGCCGGCCTTCACAGGGTCGAAGGCGGCGCGACTGCACCGCGCACGCTAACACAGCCGTGGCCGGTCTGTCCGCCGATCGTGGCGCGCCGCGGTCGTGGCGGGCGTCGTCAGGTGCCGCAACCGGCCCGCCGCGCGGGGCGGCGGGGCGTACCCGGACGGACGCTAGCCGCGCACGTGCGCGATCACGTCGGCGTAGGCCTGCGCACGTGCCGCATCGAGCGCCGCGGCGCCCGGCACATGCATGCGCAGGTCATGCACGCGGCCGTTGTCGAGGCTGTAGATCCAGCCGTGCACGGACACCTGCTGGCCGCGGTCCCAGGCCTCGCGCAGCACCGTGGTGCGGCACACGTTGACCACCTGCTCGATCACGTTGAGCTCGCACAGGCGGTCATGGCGCGCGGCGAAGCCGGTCAGGCCCTCGAACGCGGCCGCATGGCGATGCTTGACGTTCTCGACGTGGCGCAACCAGTTGTCGACCAGGCCCAGACGCCGGTCCTCCAGCACCGCGCGCACGCCACCGCAGCCATAGTGGCCGACCACGATGATGTGCTCGACCTTGAGCACGTCGACCGCGAACTGGATGGTGGACAGTGCGTTGAGGTCGGTGTGCACGACCACGTTGGCGACGTTGCGATGCACGAACACCTCGCCCGGCGCCATGTCGATGATCTGGTTGGCCGGCACGCGCGAGTCCGAGCAGCCGATCCACAGGTACTTGGGCGCCTGCTGCTGCGACAGGCGCTGGAAGTAGGAAGGGTCCTCGGCGCGCAGCGTGTCGGCCCAGCGGCGGTTGCGTTCGAGCAGGTCGCGCAGTTGTTGCGGCATCGTGGTGGCCCGTGGAATGAGGATGGATTATCACGCCGCGCGCTGGCATCGTGCGATGGCTGCGTGCGCCGGTGGCGGGCCGTGGGCGCGTCAGTGCCGCGCGCCGAGCCTGAGCACCATCTGCGGCAACAGGGCGGCATCGTCCTCGCCCTGCGGCGGTTCGATCTCGTCGAGGTCGAAGCCGAGCATCGCGGCATCGTCCTCGTCGAGACCGTCGAACGCGCGGAACTCGGCATCGAGCAGGGCCATGCGCGCGGCGGTTTCGTCGTCGTAGCGCAGCGTGCCGCCGTCGCTGTCGAACACCTCGGCGATGCCGTCGTCGAGCACGCCGAGCCGGGCCCACACCAGCAGGTCACCCACCACGGCGAGCCACCATTGCGGGGCATGACCACTCACGGGGACGCCCCGGTCAGCGACAGCATCTTGGCGACCGTGGCGAGGATCACGCCGAGCACGATGGCCCAGGCGCCGATGGTGCCGGGAACGGCCAGCGCATTGACCGTGCGGTCGCCGAGCCGGTGCCAGCGCGCGATGAGGAACCAGCCGAAGCCGCGTGGCGTGAACGGCACCACGCCGAGGCGGGCGCGCACCGCCGGGTGGCGATCGCGCAGGGTCACGCTCACCAGCACCCAGATCATGAGGTAGGTGGTCAGCCCCGACACCACGAGGCCGAGCCCGCCGATGAAGATGAACTGATGCCAGGCCGAGGCGGACATGGACTCAGAACTCGGCCGTGCCGGGCGCGCGCGGATAGGGGATCGCGTCGCGGATGTTGCCCAGGCCGCACACGTACACCACGAGGCGCTCGAATCCGAGGCCGAAACCCGCATGCGGCACCGTGCCGTAGCGGCGGAAGTCGCGATACCACTGGTAATGCGCCGGATCGAGGCCGAACTGCGCCATGCGCTGGTCGAGCACGGCCAGCCGCTCCTCGCGCTGCGAGCCGCCCACGATCTCGCCGATGCCCGGCGCGAGCACGTCCATCGCGGCGACCGTGCGGCCGTCGTCGTTGAGGCGCATGTAGAACGCCTTGATCTTCTCCGGGTAGTTGGTCACCACCACGGGGCGGCCGACGTGCTCTTCGGTCAGGAAGCGTTCGTGCTCGGTCTGCAGGTCGGCGCCCCATTCGATCGCATAGTCGAACTTCCTGCCCGACTTCTGCAGGATCGACACCGCCTCGCCGTACTCGATGCGCTCGAACGGCGCCTGCACGAATGCCTCCAGGCGCGATACCGCGGTCTTCTCAACCCGGTCGGCGAAGAACGCCATGTCATCGGGCCGTTCGGCCAGCACCGCCTTGAACACGAACTTGAGCAGGTCCTCGGCCACGCGCGCATCCTCGGCGAGGTCGGCGAAGGCGATTTCCGGCTCGATCATCCAGAACTCGGCCAGGTGGCGCGTGGTATGCGACTTCTCGGCGCGGAAGGTCGGGCCGAACGTATACACCTTGCTCAGAGCGAGGCAGTAGGCCTCGACGTTGAGCTGCCCGGACACGGTGAGGAAGGTTTCCTTGCCGAAGAAGTCCTCGCGGAAATCGATCGCGCCGGCGGGCGTGCGTGGCAGGTTCATGAGGTCGAGCGTGGACACGCGGAACATCTGCCCGGCGCCCTCGGCGTCGGAGGTGGTGATGATCGGCGTGTTGACCCAGCAGTAACCGTGCTGGTGGAAGTAGCGGTGGATCGCGTTGGCCAGCGTGTGGCGCACGCGCGTGATCGCGCCGAACAGGTTGGTGCGCGGGCGCAGGTGGGCGACTTCGCGCAGGAACTCGGCCGAGTGCGGCTTGGGCTGGATCGGATAGGTTTCCGGGTCCTCGACCCAACCGACCACTTCGATCGCGCTCGCCTGCAGCTCCACCGACTGGCCCTTGCCCTGCGAGGCGACCAGCTCGCCGCGCGCGACGATCGCGCAGCCGGCGCTCAGATGCAGTACCTCGGAGCTGTAGTTGGCCAGGCTGCTGGGCGCGACCACCTGGATCGCATCGAAGCAGGAGCCGTCGCTGAGGTGGACGAACGACAAGCCGGCCTTGGAATCGCGGCGCGTGCGCACCCAGCCGCGCAGCGTGACCTTGCTGCCCGCGGGCAGCGCGCCCGACAGTGCGCTCTTGACGTCCGTCACGGGCATCGCCGCGTGGTCATTTGCCGACATCACCGGATACTCCTGCACTTGCGGGCGTTGCGCGCCCCATCGATCGAGCCGGCGATGATAGCCGAACTTGTGCGATCATCCGTGGCTGATATCGCGCCATCGACGGCATGCGATGGCACAGGCAAGGGTTGGAACCATGGGCATCCAGATCAGCGCCGCCGCACGCGCGCGCATGCAGGAATTCCTCAGCAGGCAACCGGCCGCGGTCGGCATCCGCTTCGGCATCAAGCGCAGCGGCTGCTCGGGCTTCGGCTACTCGATCGACATGGCCAGCGAGGTCGCCGAGTCCGATGCGGTGTTCGAGCAGGACGGCCTGCGCATCGTGGTCGACCGCAAGTCGTTGCCGCTGGTCGATGGCACCTGGATCGACTTCCAGCGCGATGGCCTCAACGCCGCGTTCGTGTTCAGCAATCCCAACGCGACCGGCGGCTGCGGCTGTGGCAGCAGTTTCACGGTCGACGGCGGGTGAGCCAGGACGCGGGCCCTGTCGTGGCCACCCGCGCCCACGCGGCCGCGCCCGCATCGGCGCCCATAGCCACCGAATCCACGCTCGGCCGCCTGATGCCGCGACTGTTGCGCGTACTCGCGCGCGAGCCGGCACTGGCCGTCACCTGCGCCTATCTGCTGGTCGCGATGGCCGGCATCTTCTTCGTCGACCGCTATTACGCCCGGTTCGGGATCCCGGTACTGAGCCTGTCGCAGATCAGCGATTTCCTCGTTGCGGGTGTCCAGCAGCCGGTGGCCTTGCTGCTGGTGCTGTCGACGCTGCCGATCATCTGGATGTTCGATTGGGTCAACGTGCGTGCCGCCCGGCGCCAGCGCGCCGCCCATGCGCGCCTTGCGGCGCTGGAGCGGCGCAATGCATGGCAACGCCTGCAGTTGCGCTGGTTCAGCTGGAAGCTCGGTGGCGGGCACGCGATGCGCCAGCTGGCGTACCTGGGCATCCTGTTCGGCTATGGCTGGGTGTTCGTCGCCACCTATGCCGACTATCGCGTGCGTCTGGTCGAGCAGGGTCGGGCGCGGCAGGTGCGGGTGTGGCAGGGCGGCGAGGCGCTGCGGCCAAGCCAGGGTGATGCCTGGAGCTATCTGGGCGCGGTGTCCGCTTACGTGTTCGTGTATGACCGCGCCGCGCGCCAGGCGCAGGTGCTGCCGCTGGAAGGGATCGACCGGATCGAGCCGCTGCGACCGGTGGCGGAGGCCGCCGCACCCGCGCCGCAGGCGCTTGCGCCAAAGCGCTGATTCGCCTAGTATTCGCGCCCCCGTTGCGCCGGGCGATCGAAGCGATCGCCGCATTGGCGTCGACGCGGGCCTTGCCTCACCGCAGCGCGGGAGGCTGCCGGCGCGGAAATCCCTCCGCGCGGTACCCACAAGGAGTCGTCATGCGTCATTACGAAATCGTGTTTCTGGTCCACCCTGACCAGAGCGAGCAGGTGCCCGGCATGATCGAGCGCTACAAGGCGCTCATCGAGGGCGATGGCGGCAAGGTGCACCGCCTCGAGGACTGGGGGCGGCGCCAGCTGGCCTATCCGATCCAGCACCTGGCCAAGGCCCACTACGTGCTCATGAACATCGAGTGCACGCAGGCGGTGCTGAGCGAACTGCAGTCGGGCTTCCGCTTCAACGATGCGGTGCTGCGCCACCTGATCGTGGCGCGTGAGGCTGCGGTGACCGAGATGTCGCCGATCATGAAGAACAAGGATGACAAGGGCGGCCGTCGTCGCGACGACGAAGGCTTCGGTTTCGGCGACATGGACGACGAGCCGCGTCCGCGCCGTGAGCGCGCCGCGCGCGAAGAGGCCGGCAGCGAGCCGGCGGCCGAATAAGCACCCGCCCAGATCCAGGAGCACATCACGATGTCCAAGTTCTTCCGCCGCAAGAAGTTCTGCCGTTTCAGCGCCGAGGGCGCCACCGAGATCGACTACAAGGATCTCAACCTGCTGCGCCAGTACATCGGCGAAACCGGCAAGATCGTGCCCAGCCGCATCACCGGCACCAAGGCGCGCTACCAGCGCATGCTGTGCACCGCCGTCGAGCACGCGCGCTTCCTCGCGCTGCTGCCCTACAGCGACGCCCACTGAGCAAGTTCCGTCGCGCGCTGCGCGACGGACCTCCACTCTCCCCGCGGGGAGAGCCATGGGCCTGGCGGTTGCCGCGGCATGCGACAGCGCCGCCTCCGCCATGCCCGTTCGGACAGCGCAAGCTGCGCCGGAATCCCCGACGCTAACGAATCAGGAGCACCACCATGGAACTCATCCTCCTCCAGAAAGTAAAGAACCTCGGCAACCTTGGCGACAAGGTCAAGGTCAAGCCCGGCTATGGCCGCAACTACCTCGTGCCGCAGGGCAAGGCCACCGCGGCCACGCCCGCCAACATCGCCGAGTTCGAACAGCGTCGCGCCGAGTACGAGGCGCGCGCGAACCAGCTGCTGTCGGGCGCCGAGGCGCGCCAGGCGCAGTTCGCCGACGCCCAGGTCACGATCAAGGCCAACGCGAGCCCCGAGGGCAAGCTGTTCGGCTCGGTCGGCCCGCGTGACATCGCCGAGGCGTGCACCGCGATCGGCATCGCGCTCGACAAGAGCGAGGTGGTGATGGGCGAGGGCCCGATCCGCCACACCGGCGAGTTCGAAGTGCAGGTGCACCTGCACGCCGACGTGAGCGCCACGCTCAAGGTCATCGTCGCCGCCGACGAGTGATCCGCGCCTGTGCGCGGCCCCATCCGGCCATGGACCACGGGCGCCGCAGGGCGCCCGTTGTGTTTGCGGCGGTGGTGGCCCACACGGTGGAGGTGCGCGCGCTGCGCCGGGGCACCACCAACAGGTTTTCCACAGGGTTGTTGTCTCGACAGGTGAGACGCGCTTGTCGATGATGGTCGCTGCGACGAGGCGAGCAGCGATGGCACAGAGCGAACGCAGGAATCCGATCTCCAACGTCGAAGCGCTGCGCGTGCCGCCGCATTCGATCGAGGCCGAACAGGCGGTGCTCGGCGGCCTCATGCTCTCGCCCGAGGCGTGGGATCGCGTCGCCGACCGTATCGGCGTGGACGATTTCTACCGCAAGGAACATCGCGTGATCTATCGCGCGATCGAGGACCTCGCCAACAAGAGCATGCCGTGCGACGCGGTCACGCTCGGCGACTGGTTCGTCGCCAACAACCTCGCCGACCAGGTCGGCGGCGCCAGTTACGTGATCGAGCTGGCCAACTCCACGCCCAGCGCCGCCAACATCACCGCCTATGCCGACATCGTGCGCGAGAAGTCGGTGCTGCGCCAGCTCATCGACGTCGGCACCGAGATCGCGGGTGATGCCTTCGTGCCCGACGGCCGCTCCAGCAAGGAACTGCTCGAAGTCGCCGAGCAGAAGGTGTTCCACATCGCCGAGATGGGCGCGCGCGGGCGGCAAGGCTTCGTGCCGATGCGCAGCGCGGTCAAGGAGGCGTTCCAGTTGCTGCATCAGCGCTACGAGAATCGTGGCTCGGTGACCGGACTGCCCACCGGCTTCATCGACCTCGACGAGATGACCGCGGGCCTGCAGCCGTCCGACCTCATCATCGTGGCGGCGCGCCCGTCGATGGGCAAGACCGCGCTCGCGGTCAACATGGCCGAGTACGCCGCGCTCAAGACGCGCAAGGCGGTGGCGGTGTTCTCGATGGAAATGTCGGCCTCGCAACTCGCCTTCCGGTTGATTTCCTCGCTCGGCCGCATCAACCAGCAGAACCTGCGCACCGGCGACCTCGCCGAGGACGAGTGGCCGCGCGTGACCAGCGCGATCACGCTGCTGCAGGACGCCAAGATCTTCATCGACGACACGCCCGCGCTGTCGCCGGGCGAGTTGCGCGCGCGTGCGCGTCGGCTCAAGCGCGAGCATGACCTCGGCCTCATCGTGATCGACTACCTGCAGCTCATGCAGGTGCCCGGCACCAAGGAGAACCGCGCCACCGAGATCTCGGAGATCTCGCGCGGGCTCAAGAGTCTGGCCAAGGAGCTCAACATCCCGGTGATCGCGCTGTCGCAGCTCAACCGCTCACTGGAGCAGCGCACCGACAAGCGCCCGGTGATGGCCGACCTGCGTGAATCGGGCGCGATCGAGCAGGATGCCGACGTGATCATGTTCATCTACCGCGACGACTACTACAACGCCGACGGCGGCGAGAAGGGCGTGGCCGAAATCATCATCGGCAAGCAGCGCAACGGCCCCACCGGCGTGGTCAAGCTTGCGTTCCTCGGCCAGTTCACCAAGTTCGAGAACCTTGCCAGCGACCGCTACATGGCCGGCTACGGCTGAGTGGTGGCGCTGCGGCCGGCACACGGCAGGACGATGCACGCACGCGGTCCGCGCCGCGCCCCGCCATCGCCCGCGGTGTGCCATGAACTGCCGGCACGATGCCGGCGTCCTGTACCATCGTCGCCGCGCCGCCATCGTGTGTGGCCCGGCGGCCTGACGGCGCGCGGCGTGCGCGCCTTCCATCGTGGATCCCAGCCAGTCGTGCGCTCAGCCTGTGCCACCATCCATCTCGCCGCCCTGCGCGCCAACCTGCAGCGTGCGCGCGAACTTGCCGCGGGCGCGCGCATCATGGCCGTGGTCAAGGCCGACGGCTACGGGCACGGGCTCGAGCGCGTCGCCCATGCGCTTGCCGGCGCCGATGCCTTCGGTGTCGCCGCGATCGCCGATGGCCAGCGCCTGCGCGCCGCCGGCGTGCACCAGCGCATCGTGGTGCTGGCCGGTCCGGACGCGCCCGGTGACCTGGCCGAGCTGCGCCGGCTGCGCCTGGATGCGGTGATCCATGACGATGCCCAACTGGCCTGGCTCGAAGCCGACACCGACCCGCGCCCGTTGCGGTTGTGGCTCAAGCTCGACACCGGCATGCATCGGCTCGGCTTCGCGCCTGCGCGTGCACGCGAGCTGCATGCGCGCCTGCGTGCGTTGCCGGGCGTGGATCCGGCGCTCGTGCTGATGACCCATTTCGCCAATTCGGACGTGTTCGACGATGCGTCGACCGCGCGCCAGATCGAATGCTTCGCCCGGGCCACGCACGGCCTCGACGGCGAGCACTCGCTGGCCAATTCGGCCGCACTGCTGGGCTGGCCGGCCGCGCGTGGCCAGTGGCTGCGCGTGGGCGGTCTGCTCTACGGCATGTCGGTGGTCGCGGGAACCACCGCGGCCGATTTTGGTTTCGCGCCGGCGATGACGCTGGCGACGCGGCTGGTGGCCGTGCACACGTTGCGCGAGGGCGACCACGTCGGCTACGCGGCGAGTTGGCAGTGCCCGCAGGACATGCCGGTGGGCGTCGCCGCGATCGGTTACGGCGATGGCTACCCGCGCCATGCCGCGAGCGGCACGCCGGTGCTGGTCGGCGGCCGGCGCGCGGCCGTGATCGGCCGCGTGTCGATGGACCTCGTGACGATCGACCTGCGCAACGTGCCCGATGCGCGCGTCGGTGATGCGGTGGTGCTGTGGGGACCGCAGCTGCCGGTCGAACAGGTGGCCGCGCATGCCGGCACCATCGCCTACGCCCTGACCTGCGGCGTGACCCGGCGCGTGCGCTTTGCCGAGGACGCGGGCTGATGGCCAAGGCCAGGACCGCCTACGTGTGCGCCGAATGCGGCGCCGAGCACGGCAAGTGGCAGGGCCAGTGCGCCGACTGCGGCGCGTGGAACTCGCTCGGCGAAGTCGTGCTGCAGCCGGCCGCCAAGGCCGCGGTGGCGGCGCGCGGCGGCTATGCGGGTGGCGCGGGCGCAGCCCAGGTCACGCCGCTCGCGCGCGTCGCGGCCGAGGCCGAACAGCGCCTGGCCACCGGCATCGGTGAACTCGACCGCGTGCTCGGCGGTGGGCTGGTCGCCGGTTCGGTGGTGCTGATCGGCGGCGATCCGGGCATCGGCAAGTCGACCCTGCTGCTGCAGATGCTCGGCATGCTCGCCGCGCGCGCACGCGGGCTGTACGTGACCGGCGAGGAGTCGCTCGCGCAGGTGGCATCGCGCGCGCAGCGCCTGGGCATCGGCCTCGAAGGAATCGATGCGCTGGCCGAGACCTCGATCGAGCGCATCCTCGGCGAAGTGGTGGGCGCGCGCCCGCAGGTGCTCGTGGTCGATTCGATCCAGACGATCTGGACCGAACTGCTCGGTGCCGCGCCGGGCTCGGTGTCGCAGGTGCGCGAGTCGGCGGCGCGACTGGTGCGCTTTGCCAAGGAAAGCGGCACCAGCGTGCTGCTGGTGGGCCACGTCACCAAGGAAGGCGGCATCGCCGGCCCGCGCGTGCTGGAACACATGGTCGACGCGGTGCTGTATTTCGAGGGCGAGGCGGGCAGTCGCCTGCGCGTGCTGCGCGCATTCAAGAACCGCTTCGGCGCGGTCAACGAACTGGGTGTGTTCGCGATGGGCGACAAGGGCCTGCGCGAGGTGCCCAATCCCTCGGCGATCTTCCTGTCGACGCATGCCCAGCCCACGCCCGGCAGTGCGGTCATGGTCACGCGCGAAGGCACGCGGCCGCTGCTGGTCGAGGTGCAGGCGCTGGTCGACCAGTCCTCGCTGGGCAACCCGCGCCGCGTCGCGCTGGGCCTGGAGCAGAACCGCCTGGCCATGCTGCTCGCGGTGCTGCATCGCCATGGCGGCGCCGCGGTGTACGACCAGGACGTGTTCGTCAACGTGGTCGGCGGCATCCGCGTGCAGGAAACCGCGGCCGACCTGCCGGTGTTGCTCGCGGTGCTGTCGAGCTTTCGCGACCGCGCGCTGCCCGACAAGACCGTGGCCTTCGGCGAAGTCGGCCTGTCGGGCGAGATCCGGCCCGTGCCCAACGGCGAGGAGCGGCTCAAGGAAGCCGCCAGCCATGGCTTTCGCCGTGCGATCGTGCCCAAGGCCAACGCCCCCAGGAAGTCACACCTGGGTGAGCTGGAGATCGTGGCGGTGGAGCGGCTGGCGCAGGCGCTGCAGGCGGCGCGCGAGTGACGCGGCCGGCGGCGCCGGGAGCGTCATCTTAGCCTTGTCATGGGCGCTTGCGACAGTCTGGGCGCGGCGCGCATTCGCGCCTAAGATCGGCCCATGTCGGTCGTGCTCGAACATCCCGCTTCGCTGCTGCCCAGCCGCTTCGCCTGGCTCATGGGCCTGTATGCGGAGAACTACCATCGGCTCGCGCGCCTGTTCGCGACCGAGCGGCTCGCGCTGGGCCGTTACCGTTCCAGCCTCGACGACGGCCTGGACCTGCACCTGGACGTGCTCGAACGCCATCGCTACACGCTCGACCTGCGCCTGAGCTACGCGTTCGTCGATGCCGCCACCGGCGAGCCGGCGCCGTCGGCGCAACTGCGCGTGTACCAGGATGCGCACATGGCCGAGGTGCTCGACCTGTGCGCGGACCGGCGCCTCGTGCGCGCGATCGGCCCGCTGCATCCGGCGCGCAGCCTGCTGCAGCGGCGCGTGCGCATGAGCTCGTTCCTCAACCGCTGGCTCGAATACCTGGCCGAGCAGGGGCATTCGGTGGGTACGCTGGAGCGCCTGGATCTGGCCGTCGCCGCGGGTTGAGCCGTGCGGGCGCCGGTGCGCCCACGCCTGCACCCGCACGAGTGGTCCACGGCGGCGGCGCGTCCCCGGGCGCGCTTCACAGCGGGCTCGCGCGCGACCGTCGCGGGACTCCAGCATGGCCGCGGCACTGTTCGCCAGACGTTAGGCCCGCGGCAACAAAGTGTTGTGGCGGCGGCGCCGCTGCTGCCGGCGCGGCCGTTGTGCGCTATCGTGCCGCTGCCGCGCAATCGCGCGATGGATGGAGCAGAGGGTGGCCACGGCCTCACGCGACGCACCGCACGATGCGCTGGTGGTGGCGATTTCCTCGCGCGCGTTGTTCGACCTGTCCGAAAGCCATGCGCTGTTCGAGCGCAGCGGGGTCGAGGCGTTCGCGCGCCACCAGATCGAGCGCGAGGACGAACTGCTGCCGCCGGGCATGGCCTTGCCGCTGGTGCAGAAGCTGCTCGCGCTCAACGACGGCGCGGTGGGCGCGCCGCGCGTGGAGGTGATCCTGCTGTCGCGCAATTCGGCCGACACCGGCCTGCGCATCTTCAACTCGATCGAGCACTATGGCCTGGGCATCACCCGCGCGGTGTTCACGCGGGGTGAGCCGACCTTGCCCTACGTGCGTGCATTCGGCGCCGACCTGTTCCTGTCCGCCAACCCCGACAGCGTGGCCAACGCGCTGGCCAGCGGCATCGCCGCGGCGACGATCCTGCCGTCGAAGGCCGCGCGCGTGAGCTCGCGCCAGGTGCGCATCGCCTTCGACGGCGATGCGGTGCTGTTTGGCGACGAGTCCGAACGCGTGTCCGAGCAGGGCGGCATCGAGGCCTTCCACCGCCACGAGACCGAGCGCGCGAGCGAGCCGTTGTCGGGCGGACCATTCCGCGGTTTCCTCGATGCGCTGCATCGCCTGCAGGACGCATTCCCGAGCGAGGACGCGCCGATCCGCACTGCGCTGGTGACCGCGCGCTCGGCGCCCGCGCACAAGCGCGTGATCCTCACGCTGCGCGAGTGGGGTGTACGCATCGACGAGGCGCTGTTCCTCGGCGGCCGCGCCAAAGGGCCGTTCCTGGAGGCGTTCGGCGCCGACATCTTCTTCGACGACTCGCCGGTCAACATCGAATCGGCGCGCCAGCACGTGGCCACCGGCCACGTGCCGCGGCGCGCGCGCCCCGGCGGGGCGGGTTGAGGCACGCGGGCGCCCGCCGCCCGCGCCCGCAGCGTCACGCCGGGATCGCGGCGGCGGCTTGGGGCGAGGCGGGGCTCAGAACGGGCCGAGTGCGTCGACCTTGGCGATCAGGGCGCGGCGCACGTGGTCGTGCAGCGGCTTGTGCCAGTGCACGAGCAGGTGCTGCGGTCCGGCTGGCTCGAAGCCGGCGGCGAGGTCGACCTCGAGCGCGCGCGGATCGCCGCAATAGCCGAAGAACGCCTCGCAGCGGTCGGCATAGCGCGCGAACATGTACTTGATGAGCAGGTACCACACGCCGCCCGCGGCGCGGATCGCGGCCGCCTGCGCGGCCGGCAGGCAGCGCATCACCGGGCCGTCGGTGCAGGCGCCGCCGATGAGGCACACGTCACCGAACTCGCCGGCGTGCGAGTAGCCGGCCACGCGCAATACGCCGTCGTCGGCGCGATGCAGCGCGACCAGATGATGGCCGGCGAGTGGGGGCGGCGAGCCGAACTTGCGCTGGAACAGGCCCGCGGCGAGCAGGTCGGCGTGGTCGATCTCGGTGATCGTGAAGTATTCGCGCAGCGCGGCGGGAATCGTGTGCAGGGCGGCCTGGTGCATGCGGCAGGGTCGGCAGTGGGTCGCGCTACTGTAGCGGCATTGGCCGCGGCGCGGCTCAGGGGCTGGCTTCGGCCAGCACCACCGCGAACTGCTCGGGGCTGCGCCAGTGCTGGCCGCAAACGTAACGCGGCAGGTTCCAGCGCGCGGCCTGCGCGGTGACCGGGGCCGGCGTGGTGCCGAAAGCGGCGCGCAGGCGATGCTCGGCGCCGTGATGCGGCAGATATTCGTGCACGAGGTAGTCGCTGGACTCGCCGTAGGGAAACGCGAACAGGCTCGCGCGGTGCGGCGCGAGCCGGGCGTCGAGCCAGTCGGCGGCGACGCGGATCTCGGCATCGGCCTCGGCCCAGGTCTGGATGCTGCGGAAGGTGCCGGTGCGGCCGTCGCGCTGGGCGGTCTGCGGCAGGGTGTCGTGGTTGTGGTCCCAGCTGTGGCTTTCGATCGAGATGATCCCCTCGCGCTGCGCCAGCGGCCACCATTGGTCACCCCACCAGCCGCGACCGACCAGACAGGTGCGGTCGAGGACCGCGCGGGCGGCCGGTGACACGATCACGAAGCTGGTGGCGTGCACGGGCGAGCCGGTCTCGTCGCGGAAGTCGCGCAGGATGCCGGCAAAACCGCGTTGCGGGCCGCAGCCGGGATGGTCGAGGTCGTGCCAGTCGAACCATGCGCCGTCATCGAAGCTCAGTGCCACCGCACGCTCGACCTGCGCGGGCGCGATCTCGCCCAGCAGCGCCGCGACCACCTGCGCGAGCGGCACGATGCGCCAGCCGCCGCGGTGCAGCGCGCGCAGGTCGGCGGCCAGCGCCACGTGGTCGTTGTCGGCATAGTCGTTGCCGGCGATGTTGACCGAGTGGTAGGTGAGGACGGGCACGCGCATGGCTGCAGTATCGCCGCCGCCGCCGCCGCTGTCGCCTGGGGCCAAGGCGGCGCTGCCGGCGGTGCGCGGCGGCACGCTACAATGCCGCCTTTGCCTTGATCCGGATCCGCCATGCCTGCCACCGCGCTCAACCCGCTCGATCTGTACGACATCCGCTCGCTGCTGTCCGAAGAGGAACGCATGGTGCAGGACACGGTGGCGCGCTTCACCGACGAGCGCGTGCTGCCGATCATCGGCGACTGCTTCGAGCAGGGGCGTTTCCCCACCGAGCTCATCCCCGAGATGGCTGAACTGGGCCTGCTCGGCGCGACCCTGCCCACCGAGTACGGATGCGGCGGCATGAACGGCGTGAGCTATGGCCTCATCTGCCAGGAACTGGAGCGTGGTGATTCTGGACTGCGCAGCTTCGCCTCGGTGCAGAGCTCGCTGTGCATGTATCCGATCCATGCCTACGGCAGCGAGGCGCAGAAGCGGCAATGGCTGCCGCAGATGGCCGCGGGCAAGGTGATCGGCTGTTTCGGCCTCACCGAGCCGCACGGCGGCTCCGATCCGGCCAACATGAAGACCCACGCGAAGCAGGATGGCGGCGACTGGGTCATCAATGGCGCCAAGATGTGGATCACCAATGGCAACCTCGCCCACATCGCGATCATCTGGGCGCAAACCGTCGATGGCATCCAGGGCTTCATCGTGCCGACCGACAGCAAGGGCTTCACCGCGCAGGAGGTGCACAAGAAGATGAGCCTGCGCGCGTCGGTCACCAGCGCGCTGTTCCTCGACAACGTGCGCGTGCCCGAGGCCAACCGCCTCGCCGGCGTGAAGGGACTCAAGGGGCCGCTCGGCTGCCTGACCCAGGCGCGCTACGGCATCACCTGGGGTCCGATCGGTGCCGCGATCGCCTGCTTCGCCGAGACCACCGAGTACGCCAAGAACCGCACCCTGTTCCAGCGCCCGATTGCGGCGACCCAGGCGGTCCAGCTCAAGCTGGCCGACATGGCTCGCCGCATCACGCTGGCGCAACTGCTGTCGCTGCAGCTCGGGCGCCTCAAGGACGCGGGCACCATGCAGCCGACCCAGGTGTCGCTGGCCAAATGGAACAACTGCCGCATGGCCATCGACATCGCGCGCGAATGCCGCGACATCCTCGGTGGCGCCGGCATCACCACCGAGCACAGCCCGATCCGGCATGCGCTCAACCTCGAATCGGTCATCACCTACGAGGGCACCGAGACCGTGCACCAGCTCGTGGTCGGCCGCGAGGTGACGGGTATCAACGCGTTCTAGGAGTGCGCGTCATGCACAAGGCCCTGCTGGTCCTGTTGTCCATTGCGCTGCTTGGCGCGCTCGGCTTCGCGGCTTGGCAATGGCAGGCGAGCCGCGAACAGCAGGCGCGGCTGGCCACCGCGGTGGCCGACCTGCGCGAGAGCCAGCAGCAGGTGCAGCGATCGCTGCAGGATGCCGAGCGCGCCCTGACCGAATCGCGCGAGGAGCAGGCGCGCATGCGCGAGACGCTGGCCGGCGCGCGCGATTCCTTGGCAGGTGCGGTCGACGAGGCCACCTTGCGTATACGCGACGATCTCGTGGTGGCCGGCGCGATGCGCGTGGCGGTTGCCGAGTTCCACGCCGCGATGGGCAGGATGCCGACCTCGCATGCCGAGGCGGGCTTGCCCGAAGCCAGCCACTACCGCGGCCAGTCGTTGCGCTCGGCCAGCCTGCTGGGCGATGGCAGCATCGAACTGGTGTTCGACGCGAGTTCGGGCGTCGATGGCGGGCGTGTTCGCCTGGTCGCCGATGCCTCGCATGCCGACGCGATGGGACTGCAATGGCACTGCGTGACGAGCGACTACCCGCTCATCAAGCGGGTGTCGCCGGCCTGCGACTACGTGGCACGCGATGCACCATCGCCAGCACTGGAGGTAGCCGGCCCATGAATGCCGCCGGAGCCCGTGGCTGCAAAGCCGATGGCGGAGGCAGCGCATGAGCGGCCAACCGCGCCTGGAAACCGAGCACCTCGTGCTGCGCCTGCCGCAGTTGGAGGATTTCGACCGTTACGCCGAGTTGTTCTGCCATCCCACCGCCGCGCGCATCATCGGTGGCGGCGTGGCGCGCGGCGATGCGTGGCGGCGCTTCCTGCAGATGCCCGGGGCGTGGGCGGTGCAGGGCTTTGCGATGTTCTCGCTGATCGAGAAGGACAGTGGACTGTGGGTCGGCCAGGCCGGGCCCTGGCAACCCGACGGCTGGCCCGGTACCGAGGTGGGCTACGCGCTGCACCAGGACGCGCGCGGCAAGGGGTATGCGGTGGAAGCATGCAGCGCCGCGATCGACTGGGCCTTCGCCACGTTGGGCTGGCGCGAGGTGATCCACTGCATCGATGCGAGCAACACCGCCTCGCAGGCCGTCGCGCGTCGCCTCGGCTCGCGCAATCGCGGGCCGGGCAAGCTGCCGCCGCCGTTGGACACGCATGCCATCGACATCTGGGGCCAGAGCCGCGAGGAGTGGCTGGCGCGGCGCGCGCGGTCGTAGCAGCGTGGGCGGCTGCGCCCGTTTCAGCACTGGATGATGCGACACGACCCGGTCAGACGGGCCGCGCCATGTGGCGCATGCAATGCATGGGCCGGTACGCCGGCGCGAAGCAGGCACTTGCGTGCCTGCTTCGCTTCCGGGCGGTTTTGGCCGGTCGGACGGCGCAGGTTCTCAATGGCGGCGCAGCGCCACCAACCCGACGATGGCCAATGCCAGCAGCATCATGAGCGTGCCCAGCGGACCGGTCGCGGGCACCGCGTTGACGTTGCCGCCGGGACCGGTACCGCCCGTGACCGTGAAGCCGTTGAACAGCGTCGCATTGAGCGTACCGTTGCTGCCGCCGACGTCGCGCGGGCCCAGGGCGGCCGAGTCGGCGATGGTCAAGGTGGCCGTGGCGGTGTTGGCATCGACGATCACGACATTGGTCACGGTGATGCCGCTGCCGAACGCAAAGCTGGTGCCGGCTCCGAACCCGAGCCCGGTGATGGTCACGTTGACGGTTTGCCCCTGCGCGCCGCTCGCGGGCGTCACGCTGTTGATGTTGAACAGCGCCACCGCCGGGATGTCACCGAATGAGGTGACGCCCTGGATCGTGACGCTGGCGCCGGGCGCGATCGTGCGGTTCCACTGCAGCGCGGCGCCATTGTCGATGCAGCCGGTGGCGAGCGCGTTGTCGAGTGCGGCGCCGCCGATCTGCGACCAGATCGAACTGTAGCTGGCGCCGGACCATGCATCGGCCGGGGTTTGCGGGATCAGCAGGATGTAGTAGCTCGGAGTGGTGCCGCAGTCCTGGCCGCCGATGATGCCGGCGCCCGCATCGCGGTACGGGACGCCGCTGTCGGCGCCGGCGAGGTAGATGTCGGCGCCGAGAAACACCGTTGCATTCTGCGGGCTGGTGCCTTGGTTGGTCAGGGTGAGGCTCTTGGCGAAGTAGTTCTGACCATTCACATAGCGCACCACCTGGGTGCCGCGCAGGCCTGAACTGCCCAGTGTCACGCTGACGCTGACCTGGAACGGATCGGCTGCGGTGCCTGTCCCGGTCACCGGAGTGACGCTGCGCGTGGCGTAGGGCGTGGCCGCACCCAGATTGGAAGTCGCCGAACCCTCGTGGTCGGCGAAGTCGGGTGTGTATTGCACGCCCCCCGCGTGCACGATCCAGCCCATGTCGGCGGTGTCGCTCGAATCGGACGGGTAGATCTGGCCGACGCCGGGGATGTCGGCGTTGAACACCTGAAAGGACAGGTCATCGCCGACGCGCACGGTGAGCGGCGCGCCCGCAATCGTGGTGATGGCTGGCACCGCCTGCGGCGCGGTCACCGCGAGCGTGCCGGGCTTGCCGGCCTGCGCGGATGCGACCAGGCACAGCGTGAACAGCGCTGCCGTCCCGAGGCGGGACAAGAACGAAGGCATGGAACTGGACATGTCTGACAATCTCCTTTTGCGTGAGGCCAGGGGCCGGCTGGGTGTTGCCGAAGCGGGTCGTGGATACCTGCATGGGACGCACCTTGCGTGCGCGCTGCGCTGGGCAGGGCGACGACAGGGTGGCTTAGGGTGAGCGCGATCCGGACCGCGCCGATTCATGAGCTCATAACGCGAAAGCGAACCGGAAACTGACATGGGTGCCTGCATTGCCGGCCTCCCAGCGCCGGCGCGGGTTTGGCCTCGCGACCACTGGCGCCAAGACCGGACATCGTGCTGTGGCGATCGCACATGCGCCGCGGCTATGCTTGCGGGTTTTCCACGGTCGGTGGCGATGGCTGCCGCCAGCCATCCGTCTCAAGGGTCGCCATGTCCGTCGCACAGCCCATCCCAGCCCGGCAGAAAAACGTAAATAGAGCCGAGGTTTGCGATCAAAACTTCAAGGAATTCGTCCAGAACTGGCGAGGCCGGGTGAACCCGGCACTGCTGGCCGGGGGACTGTGCAGCGAGCGCGACTTCGGCGAACTGTTCGAGTCCCAGCTCATCTCGCGCCACCTCGACCTCATGGCGCGCGTGCTGCGCGTGCAGAACAAGGTGTTCTACACGATCGGATCGTCGGGGCACGAGGGCAATGCGATGGTGGCGCGGCTCACCCGCCACACCGACCCGGCGTTCCTGCACTACCGCAGTGGCGCGTTCATGGCCGAGCGCTTCCGCAAGCTGCCAGGCATGGATCCGATCATGGACTCGGCGCTGTCGTTCGCGGCCAGCGCCGAGGATCCGGCCTCGGGCGGACGCCACAAGGTCTGGGGCAGCAAGCCGCTGTGGGTGATTCCGCAGACCTCGACCATCGCCTCGCACCTGCCCAAGGCGCTGGGCACCGCGGTGGCGATCGAGCAGGCGCGGCGCATCGGCCATGTGCTGCCGGTGCCGGAGGATTCGATCGCGATCTGCTCGTTCGGCGATGCCTCGTCCAACCATGCCACCGCGCAAACCGCGTTCAACGCGGCGGCGTGGACCGCCTACCAGAAGCTGCCGGCCCCGGTGTTGTTCGTGTGCGAGGACAACGGCATCGGCATCTCGGTCAAGACCCCGACCGATTGGGTGCGCGCCAATTTCGAAGGCCGCCGCGACCTCGACTATTTCTTTGCCGATGGCCTGGACCTGGTCGCCGGCTACGAGCAGGTGGCGCGCGCGGTCCATCATGTGCGCAGCACACGCCGCCCGACCTTCCTGCACCTGCGCACCACGCGGATCATGGGGCATGCGGGCACCGACTTCGAGATCGAGTGGCGCAGCATCGAGGAGCTCATGGCGGTGGAGGCGACCGATCCGCTGTTGCGCTCGGCCGCGATCGCGCTCGAGAGTGGGCTGCATACGCCCGAGTCGCTGCTCGCGCGCTACGAGGCGATCCGCGCCCAGTGCTTTGCCGCCGCCGAGGAGGCCGACCGACGGCCGCGGCTGGACACGCTCGATGCCGTGATGGCACCGCTGGCGCCGTACACGCCGGACAAGGTCGCCGCCGAGGCACGGCGTGCCGACCATGCCACGCGCCGCGTGGCCGCGTTCGGCGGCGAGGACAAGCTGCCCGAGAAGCAGCCGCCGCGGCATCTGGCGATCCAGATCAACAATGCGCTGCACGACCTGTTTGCCAAGTATCCCGAAGCGCTGCTGTTCGGCGAGGATGTGGCGCAGAAGGGCGGCGTGTACACCGTCACCAAGGGCCTGCACAAGGCGTTCCGCAACGCGCGCGTGTTCAACACCCTGCTCGACGAGACGATGATCCTCGGGCTGGCCCAGGGCTACGCCAACATGGGCATGCTGCCGCTGCCGGAGATCCAGTACCTGGCCTACTTCCACAATGCCTGCGACCAGATCCGCGGCGAGGCCGCCAGCCTGCAGTTCTTCTCCAACAACCAGTACCGCAATCCGATGCTCGTGCGCATCGCCGGGCTCGGCTACCAGCGCGGCTTCGGCGGGCATTTTCACAACGACAACTCGATCGCGGCGCTGCGCGACATCCCCGGTCTCGTGGTGGGCTGCCCGAGCCGTGGCGACGATGCGGCGATGATGCTGCGCACGCTGGCCGCGCTGGCCAAGGTCGACGGGCGTGTCACGGTGCTGCTCGAACCGATCGCGCTGTACATGACCAAGGACCTTTACGAGGCCGGCGACGGCCAGTGGCTCACGCGCTACCCGCCGCCGGAGCAGGCCCTGGCACTGGGCGAGGCGCGCATCTACGAGGCCGGCAACACCGCGGCGGAGGCGCCGCCCTCGGCGCCGCCCTGCGACCTGGTGATCTTCACCTACGGCAATGGCGTACCGATGAGCCTGCGCGCCGCGCGCCGGATCGAGCAGGAACTGGGCTGGAAGGTGCGCACCATCGACCTGCGCTGGCTGGTGCCGCTCAATGAGCCGTTCATCGCCGCCCAGGCCGCCCGTGCCCGGCGCATCCTCGTGGTCGACGAAGGGCGCCATTCGGCCGGGGTGGGCGAGGGCGTGATCACGGCCATCGTCGAGGGCGGGCACGGCGCCCTCCCGCTACGGCGCGTGGTCGGCGCCGACACCTACACCCCGCTCGCGGGCGCGGCCTTCCTCGTGCTGCCGGGCGATGCCGACATCGTCGCTGCCGCGCAGGCGCTGCGCTGATGCGCGTGGGCGCGACGCGCTAGAATCGCGCGATGACCGAACACCGCGCCCTGACCATCCTGTTTGCCGACGTGTCGGGCAGCACGCGCCTGTTCGAGACCCGTGGCGACCTTGCCGCGCGGCAGATCATCGCGGCCGTGCTCGCGGCGCTGGCCGAAATCACCTCGCGCCATGGTGGGCGCGTGGTCAAGACCATCGGCGACGAGGTCATGTGCACGTTCCCGGGCCCGCTCAACGGCCTGCTCGCGGCCACCGACATGCATCGGCGCATCAAGGCCGACGCGGGATTCCAGCAGGACAACGTCGCGATCCGCGTCGGTCTGCACCATGGCGAGGCCCTGCTCGAGAATGGTGACGTGTTCGGCGACGCGGTCAACGTCGCCGCACGCATGGCCGACAAGACGCTCGCGCGGCGCGACCAGATCGTGACCACCGCGAGTACCGTGGAAGGCGTCACCAGCGTGACCGGCATGCGCATCCGCTCGCTCGGCAGCGCCTGGGTGCAGGGCAAGCAGGCGCCGCTGGAGATCGTCGACGTGCTGTGGCAGGAGGATCTCGCGCCCGTCACCACCGTGCAGCGCGTGATGCAGGCCGAGCAGGCCGTGTCGGCGCGTGCGCGCCTGCTGCTGCGCCATCGCGGGCAGGTGTTCGAGCTGGGCGAGGACGCCACCTTCTCAATCGGTCGCGATCCGGCCAGCAGCCTCGTGATCGAGACCGAATGGGTGTCGCGCAATCACGCGCTGATCGAATGGAAGCGCGGCCACTTCATGTTTGCCGACCGCTCCACCAACGGCAGCTGGATCCGCACCGACCCCGGTCACGAGGTGCTCGTGCACCGCGACGAGGTGCACCTGCGCCGGCTCGGCTCGATCAGCCTCGGCCAGGCGCATGGCGCCAACGACGCCGACCTCGTGCATTTCGAGTGCAGCGAGTCCTGACGCGATGCGAGCCTTCGCGCGTACGCGCGCGGCTCAACCGCCATCGAAGCCGTTGCGGAAGATCTGGTCGTAGTCGCCCGGGGGCAGGTCGCTGCCCTGGAAGATGCCCATCGGCGTGTAGCCGGCATAGCCGGGGAACACGTAGTAGATGTTGGGATTGCCCATGCGCCGGATCAGCGCCTCGCTGATCACGCGGCGGTAGTCGGTGGTCACCGCGACATCGGTGCCTTCGTACAGCTGCTCGCCGGAAAGTCCCGGGAAGGTGCCGTACACCTGGCCGCCGTTGACGCGCCCGCCCAGCGCCAGCATCACGTTGCCGTAGCCGTGGTCGGTGCCGCCGTCGGCATTTTCGAGCACGCGCCGGCCGAACTCGCTCACCACGATCACGCTGACCTGATTCATGTAATTGGTCGGGCCGCTGGCGAGGTCGGTGTAGAACGCATTGAGGCCCTTGGACAGGCTTTCGACCTGATTGCCGAACCAGTCCCAGCTCTGGGTCGGGTTGCCTTGGCCGACATGGGTGTCCCAGTTGCCCAGGTCGATCGTGACCGCGCGCAGGCCCACGCCCTGCTTGATGAGGTTGGCTACGTCGCGCAACTGGTCGCCGAAACCGCCGTTGTAGGGCAAGTCGTAGTTGGCGCCGCCCGACGGCGTGTAGCCCGCAAAGTCGATGCCGCGCAGCAGCGCGAGCGAGGCGAGGGTTTCGGCGCCCGCGCGTTCGAGCGCGGTAGTGCCGTTCCACAGCGCGTTCATGCGCGCGACGGCGCCGGCGCCGGCCACGCCGGGCGGGTCGGCCGCATCGCCGTCCCATGACCAATGGAACGTCGTCAGCCGGAAATCCGCGCCGCCGCCCATCGTGATGGTGTCGCTGCTGCCGAGCAGACTCGCGGCAGTGATGTCGCCCATCGACACCGCGGGCAGCGGGACCGTGGGTGGCAGGCCGCCGCTGACCAGGTGGCGCGTGAACCAGCCCACGCTGTTGCCGGTACCACCACCGAAGCCGAACTCGAGGTTGGCCTGGGCGTCGAAATGGCTGCGGATCACCGGCACCGGCTGCAGTTGCCCGGCGGCAAGCACCACTGCCAGGTGCTGGCTGTTGTAGAGGTTGCGCAGTTCGCTGGCGCGCGGGTGCAGCAGCCAGTCGGGCGTGCCCGTCAGCGCGAGGCCGGCACCGTTGCCGCTGGCCGGTACCCGCGTACTGCTGCGGTAGGACTCGTAGTGGCCGCGGTTGGCGTTGCTGGCGCTGGGCGGCAGCAGGCTCAGGCCGTCCATCGCGCCACGCAGGAACACCATCACCAGCGTGTCGTTGGTGGCTGCGGCGGGCAGCAGGTCGCCGGTGCTGAACCAGGCCTTGGCCCGGCTGCCGGTGCCGGCGGCGAGCGAGAGGGCGCTCACGCCCTTGAGGAAGTCACGACGATTGAAGGAAGGCATGGTCGGCTCCTCAGCGGCGCAGGAATTCGGGGCTGCACAGCAGCAGCGCGAGCGTGGTGCGCAGACGCGCGATCGTGTAGTGCTTGGACAGGTCGTTGCCGTTCCACACGCCGGCGTGGGAGCCACCACTGTCGCTGACCAGGTCCAGCGCGGTGTCGGCGCCCGCGTTCTGGCGCAGGAAGTCGACCAGGGTGGTGCGCAGCGGTTCGGGACGGTAGCCGAGCACCCGGTCGCACCAGTAGCCGACGATGTTGTTGGCGTTGCGCTGGGCCGGGTCGGAGAAGGTCGCGAGTGTCTGGCCGTGGACGTCGGCGATGAATGGCGTGGCGTTGTCGCCGTTGACCGCATGCAACTCGGGAATGCGCGCGAGCAGCCTGAAGGTCATGCCCAGTGCGCTGCTGCTGGCCCAGGCCGACTGCACATCCGGATAACCGTTGGGCGTGGGCCAGTAGAACCAGCGATGGCCGGTCTGGCGTACGCGCGACAGAAACTCCTCGGTGGTGGTCCACGCATTGGAGTTGTCCAGCACCGGGGTGAAGTCGGCGAGCAGGCCGCGCAAGGCACTCACCGCGCTCATCGCGGGGCGTTTCATCTTGGTGCCCCAGCTGGCCTTGAACTCGTTCGATTGCAGGATCAGCGCCACCACCTGGCTGATCTGGTCGGGCGCGCTGCGCGTGGACTGGAACAGGCTGGCCGCGGCGTCGACCAGCGCGGTCGAAGGTGCATCGCCGACGAAGCGGCGGCACAGCTTGGTGGCCACGAAGCGCGCGGTGCCGGGATGGCCGCACAGGATGTCAAACAACTTGCGCCCGTCGTTGCCGTTGTCGCCCGCGTTGTAGGCGAAATATCGGTTGAGGATGTACTTGTTGGACGGGTCGTGCCAGGGCAGGCGGTAGGTGAAGGTGCCGTCGTTCTCGCTCGGGTACTGCCAGTGGCCGTTGCGGATGGTCCAGCCGGTGAGGGCGCGCGCGGCCTCGTAGACGTCGTTGTCAACGTACTTGAGGCGCACCGGGTTGCCATCGCCACCCACGCCGATCGGCAGGCTGGGGTCGTCGGGTGCGAGGATGCCGCCGTAGTTCTCCACGCCCAGCGTGTGCAGTTCCAGCAACTCGCGCGCGTAGTTCTCGTTGGGGCCGTCACGATTGGATGCGTACTGGTCGAGGTAGTACATCATCATCGTCGACTTGGCCACTTCCTCGAGCATGGTGCGGAAGTTGCCCAGCGCATGGGGTCGAATCACGTCGCGATCGAGTTGCACGAAGATCGGCCCGCCGTCGTAGTCCCAGCCGAACGTGCTGAAGTGGTCGTGCCAGAAGCCCACCATGACCTCGAACAACTGCCGCCTGCTGTAGATCTGGCGGATGATCGTGGCCGCCTCCACCTCGGCGATCGGGCGCATGCGCTCGAAGTAGTTGCTTCCGCCGATCTGGTTGCGACGTGTCCACAGCTGCGGCACGGTCATGCCCAGGGTTTGGAAAGCGGCGCTGGCGATACGGTTGTCGCAGGCGCTGTCGTCGATGCCGGCAGGGTTGAGCTGCTGCGCCAGCCAGGCCGCCCAGCAGGTTTCGTCGTCGCCGCCCAGCGCGAGGAACGCCGCGTGCTCGGGCAGGCTGAAGCCATGCGTCGCGCGCGTGAGCCAGCGAATCGCCGGTGGTGGCACGGTCAGCGCCTGCGGCGTCACCGGCAGGTCCAGTTCACGCAGGCCGGTGCGGCCCGGGCGGCGGCGTGCGGTCGCGGGTTCGACCGCGCTGCTGGCACTGCCCAGCAGCGCATCGAACAGTTGGCGGCGCGAGCCGGTGAAGGTGGCGATGGTCGACATGGCGGCTCCTGGGCGAGGAAGGACGTGACGCCGGCCCTGGCATCGCTGGGTGCGGCACCGATTCTAGCCAGCTTGCGGCGCGGTGGGCGTGACCGCGTCGCCGCTTTCGCGCACGGCCGCGCCCTTCACACGATGCGTGGCTCCAGCGCCATCCGGACCTGATCTTCATTAACGGCTTCGAATGGTGATGAACGCGACATGCGCCGCACCGGGTCCGCACGCGTCCCCGGGTGCATGCTTCGTCGGCGACGTGGGCGTACCGTCATGCGCATGCCTCGCTTGCCCGGATTTGTCCCTGACACTGGACGGCAGTCGTTATTAGCGTCACCGATGCGGAGGAGAAGATCGAGCGCGACCGAGCATCCAGAGAACACAAGATCCGCACGGGGGAAAAGCATGAATTCGTCAAACCCTTGGCGTGGCCTTATGGCCGCCTTCCTCTTCACTGGCGCGCTGGGTCTGTGCGTACCCGCCAGGGCCGCCGTACCCGCTGCCGAGCGCCAGGCGCTGGTGAATCTCTACAACAGCACCAATGGCGCCAACTGGCTGAGCGACAACAACTGGCTCACCGGAGATCCTTGCGAAGACGCCTGGGAAGGCATCGTCTGCAACGGCGCGGACCAGCATGTGAGGTTTATCGACCTGTCCGAGAACCAGCTCAGCGGCTCCCTTCCCGACCTCTCGGCGCTGGCCAATCTGGAAACCGTCTGGCTGTCCGACAACCAGCTTAGCGGCTCCATTCCAAGCCTCTCGGCGCTGCTCAATCTAGAAAATCTCGATCTGTCCGGCAACCAGCTCACCGGCCCCATCCCCAGCCTCTCGACGTTGGGCAGCCTGCAGCGCCTCTATCTGGCCAACAACCAGCTCAGCGGCTCCATTCCAAGCCTCTCGACGCTGGTCAATCTGCAATATCTCTTGCTGTACAACAACCAGCTCAGCGGCTCCATCCCCAGCCTCTCGGCGCTGGGGAATTTGCAGGTTCTCGAGCTGCACAACAACCAGCTCAGCGGCCCCATCCCTGACCTCTCGGCGCTGGTCAATCTGCAACAGCTCGTGCTGATGAACAACCAGCTCAGCGGCCCCATCCCCGACCTCTCGGCGCTGGTCAACCTGCAGTATCTCCTGCTGATGGGCAACCGGCTCAGCGGCTCCATTCCAAGCCTCTCGGCGCTGGAGAATCTGCAGGGCCTCTACCTGGACGGAAACCGGCTCAGCGGCTCCATTCCCGACCTCTCGGCTCTGGTCAATCTGCAATACTTACGGCTGAAAAACAACCAGCTCAGCGGCTCCATTCCAAGCCTCTCGGCGCTGGCCAATCTGAAGGGGCTCCGGGTGGAGTACAACCAGCTCAGCGGTACGCCGCCGGCGGTACCGAGTCCCAATAATCTGGTGAATGGGGAGTCGCGCCTGTGCCCGAATCGCCTCAGCTCGCCTTCGCCGAGCGATGCCGCGTGGGATGCCGCCGTGGGCCACGCCTGGTCGGACGGATGCCATACGGACCTGATTTTCATTAACGGCTTCGAACGGTGATGAACGCGACATGCGGTCAATCTACCGGACGGCCACTTCGAGGCCACACCCGGCTGCTCCAGCGCGCCCGTCGCGGTCTGCCGCCATTCGATCAACTCGCTCGGATACAGCCCATGCGCGCGACACCAGGCGTTCTTTTCTGCCTTGCTCATCGGCGTCGTCGTCACCACCGCGTCCAGTCGCGCTGCCGCTGTCCAGCCACCGCTCTGCCGGCCTTGCGCCAATGCGTCCGCGCGCCAGCGTTCGAGTGTCGCCGCCGACACGCCGACGGCTTGGGCCACCACGTGCACATCACTGCTTTCCGGCGGCAGCAAGCGCGCTACCGCACGATCTTGGAATGCTTGTCCGTATCGAGCCACGTCTTCAGGTTCCTTCGCCCCCGGGTGGATGTTCTGTCGAGGCGACAACTATTCTGACGCGGGGGGGGGGGCTACCGTCGGAGGCTCGGTAACTCACTGGAACTATGGCGCATCCACCAACCGCCTGGAGACGCTGTCTGGAGCGCAGTCGATCAGTTACGGGTACGACACCCGTGGCAACGTCTTGCAGCGTGCCGGTCGTGGCTTCGTGTTCGATGACGCCGACCGGATCGTCGCCACCACCAGCGGCGGCACCACTGACGAGAGCTACCGCTACGACGGCCATGGTCGGCGCGTGGCGATCCAGCGCGGCAGTGACACCACCTATCAGGTGTACAGCAAGGCGGGACAGCTGTTGGCGGA
The DNA here is from genome assembly GCA_014338185.1 of Lysobacterales bacterium. Classification (GTDB taxonomy): domain Bacteria; phylum Pseudomonadota; class Gammaproteobacteria; order Xanthomonadales; family Rhodanobacteraceae; genus Dokdonella_A. The sequence goes on along the minus strand of QUBV01000013.1, from coordinate 57,860 downwards.
GCAATCGCCCGGCGGCCAATTCACCAACTACGTGTATCTGAACGGTTCGTTGATCGCGCGCACGAGTGGCGGGGAAGACGGTGGCACGGCTCCGCCGGCCCCCGCAGCGCCGACGGTGAACCCGGCGATCAGCACCAGTGGCACCTACACGGTGAGTTGGTCGATCCCCTCCGGCGTCACCAGCATGCAACTGCTGGAATCGGTCAACGGCGGGGCGGCGGTACCGGCGGTGCCAGCGCCGGCGAACGGCGCCATCCAGTGGTCGCCACCCAGCGCGCGCGCCAGCGGCGTCTACGTCTATTCCCTGCGCGCCTGCAACCCCGCCTGCAGTGATCCGGGCGCGGCGGGCACGGTCTACGTGGTGCGCGCGCCGGCCGGGCTGACGTGGAGCCCGAAGCCGCTCACCGCGAACACGGCCTACACCGTGAAATGGAACGCGGTGAGCAGTGCGAGCAGCTACCGGCTGGAAGAAGAGACCGGCGCGACCTGGGGTGTGGTGTACAGCGGTGCCAACACCCAGTTCCCGCACGCCGGCCGCGCGGCCGGCAGCTATGCCTACCGCGTGTCGGCCTGTCGCGGCAGCACGTGCAGTGCGCCGAGTGCGGTGGTGACGGTGCAGGTAGGCGAGGGAGCATGCAATCTCCTCCCGCCGCCCGGCATCAGCGTGACGCCGACCAACACGACGACCGGCAACTATACGGTGAGCTGGTCCGCCTCCCCATCGTCCTGTGTCACGAGTTACCAGTTGGAGGAAATGTTCAACCAGACGTCGTGGCAGCCGGTGGCGCTGAGCGATCCGCAGACCCAGCAGCGTCAATGGTCGCCGGACCCGCCCAAGACCGTATCGGGCACCTACGCCTACCATGTTGCGGCCTGCGGTGGCGGGCAATGCAGCGCCTGGATGGGCGCCGTGGTGACCGTGTCACTTCCGGTGGACCTGGCGGTGCCGACGGGGCTGCAGGCGTGCAAGAACCGGCCCGGGCCCATCTGCCAGGTTGCCGGCCCGCAAGCCCTGGACCTGCTGCCGGGGAGCAACTACACGGTGAGCTGGAATGCGGTCGAGAACGCCACCAGCTACAAAGTACGGCGGGTGACCAGTTCAAATTGCGGCAACGTGACCGAAACGTTCCCGACCACGAATCTTGAATGGCCGGGCACGGCCGCCCTTGCCAGTTGCAGCGGGACAACGTATACGCGCACCGAGCGATACGACGTGCAAGCCTGCGCGGGAGCCAATTGTTCCTCGTTCACGACCCCGGACGTCGCGGTCAGCTCGACCGTAGCCCGTCAAGGTCCGCCGGCGGCGGTCTACTACCACACCGATGCGCTGGGCAGTCCCATCGCCGAATCCGATGCTAGCGGCGCGGTGATCAAGCGCCGTGGCTATCAACCCTGGGGCGCGCCTGCCGATGGCAGCTACGAGCAAGGTCCGGGCTATACCGGGCACGTCACCGATGCGCTGACCGGGCTTTCCTACATGCAGCAGCGGTATTACGATCCGGTGGCGGGACGGTTCCTGTCCGTTGATCCGGTGACGCCCAACACCGCCAACGGAACCAACTTCAACCGGTATTGGTATGCCAATAACAACCCCTACCGGTTTACGGATCCGGATGGCCGGTTTCCTGGTGCTCGAGAGTTCGAGTACGTGAACAGAATGGAAGGCGTGACACCGCCGCCGCGCCACCCGGACGATTGGCTTGGGCCTGCGATCGGGGTTGGATTGGGCGCGATGCTGTTGGCAGTACCTGACCCAACCGATATCGCTTTGGCGGCCGCGTTCTCAAGATTCATGATTGCTGCTAGGGCATCAAAAGGTGCGCCGCAAGCGTTGCGATATCTCGAGACAGTTACCCAGAAGATTGGGCCAACGAGCGGCCGCTCTGGACGAAGAACAACGGAATATCGTGGTGAGGGCGGCCGAAAAGGTGCAGAGAAAGTTTTTGACCAATTGACTGGCGGAAAATCAACTACGCGTGGTGATTCAAAGCTCGGTTCACTAGGGGATGGGTCAAATGTTCAGATGAGCACCAAAGTGCATTCTGATGGGTCGGTAGAGACTTCCATAAGAATTACCGTGGATCGGACGGGATCGCATATTAAGGACATTTACAAAGCTCGATTTAAGGAGGGTGGTTAGTCGTGTTGATATATGGCAAGACGCCACTATTTGATAAGTACGTGGCGAAAGATGTTGCGGCCATTTACCCTTGGTCTCTTTCAATTGTTGATTGTTATTTCATATACAATGCATTTAAGGCATCGGCCGGAAGCAATAGTGTTTGCCTTATTAGATTATGGGATGACGATTGCAATAAGGAATTGCTTACATTAAGTAGTGCCTACGATTTATATGATGCGGACACCAAGGCTTATGGCTCTGAAGTAGTCATTCTTCATCCTGAGTCTAATTCGAGATGCTATTGGGATCCACAGGAGAGATTTGTTCTTGTTCTCGGGAGTGAAAGTTTCTTGAGCATCGCAAGGCCCTATCCAGTTGATATTGAGGAACATAGATACGCCGAGGAAATGGACTCGTCTGAGGAACTTGCGCATGTGTACAGCAGTTTGAGAAATCGATAGGCAGCTTCACTTACTCTGACGACGATTTAGTCAGACGCGTTGAAGCGCAAGGCTAGGGTCGAAGAACGGATCAGGGACACATGCGCACGTTTGAAAAAGCCAAGCAAAGCCCGGCCCCGCGCCGGGCTTTTCGTTTGGCGCATGCGCAAGCCGCTACAGATGCGCGGCGATGACCGAGTCCAGCACCTGGCTGATGGCGCGCTGCTTGGCTTTGGGCAGGGCTTCGATCTGCTGTAGCTGCTGCGCGATCTTCGGCTGCGGGCCGCGCTTGGCGGCGCTGCGCTTGCCGGTGCCGATCAAATCCTCGACGGCGACGCCGAACACCTGCGCGGCATGGGCGAGGGTCTCCACGCCGATGCGCACGGTGCCGCCCTCGTAGTGCGCCATCGTCTGTTGGGCCACGCCGAGGCGTTCGGCCATCTGAACCTGGGTGATGCCCTGTGCCTTGCGCTGTTCGGCGAGGCGTTGGCCCAGTTGGACGTAGAAGGAGCGGTCGGCGTCGGCCATGGCCGTATCGGTGCGAGGGGAGTTGTCGGCAAGCATAGGCGCAGTTCCCGAATGGCGGGTTGACAATACCCGTTATCCGGGTACTCTGCGTGCGAGTTATTTTTAGCGCAACCCCCTTGACACCCAACTTCCGCACTTCGCTCCGAAATTCTCGCAAGTTTGGGCGTCGAAAGTCGCTGGAAGCCGCAAGAATGCTGGGTGCGGCTGGAAAACGGGGGTCGAAAACGGGGGTCAGAGTCGACTTTCCAGCGCCCTCAAGCGCTTTGATCGGTGCCCCGGCCGCAGCCTGCTTCAGAAAGCCGATGATCTGTTCTTCGGTGAACCGCTTCTTCATGTCCGCCCTCGCTGGGTTGGCGGACTCTAGTGAAGTCGGACTGGCACTGAAAACGGGGGGCAGGTCAGTCGCGCTGGCGCGGGGCCTGTCGTGTTGCCTCGCGGCTATCGCCGCATCGTCTCAAAGGGCAGTTACACAGTTCAATTTACAGACTCTGACCGGCCCACCCCGGACATCGATCGGTGCGCGCGCCAGGCACGCGCTACGATGGTCCGCCTTTGACCGAGAAGGCACCATGGCCTTCACACGATGCGTGGCTCCGGCTCCAGCACCACGCCAAAGCGTGCTTGCACCGCGGCGCGCACGCGCTCGGCCAAGGCCCACAGCTGGGCGCCGCTGGCGTTGCCGTGGTTGACCAGCACCAACGCATGCTGCTGCGACACCGCGGCATCACCCTCGCGCAGTCCCTTGCCGCCGGCCTGTTCGACCAGCCATGCCGCCGACAGCTTGGCCAGGCCGTGGTGGTCGGGCCAGCATGGCAGGCCCGGATGGCGCGCGCACAGCGCGCGGGCGGCGTCGGTGGCGAGCAGTGGATTCTTGAAGAAGCTGCCTGCGTTGCCGAGCACGGCCGGGTCGGGCAGCTTGCGCGTGCGCAGGCGCATGACCGCCTCGGCCACCTGCGCTGCGCTTGGGTCGCGCACGCCCATCGCGGCCAGTTCCTCGCCCACGCCCGCGTAGTCGGTGCGCAGTACGCGCTGGCGCGGCAGCGCAAGACGCACCGCCACGACGATCCAGCGTTCCACCTCGCGCTTGAACAGTGAATCGCGATAGCCGAAGGCGCATTGCGCGGCGGTGAGCGTCACCAGCCGCCCCGTGTCACGGTCCCAGGCCTCGACCGCGACGATGAACTCGGCCACTTCCACGCCGTAGGCGCCGATGTTCTGGATCGGTGCGGCACCGACCGTGCCCGGGATCAGCGCGAGGTTCTCCAGGCCGCGGCAGCCCTTGGCCAGCGACCACAGCACGAAGTCATGCCAGCGCTCGCCAGCGGCGACGCGCAGCTGCAGGCGCGCGCCGTCGTCGTCGAGCACCTCGATGCCGCGCGTGTCGAGGCTGAGCACCACGCCGGGCCAATCGCGCGTGAACAGGATGTTGCTGCCCGCGCCGAGCACGAGCGGCGCCTGCGTCCTGAAGCGCGCGAACGCCATCAGTTCGGCCAGCGCCTCGGCGCGCCGCACTTCGACCAGCAGTGCCGCGCGTGCCTCGACGCCAAAGCTGTTGCGTGTGCGCAGCGAGGCGTTCTCGGCGATCGTGTAGGCGGCGCCGTGCGCGTGGTTGTTCACGGACTTGTTCCGGCTGCGTGTGCGGCGATCGCGTCGATGCACTCCCCGATCAGGCGTGGGCCGCGGTACACCAGGCCGCTGTAGACCTGCACGAGGCTCGCGCCTGCGTGGAGCTTGGCCAGCGCATCGGCGCCGCCGAGGATGCCACCGACGCCGACCAGAGCGATGCGCCCGCCCAGGCGCTGCGCCATGGCCCGCAGCACGGCGGTCGAGCCTGCGAGCAGCGGATGGCCCGACAGCCCGCCGCTTTCGCCGGCCAGCGGATGGCCCGCCACCGCATCGCGCGCGAGCGTGGTGTTGGTGCAGATGAGGCCGTCGATGCCGGTGGCGATGGCCACGTCGGCGATGGCGTCGAGTTCGGGCGCGCCCAGGTCGGGCGCGATCTTGAGCAGCATCGGCTTGCGCGCGCCATGCAGCGCGGCCAGGCGTTCCTGTGCCTCGCGCAGCGTGCCGATCAGGCGGCGCAGCGGGTCCTGCTGTTGCAGCTCGCGCAGGCCCTGGGTATTGGGCGAGGAAATGTTGATCGTGATGTAGCTGGCGCGCGCATACACGCGTTCGAGGCAGTACAGGTAATCGTCCACCGCGCGCTCGTTGGGCGTGTCCTTGTTCTTGCCGATGTTGATGCCGAGCGGCCCGGCAAAGCGCGCGCGTTCCACGTTGCGCACCAGCGCATCCACGCCCGCGTTGTTGAATCCGAAGCGGTTGATGATGGCCGCGTGCTCGGGCAGGCGGAACAGGCGCGGGCGCGGATTGCCCGCTTGCGCGCGCGGCGTGGTGGTACCGACCTCGATGAAGCCGAAGCCGAGCGCGGCGAGCGCATCCACGTGCGCGCCATCCTTGTCCAGCCCTGCGGCCAGGCCGACCGGATTGGCGAACTCGAGGCCGAACACGCGCAGCGGCATGGGCGCGCGGCGGCCGCCAAGCAGCGCGCTCGTGCCACAGCGCCAGGCCAGTTCGAGCGCGCGCAGCGCGAGGTCGTGGGCACGCTCGGCGTCGAGGCGGAACAGCAAGGGGCGGGCGAGGGCATACATCGCGTGGTGGCCGGTGTCAGCGGGTGCGCGGGGCGCGCGCGGCACGCGCGGCAAGCGTGCGCGTGGACCTCATCGCGGTGCGGGCATCAGTGCGCGCCCGCGGCGAGGAACGCCAGCCCACCCAGGAACAGGAACACGAACACGATCGCCAGCGCGATCAGTGCGATCTGTACCCAGCCGAGGATGAGCCCGGCCAGCGCCATGCCACTGCCTTCGAGCGTGCCCGGCGCCGCGTTGCGGATCTCGCTGCGCGCAAGGTGGCCGCAGATGATCGCGACGAGGGCGCCGATGAACGGCAGCACGAACCAGCACACGATGCCGAAAATGAGGCTGATGATCGCCAATGTGCTCGTCTGTGGCGCCGGGGCGGGAACGTTCATGCGCGCGGGTCCTTGGGCGTGACTGGGCCTGGGTGGCAAGGGTAGTGGCAGGGCCGCATGCGTTCAATTGAACGCATGCCGGCCGCGCCGCGGCGCGCACGCTGATGCGCGCTTCAGAACTCGAACTTGATGCCCTGGGCGAGCGGCAGCGCGTCGGAGTAGTTGATGGTGTTGGTCTGGCGCCGCATGTAGGCCTGCCATGCGGTCGAACCCGACTCGCGACCGCCGCCGGTCTCCTTCTCGCCACCGAACGCACCGCCGATCTCGGCGCCCGAGGTACCGATGTTGACGTTGGCGATGCCGCAGTCGGAACCGCTGGCGGCGAGGAATGCCTCGGCGGCCTTGAGGTTCTGGGTGAAGATCGCCGATGACAGGCCCTGCGGCACGTCGTTCTGCATCGCAATCGCCTCATCCAGCGTCTTGAACCTGAGCACGTACAGGATCGGCGCGAACGTCTCGGTCTGCACCACCGGGTCGGAATTGCGCAAGCCCGTGACGATGGTGGGCAGCACGAAGTTGCCCTTGCCCTCGATCGCCGCGCCACCGCTGGCGATGGTGCCGCCGGCGGCCTTGGCCTGCTCGATCGCGGCAAGGTAGGCCGCCACCGCATCGCGGCTGTTGAGCGGGCCCATGAGGTTGTCGGGATTGGTGGGGTCGCCGATCTTCTTCTCGACCTGCTTGTAGGCGGCCACGAGCTTGCCCAGTACCTCGTCGTGGATCGATTCGTGCACGATGAGGCGGCGCGTGGTGGTGCAGCGCTGGCCGGCGGTGCCGACCGCGCCGAACACGATCGCGGGAATCGCCAGCTTGAGGTCGGCGCTCGCGTCGACGATGATCGCGTTGTTGCCGCCCAGTTCGAGCAGGCTGCGGCCCATGCGCCGCGCCACGCGCTCGCCGACGAGGCGCCCGACCCGGGTCGAGCCGGTGAAGCTCACCAGCGCGATGCGGCGGTCGTCGACGAAGGTCTGGGCCAGCTCGGTGCCGGCGTCGTTGAACAGGAAGAACAGGTCGGGGAAGCCGCCCGCCTTGAGCGCGTCGTTGCAGATGCGCAGCGCCGCCACGGCCGACAGCGGCACCTTGGGCGAGGGCTTCCAGATCGAGATGTCACCGCACACGGCCGCGATGAAGCTGTTCCACGCCCACACCGCGACCGGGAAGTTGAAGGCCGAGATGATGCCGACCAGGCCGAGCGGGTGCCATTGCTCGTACATGCGGTGGCCGGGCCGCTCCGAGTGCATGGTCAGGCCGTACAGCTGGCGCGACAGGCCGACCGCGAAATCGCCGATGTCGATCATCTCCTGCACTTCGCCGTCGCCCTCGGGCTTGGACTTGCCCATTTCCAGCGCGACCAGCGATCCCAGCGCATCCTTGTGGCGGCGCAAGGCGTCGGCGCACAGGCGGATCGCCTCGCCGCGGCGCGGTGCCGGCGTGCTGCGCCAGGTGGCAAATGCCTGCTGGGCGCGCTGCAGGATCGTCTCGTAGTCGCTCTCGCTGGAGGCGTGTACGCGCGCGATCACCTCGTTGGTGGTTGGGTTGACCGGCTGCAGCAGGCCGGCATCGGTGGTGGTGGACCACTCGCCGTGGCCGAGGTAGGTGCCGGAATTGTCTTGGGCGAGGCCGAGGGCGCTGAGGATCTGGCTGGACATGGGGACTCCGCAAGCAGGCAGGGCGCGGGGTGCGCGCCGGAAAACGTGAAATTGTAGCAGGCGCACGCGCCGCACCGCTGCAGATGCGGGCGCCGCGGCGTGGTTGCAATCGCGTGCCGCCCGCATGTCGGCCCACCTGCAGCGGCGCCGGGCGTGGGTTCGTTGCTAGACTTCGCCTGCTCGGCCCCGTAGCTCAGCTGGATAGAGCGCGCCCCTCCTAAGGGCGAGGTCACAGGTTCGAATCCTGTCGGGGTCGCCACCTCCGGCCGCCGCGTGCGGCGTTCCCCGGTGCGGGCCCTGCGATGCTCCATGGCAAGAAAATCGTCGTCGTGATGCCCGCCTACCACGCGGAGAAGACGCTGGCCGAGTGCCATGCGGCGATTCCGCACGACATCGTCGACGAGGTGCTGCTGGTCGACGACGCCAGTGACGACGCCACGGTGGCGGTGGCGCGGCAGCTGGGCATCCGCACGCACCGCCATGCGGTCAATCGCGGCTACGGCGGCAACCAGAAGACCTGCTACGCGCTGGCGCTGGCGGCCGATGCCGACATCGTGGTGATGCTGCATCCGGACTACCAATACGAGCCGCGCCTGATCACCGCGATGGCCGCGATGATCGCCTCGGGCGTGTATGACGTGGTGTTCGGCTCGCGCATCCTCGGCAACACCGCGATCGCGGGCGGCATGCCGCGCTACAAGTACGTGTTCAACCGCATGTTGACCGCGTTCGAGAACCTCGTGATCGGCTCCAAGCTCTCGGAGTTCCATTCCGGCTACCGCGCGTTCTCGCGCGAGGTGCTGCTGGCGCTGCCGCTCGCGGTCAATTCCGACGATTTCGTGTTCGACAACCAGATGCTGGTGCAGGCGCATGCATTCGGCCAGCGCATCGGCGAGATCTCCTGTCCCACGCGCTACTTTCCCGAGGCGAGCCAGATCAATTTCCGCCGCTCGGTGGTCTACGGCCTGGGCGTGCTGCGCACCGCGCTGAGCTATCGGCTGTGGAAGTGGGGCTGGCGGCGTTCGCGGCTGTTTTCCACGGCGGCGTGCGACCGCCTGCAGGCGGGCCGGGTCGATGCAGCCTGAGGCCATGCCGGGCGCGCGCAGTGCGCGCTGGCCGTGGTGGCTGCTGGTGGCCGCGGCGGTGCTCGCGGGCAGCTTCCTGCGCGTGTGGCAACTGCGCTCGCAGATGCTCATGGACGATGAGTGGCATGCGGTGCGCAAGCTCATCGGCGCCGACATGGAGAACATCGCCGACCACTTCGGCGTGGCCGACTATTCGATCCCGCTCACGCTCTACTACCGCTGGCTGTACCAGCAGGGCACGCTGAGCGAATGGTCGATGCACCTGCCGCTGTTGCTGTGCGGATTGGCCCTGCTGCTGCTGGCACCGGCGCTGCTGCGGCGTACGCTGGCCTTGCCGGAACGCGCGACCTGGACCGCGCTGCTCGCGCTGTCGCCGCTGCTCATCTACCTCAGCCGCACCGCGCGACCCTATGCCCTGCTCGCACTGTGTGGCGTGATCGCGCTGGTGGCACTGCGCAACTGGTACCAGCGCGAAGGTCGCAGCCTGGGCTGGGCCGGCGTGTACGTGCTGGCGACCTGCCTCGCGGGCTGGGCCCACCTGCTGTCGCTGCTGTTCACCTTGTGGCCGCTGGCCTGCGTGGGCCTGGTGGCGCTGGCCGGCTGCCTGCGTCCGGCGCGGCGCGCGCAGTCGTGGGCCTTGCTCGGCCATGTGTGGCGGCTGGGTGCCTTCGTGGCCGGCGTGCTCGCGATCGCGCTGCTGCCGCCGCTGCTCAACGACTGGGACGCACTGGCCGGCAAGGCGGCCACCGACAGCGTGAGCTGGAACAGCTTCTACCGCACCCTGCTCATGGCCGCTGGCACCTTCGACGGGTTCGTGCTCGCGGCCTCGCTGGCGCTGGGTGTGCTCGGCGGCGTGCGCCTGTGGCGGCGCGATCGCTTCCTGGTGGTGGCGATCGTGGGCGCCGGCATCGTCGGCGTGGCCGCGATCGCGCTGGCACGGCCGGCGTGGGTGCAGCATCCGGCGGTGCTCGCCCGCTACTGCACGCCGATTCTGCCGTGGCTGCTGCTGCTGGTGGCGGCAGGGCTGGTGGCACTGCTCGGACGCCTGCGCAACGCCGCCGTGGCCGCGTGCGCGGTGGCTGCATGGCTCGCGATCGTGGTGGTGCGCGGCCCGCTGCCGACCTGGTACTACGACCCCAACCAGTTCATGGGCCATGCGCTGTTCCAGTTCGACTACGACCCACGCGCGAATCCGTACGTGACCCTGTTCGAGCTCGGACCGGTGTCGCCGTTCTACCGCGAACTCGCGCAGCGCCCGCCTGGCAGCGTCACCCTGATCGAGACGCCCGCGCACATGCATTCCAACTATGTTCCCGATCCGTGGCTGCAGCGGATCCATCGCCAGAACGTCAAGTTCGCGCTGGCGGCGCCGGTGTGCGGCGAGGGCGACTGGGACGAGTACTCCTATCACGCGACCGGGGCGCATTTCAGCCGCGTCGGGCGTCTCGGCGACATCGTCGAGGGCGCGACCTGGGGCGCCGACTACCTCGTGCTGCGCATGCAGCCGTGGACGTTGCCCTACGGTGCCAAGTTCCCGTGGCCGGTGCCGTGGCCCGACATGGCCGCGTGTGCGGCCCGGGTCGAGGCGCGACTGGGCGCGCCGGTGCACCGCGATGCGCAGGTCACGGTGTTTGCGCTGCGCAAGGATCCGCGTTGATCAGCGCCGCGCGGCCGGCTTGAACTCGACCGGCGGACGGGGCGGCAGCGCCGCGCTCCAGCGTGCCAGGCGCGCCTCGATGCTCGGCGAGGTCGCCAGTTGCGGCTCGGAATGCTCGACCGTGCCGTCCGCGGCGGGAGCGGCCGCCTCGCGCTGCGCCACCCAGTCGCGCGCAAGCGCGAACGCCTCGGGCAGCGAGGTGGTGCGGTTGAGCGCATCCACCAGCAGCGCCTTGCCGAACCAGGTGATGTCGGCGTCGCTGCCGCAGCCGAACGAAGTGCGGTCGCGGCGCGCCGAGGTCATCACCAGCGTGGAGTCGTCGCGCAGGGCCTCGATGAATCCGCCCGAGTAGCACGCATTGACGATGACCACGCGCCAGCGCAGCGCCGGCTGGGTCCTGAACGCATCGGCCACGTCCTCGGGATGCAGCTGCACCAGTGGCAGCGGGTCCATCTGCACGAGCAGCTCGTGGTCGTCCGAACCATGGCTGGTCAGGTACAGCAGCACGATGTCCTGCGCCGGGTCGGCGCGCTGCGCGATCGCCTGCAGGCTCGCGTGCAGGCTGGTCCAGCTCGCCAGCGGCGCACGCTCCAGCGTGCGCGGGTTGTTCTGCAGCACCACCACGTGTCCGGCGGCATCGAAGCGCTGCTCGAACAGCGTGCGCACGTACTCGACCTCGTTGTGGAACACGTCCTCGCCGGCGTCGCCCGCGAATGCGACCACGTACAGGTTGATCCTGCCCGGCGTGCGCGGTGCCAGCCGCGCCAGTTCCGCATCGAGCAGCGCGGCTTGCGCGTACATGACCTGTTCGGGATCGAAGTCGGGTTCGTCCGTGACCGGCTGCGGCGCGGACACCGGCGCGGGCAACGCGGGCGCGGCATCGGGCTGCGCCGGCGTGGCCACGATCCGGGTGTCGACGAGCGCGGCCGACGGCAGCCACCACCATGCCGCACCGGACACGGCGAAGGCGAGCAGCGCGCCGAACATGCTGCGGCCGATGCGCAGCGGCATGAGCCAGTGCGCGAGCACGAGCAGCACCAGCAGCCACCAGAACCGGCCCGCGAGCGCGGGCAGCACGGCCGCGAGTTCGTGGCCGTGCTGCTGCAGCAGCGCGGTGAGATGGCGCAGTGGCCAGTGCACGACGAGGGCGACCATGACGGTGGCCGCGAGCAGCGTGGTGGCCACGCCGGTGGCCAGTTCCCGGCAGCGCGCGAGCTGCGCGAGCAGCCAGCCGGCGGCATAGGTGAGCAGGCAGTCGGCGAGCACGCTCACCACGCCCGCGCGCACCAAGCGCCATGGCCGCGCGCTGTCGAGTGCATCGATCAGCAGCGAGGTGACCAGGTAGACCACCACCAGCGCCACGAAGGCGCCCGCGCTGCCGGGCAGGGCATGGCCGCGCGGCGCGCGCAGCGTGGCCGCGCGCAGGCCGTCGGCCAAGGTGCGCAGCATGGAGCCGGGCGCGCGCGGGCTCATGTCAGGTGCGCGTGGCGCTCACGCCAGTTCGATCGCATCGAAATCGGCCACGCAGCGATGGCGCGCGCCGGGCGGGCATTGCGCGGGCGCGCGCGCGAGCAGGATCGTCTGCATGCCGGCGGCCTGCGCGGCGTCGAGTTCGGCCTCGATGTCGGACAGGAACACGACGGCCGCGGGCGCGACCCCGATCGCGGCGGCGATGCGCGCGTACGAGGCGGCTTCGCGCTTGGGGCCGGTTTCGGTATCGAAGTAGCCGTCGAACAGCGGCGTGAGGTCGCCGGCCTCGCTGTAGCGGAAGAACAGCCGCTGCGCGGGCACCGAACCCGACGAGTACACGTACAGGCGCTTGCCGGCTGCGCGCCACGCGCGCAGGCGCGAGGCCACCTCGGGATAGACATGGGCGCGGAAATCACCCGCGGCGTAGCCGTCGAGCCAGATCATGCCCTGCAGCGCCTTGAGCGCCGTCGACTTGCGGTCGGCATCGATCCATTCGAGCAGGAGTTCGATGAGTTCCTGACGCGGCAGCGCGATCTGGCCGGCTTCCTCGGCCGCGCGCTGCAGCCAGTGCTGCACCTCGGTAGTGTCGCCGTGGGTCTCGATGAACGCGGGCAGGCGCTCGCGCGCATACGGAAACAGCACGTGCTTGACGAAGTCGATCGAACTGGTGGTGCCTTCGATGTCGGTGAGGATCGCGGTGACGGCGGGCATGGCGATGGCGGTTCCAGTGTCTGCTCGGATGGGCGCGCGCGGCGCTCAGGCGCCGGCTTCGGCCTCGCCGCGCACGCGCGCGGCCTCGACATGATCGGCGTAGGCGCTCTCGATTGCACGCTTGACCGCAAGCGGATCGGCGACGCGGCTGAACATCATGGCGGTTTCGCCGCGTCCGGTCAGCACCACGTCGCCGTAGCCGAGCACGCGGCCGAGACTGGTCTGGCGCAGGTCGACCGTCTCGATCGAGGCCAGCCGCAGTTCGGTGGTGTGGCGGCTCACGATGCCGGTCTTGCGCACCACGCGCCGATCGGTCACGCCCTGCTCGATCGCGCGCAGGCGCAGCCATTCCCAGCCGGCCGCGAGCAGCGCGATGCCGAAGGTCGGGATCGCCAGCAGCAGGAACAGCGCCAGGCGCCAGCGCGCGGTCCAGTGCAGGTCGAAGCGCGCGAGCACCGCTTCGCCCGGAGCCAGCGACTCGTCGAGGTAGCTCACGCGCGCGCGGCCGGCGCCGATGGCTGCGGCGTCATGGGCGGAAAGCGCGTGGCGATGTCGTCGCCGGTGAACTGCGCGACCCAGCCGGCCGGATTGCTGAACAGCCGGATCGCGACGAAGCAGGGCGATTCGCTCATGTCGAACCAGTGGCGAGCGCCATCGGGCACACCGATGAGGTCGCCCGCCTCGCACAGCACCTCGTACACCTTGTCGCCCACGTGCAGCGCGAACTGGCCGGCGCCGGCGACGAAAAACCGCACCTCGTCCTCGATGTGCCGGTGCTCGGCCAGGAACTTCTGGCGCAGCGCCGCGCGGTCGGGATGGTCGGGCGTGAGGCTCACCACGTCGACCGCGCGATAGCCTTCCTCGCGCATGAGCCGGTCGATGTCGCCACGGTAGGCCGCGATGACCTCGTCCTGGCTGGCGCCGGGCGCGATTTCGGCATTGGCCTGCCAGCGCTCGAAGCGCACACCGATCGCACCGAGCTCGCGCGCGATCGCGGCGTGGTCGGTGTGGGTGGTCAGCGGCGCGTCGGCGCGGTCGTCGGCAAAGATGCGCAGTCGGGTCATGGTCGGGTTCCTCGCAGCCGGATCAGGTCGAGCTCGCATTCGAGCAGGAATTGCAGCGCTTCCAGGTGGCGTCGCGCCTCGGGCATGTCCTTGCCCCATGTGTAGATGCCGTGGCCGTCGATCAAGTAGCCGTGCAGCGGTCTGCCTGCGTCGAGCCAGCCATCGACCGCGCGCGCGAGCACCGCCATGTCCTGGCTGTTGGCGAACACCGGCAGTTCCAGCACGCTGTCGTGGCTGCTGTAGCCCGCGATCGCCTTCTGCAGTTCCCAGCCCTCGAAACGCACCACGCCGCGCGCTGCGAACAGGCGCGAGGCCACCGACTGCGCACGCGAGTGAGTGTGCAGCACCGCGCCCGCGGCGGCGAAGCGGCGGTAGATCTGGGTATGCAGCGCGGTTTCGGCCGATGGGCGCAGCTGCGGATCGAGCGCGCGCCCGTCCAGGTCGACGACCATGATGTCGTCGCTGCCGAGCTGGCCCTTGTCGCGACCCGAGATCGTCACCGCGGCATGCTGCGCGTCCAGCCGCATCGAGAAGTTGCTGCTGGTGGCCGGCGTCCAGCCCAGGGCGCCGAGGGCGCGACCGGCGGCAGCGATCTGGTGGGCGCAGGCTTCGAGCCGGGCGCGGTCGATCTGGGCGGCGATGGGCGTGCTCCGCGGTGCAGGGCCGGTCAGTGTAACCGAGCCGCGGCGGGGTGGGGCTCGTCTCGGTTTCTGCGACGCTCGCTGCCACAATGGAGCGGTCTGATGGAGTTCGCGCATCGTGCTGGAGCCTGCGGTTGCAAGCCTCGTCCTCGTGGCGTTCCTGGCCGGCCTCGTGCTGGCCGCGGTGGTGCTGTGGCTGCTCGCGCGGCGCTGGCGACAGCAGGCGCATGCCGCGGGGGCGGCCAGCCGCGATGCGCAGGTGGCCACGCTCAACGCGCAGCGCGAGGCCGATGCGCAGCGCATCGAGGAACTGGCTGCGCGCCTGCAGCGCAGCGAGCGCGACGTCGACGCGGCCACGCAGCGGCAGCGCGCGGCGGCCGAAGAGGCCAGTGCGCAACGCGCCCAGGCCGAGCAGCTGGCGGGCCAGCTCGATGCCGCGCAGCGCGCGCGCGAGGCGGCACAGTCGCGTCTGCTCGAACTCACGCGCGAGCACGCCGCCTTGCAGGCCGGCGCCAGGGAGCAGGCGCAGGCCGCCGCCGACAAGCTCGCCTTGCTGGAGCAGGCCGAGCAGCGCCTGCGCGAGTCGTTCCAGAACCTTGCCAACCGCATCCTCGATTCCAGCAACGAGCGCTTCCGCGAGCAGAGTTCGCAGCAGCTTGGCGGGCTGCTCGAACCGCTCAAGCTGCAGCTCAAGGAGTTTCGCGAAACCGTCCACGCGACCCACGCCAGCGAGCAGCGCGAGCGCGGCGCGCTGAGCCAGGAGATCCAGGCGCTGCGCGAGCTCAACCAGCGCATCAGCCAGGATGCGGTCAACCTCACACGCGCGCTCAAGGGCGACAGCCAGGTGCAGGGCGCGTGGGGCGAACTCGTGCTCGAACGCGTGCTCGAGGCCTCGGGCCTGCAGGCCGGGCGCGAGTACGACACGCAGGCGAGCTACGCCGATGGCGAGGGCGGGCGCCAGCGCCCGGATGTGATCGTGCACCTGCCCGAGGGCAAGGACATCGTGATCGACTCCAAGGTGTCGCTGGTGGCGTGGGAGCGGCTGGTGGCCGCGACCGACGAGGACGCCAGGCGCATCGCACTGGCCGATCACGTGGCCTCGCTGCGGCGCCATATCGACGGCTTGTCGGCGCGCAACTACCGCGAACTCGACGGGCTGCGCACGCTCGATTTCGTGCTGCTGTTCGTGCCGGTGGAGGCCGCGTTCATCGAGGCGGTGCGCGCCGACGAGCGCCTGTACAGCCATGCGCTGGGCAAGAACATCTCGCTGGTCAGCCCAAGCACGCTGCTGGCCACCTTGCGCACGGTCGCGCACCTGTGGCGGATCGAACGGCGCAACCTGCGTGCGGAGGAAATCGCGCGCCGCGCGGCGCTGCTGCACGACAACTTCGCGCTGCTGGTCGAGGAACTGGGCGCGATCGGCAGCCAGCTCGACAAGGCGCAGCGCGCGCATGCGAGCGCGCTGCGCCGGCTCACCGAAGGCGGCAAGGGCAGCGTGCTGCTGCAGGTGCGCAGCCTCGCCGAGATCGCGCCGGTGCGCAAGGAACTGCGTACGGACCTGCTCGATGCGGACGATCCGGCGCCACCCGACGCGGCCGCCGACCCGCCCGACGGCCAGGACTGAACGCGGGCGTGCGAGGTGGCGGCCTCAGCCGCCGCGCAGGCGGCTGTGGCGGTAGCCGTAGGCGAAGTACACGAGCATGCCGAACGCGGTCCAGCTCAGCATGAGCATCCAGTTGTGGATGGTCATGGTGGACAGCAGGATGCAGCAGCTCACGATGCCGGCCAGGCACACCAGCGGCGCGTAGCGGATGCGGAACGGACGTGGCAGCTCGGGCTGGGTGTGGCGCAGGATCCACACGCCGCCGCACACCGCGGCGAATGCGATCAGCGTGCCCATCGAGGTGAGTTCGCCGAGGATGTCGAGCGGAAACACCGCGGCCAGCAGCGCGATGCCGATGCCGGTGATCACGGTGTTGATGTGCGGTGTGCGATAGCGCGGGTGGATCGTGGTGAACAGGCGCGGCAGCAGGCCGTCGCGACCCATGATCATGAAGATACGCGGCTGCGCGATGATCATCACCAGCACCACCGACGACAGGCCGATCAGCGCGCCGATCTCCACCACCACGCGCAGCCAGGCCAGCTCGGGGTGGCTCGCCACCGCGGTCACCACCGGTTCGTCGGTGCCGAGCTGGCTGTAGGGCGTGAGGCCGGTCATCACCGCGGCCATCGCGATGTACAGCACGGTGCAGATCGCCAGCGAGGCCAGCATGCCCACGGGCAGGTCGCGCTGCGGGTTCTTCGATTCCTGTGCCGCCACCGAGGTGGCCTCGAAGCCGATGTAGGCGAAGAACACCATCGATGCGCCGCGCAGCACGCCTTCCCAGCCGTACTTGCCCGGCCCCTCGTTGGCCGGGATGAACGGCTGCCACAGCGTGGGATCGACGTAGTTCCAGCCGGCCACGATCACGATGATGATGAGGCCGGTCTTGAGCACGACCATCGCCGCATTGACCGAGGCCGACTCGCGGATGCCGACGTAGCACAGCGCGGTCAGCGCAAGCACGATCGCGGCTGCCGGCAGGTTCATGATCGCGCCGGTGGGCTTGAGCTGGGCATCCAGCGGCGCGTTGGTGAGTATCGCGGGCAGGTGGATGTTGAAATGGTCGAGCAGGCTCAGGAAGTATCCGGTCCAGCTCACCGCGACCGCCGACGCCGATACGCCGTATTCGAGCACGAGCATCCAGCCGATGAACCATGCCGCCAGCTCGCCGAGCGTGGCGTAGGTATAGGAGTAGGCGCTGCCCGACACCGGCACCATCGAGGCGAACTCGGCGTAGCACAGCGCACAGAACGTGCAGCACAGCGCCGCCAGCACGAACGACAGGATGATCGCGGGGCCGGCGTGGTCGGCTGCGGCCTGGCCGGTGATCACGAAGATGCCGCCACCGATCACCGCGCCGATGCCGATCGCGGTCAGGCCCCATGGGCCGAGCGTGCGCACGAGGTCGAGCTCGGCCGCATCGGCGCGGGCGACATGGGCGTGCTTGATCGCGAGCAATTGCTTGAGCATGGCAGGTTCCCGATGGCCCGGTCAGGCGGGTGAGGATGCGGCGCCGGCCGCGATGCAGCCGGCGCCCGGTGCAGTCACGGCTCAACCCGCGTTCGGGCTCGCGAGCTGGCTGCGGCGGTAGCCGTACAGGCGGTAGATGATCAGGCCGATCGCCGCCCACACCACGAACACGACCTTGGCCACGATGCTGAGGTTGACGAACAGCAGCACGCAGCCCATCACCGCGAGCGGGCACACCACCCACACCAGCGGCGTGCGGAACGGGCGTGGCCGGTCGGGTTGCTGCTTGCGCAGGATCATCACGCCGACTGCGACCATCGCGAACGCGAGCAGGGTGCCCGCATTCGAGGTGTCGGCCAGCTTCCCGACCGGGAACAGTGCGCCGCACACCGACACCACCGCGCCGGTCAGGTAGGTGATCACGTGCGGGGTGAAGAAGCGCGGGTGCACCTTGGACAGGGCGTCGGGCAGAAGGCCGTCACGCGCCATCGTGAAGAAGATGCGGGTCTGGCCGAACATCATCATGAGGATCACCGACGGCAGCGCGATGATCGCGGCCACGCCGATCCAGTTGCCGATCTGGGTGAAGCCGAGCACGCGCAGCACGTGCGCCAGCGGCTCGTTGCTGCACACCAGCGCATCGGAGCCGACGCAGGCGGCGGCCATGGCAGGTGTGCCCGGATCCAGCGGCAGGCCATCGGCGCCGAGCATCGGCTGCGCGCCGACCGAACCGGCCGCGCCGTATCCGACCAGCAGGTAGAACACCGTGCAGATGAGCAGCGAGGCGATCAGGCCGATCGGGATGTTGCGGTTCGGGTTCTTGGTTTCCTCGGCCGCGGTCGACACCGCATCGAAGCCCACGTACGCGAAGAAGATCGAGGCGGCCGCACCGAGCACGCCGGCACCACCGAGCGGGCTGCCCCAGCCGCCGGGCAGGAACGGTTCCAGGTTGCCCGTCTTGGCCGCGGGCACCGCGAGCGCCACGAACACGGTCAGTGCGACGATCTTGATCGCGACCAGCACTGCGTTGACCTTGGCGCTCTTGGAGGTGCCGATCACCAGCAGCCAGGTCACCGCGATGCCGATGAGGAACGCGAGCAGGTTGAAGCCACCGCCCGAGTAGTAGCCGGTGCGCAGGTATTCGGGCAGCGCGAGCGCTCCCGGCTCGACCATGCCGAAGAAGTCGGTATGCATGAGCAGGCCGTTCATGTAGCCCGACCAGCCCACGCACACGGCGGTTGCGCCGATCGCGTACTCGAGCACGAGCGCCCAGCCCACCACCCATGCGACCAGTTCGCCCATCACGCCGTAGGTGTAGGTGTAGGCCGAGCCCGAGACCGGCAGCATCGCGGCCAGCTCGGCATAGGCGAATGCGGCCAGACCGCACACCACCGCCGCGATCAGGAACGACACCATCATCGCGGGACCGGCCTTCTGTGCCGCCTCGGCGGTGAGCACGAAGATGCCGGTGCCGATCACCGCGCCGATGCCGAGCAGGGTGAGCTGGACCGGCCCGAGCTGGCGCTTGAGCGATTTCTTTTCGGCGGTTTCAAGAATCTGGTTGAGCGGTTTGACACGCCAGAAAATCATGGTGTCCCCTCTGCGAGCGGTAAGGTTTGCGGGTGAACGAGCGCCCGGACCCCCAGCGCCGTCGTGCAGCGTGCCCCCGGCGAGTGCCGGGCACAACGGCCCGGTACCTTACGCGAGCGTTATCGGAGCGGCAAGGTGCCATTGGCCACGGCGTGCATGCTGCTGTGCGCCATCGTGCCGCGCCTGGAGATGCGGGCAGTGCGCGGCAGCGGTGGGCGTGCGCGGGTGTGGCGCGCAGGTGGTGTATGGCCGCATCCGGCCATCGTCAACGCGACGGTGACGCAAGACCCACGACGGACCAGGCCAGCCAGCCGTCCATGGGATGCAGCCCGCTCGGCTCCTGCCTCGCCAGAGCCTGACCCTGCGCCGCCCGAAGGCGGCACATGGCGCGTGATGAACTGGACCGAGCAGCCGTCCATGGGACGCAGCCCGCTCGGCTCCTGCCTCGCCAGAGCCTGACCCTGCGCCGCCTGAAGGCGGCGCAAAGCGTGTGACGGACTGGACCAGGCAGCCATCCCTGGGACGCAGCCCGCTCGGCTCCTGCCTCGCCAGAGCCTGACCTGAGGGTCAGGCTCTACCCGAGAATTCGCCGGTGGTGGTGTTGACCATGACCTTCTCGCCGGTGCTGATGTACTCGGGCACGAGGATCTCGATGCCGGTGGACAGGCGTGCGGGCTTGGGGCGCTTGGTCGCGGTGGCACCCTTGAGTTCGGGCGCGGTCTCGATCACTTCGAGCACGACGTTCTGCGGCAACTGCACGGCCACGGGCGCATCCTCGATGAGTTGCACGTAGCAGCCCTCGATGCCATCGACGAGGAAGCGGGCCGCGTCGCCGACCGCGCTCGCATCGAGCGTGTACTGGGTGTAGTCCTCGCTGTCCATGAACACGAACGCGTCGCCGTCCTTGTAGGAGTAGCTCACCGCTCGGCGCGTGAGCTCGGTTTCCTTGAGGTCGTCGTCGGCGCGCAGCGACAGGTCGAGCTTCTGCCCGCCTGGCACCGCGTACATCGTGAAGCGGAAGGTCACGTTGCCGCCGCGGCCCTGCGGCGAGCTGCGTTCGATGTCGCGGATCTGCCAGACCTTGCCGTCGTGCTCGACGACGTTGCCCTTCTTGATGTCTGCGGCCTTCATGTTCGACTCGTGTGACCCGCGCCGGCGTGGCGCGGTGGGTGGGATGGGAGGGTGGGGCGGGCTTGGGTGTGCGCAGCGCGTGTCACTTGGGCGCCAGCCGGATCGCGCCGTCGATGCGGATCACGCCGCCGTTGAGGTAGCGGTTGCCGATGATGAAGGCGACCGTGTCGGCGTACTCCTGCGGCGTGCCCAGGCGTGAGGGGTAGGGCACCTGCGCGCACAGCGATTCGTACACGTTCGGCGGCATGCCATCGACCATCGGCGTGTGGAACACGCCCGGCGCCACCGTCATCACGCGCACGCCGATGCGCGCGAACTCGCGTGCCATCGGCAACGTCATGCCGACCACGCCCCCCTTGGAGGCGGAATAGGCGGCCTGGCCGATCTGGCCTTCGAACGCCGCGATCGAGGCGGTGTTGACGATCACGCCGCGCTCGCCGTCCGCACCGGGACTGTTGTCCTGCATGAGCGCGGCCGCGGCCTTGGCCACGTTGAAGCTGCCGACCAGGTTCACCATCACCGTGGTGGCGAAGTTCTTGAGCGGCATCGGGCCATCCTTGCCGAGCACGCGGCCGGCGCCGAGGATGCCGGCGCAGTTGACCGCGACGTTGAGCCCGCCGAGGAACTCGCGCGCGGCGGCCACATGGGCCATGACGGCAGCCTCGTCGCTCACGTCGGTGCGGAAGTAACGCGCCTTGTCGGCGCCCAGCATGGCGACCGCGGCGGCGCCCTTGTCGTCGTTGACATCGAACAGGGCGACCTTGCCGCCGTGTGCCACCAGATGCTCGGCCACCGCGTGGCCGAGCCCGGAGACGCCGCCGGTGATGACGGCCTTGACCTGGTCCAGTTGCATGCTGCGCTCCGCACAAAATGGGTCGCGGATTCTAGCAGCAGCACCCTCGCTGGCGGCGTTGCCGCGTCCTGCTGCGGGCGCGCGTGCCGACCTGGGCGCGCGACGCGTGCCTACAGGGTCTGGCGGAAGTCCAGGTCGTAGCGTGCGCCCGCGGTGAGCGCGTGCAGGCGCAGGTTGGTGATGCGGATCGGCGCGCCGGGGGTGACATCGGCCACGTTCGACTCGGCCATCTCGGCCGGGTCGAGCAGGGTGATGCCGCCTGCGCCGGCCACTTCGAGCACGTTGTCGGGACCGATGATCGCGGCGGTGGCGGCGTCGATGCCCAGGCCGAGCGCGAACGGATTGAGCGCCAGCGCGCCGAGCAGGCGGCCGAGGCGGTCGCTGGCGTGGCCACCCTGGTCGATCACCACGCGGTTGGTCAGGCCCAGCCCCGGTGCGAACTGCACACCGCCATGGCGCGGCGTCGCGCCTTGCTCGCCATGCGCGACCATGTGTTCGCACAGCAGCGCCGCCGCCGCAGCGCAGCCGGCCACGGCCATGCCTTCGGCGTTGCGCCGGCGCAGCGCGCGCGCGAGCCGGGTGCCGCCGATGAGCGTGGACAGGCGCAGTGGCTGATCGGTCTGCAGCACCACGAGCGCGGCCTGGTCGACCGCGCCCAGCAGTGCGCGCGGCTCGCTGTCGGCGCGCGTGCGCAGCAGCACGCGCATCACCTCGGCCGCGCCGGCGTTGCGCAGCAGGGTTTCCAGCTCCGCCTCGTCGCCGTCGCTCGTGTCGATGCTGGTCACCACCACCACGCGCGCCTGCGGCTCGAGCAGCGCGAGCACGCGTGCCAGTACTTCGCCCACGCGCTCGTCGGGCGCGAGTGCACCCAGGGCGATGAGATGGCCGCGGCTGCGGTCGGGACCTAGTTTGGCTGGCATGGCGGCGCCACCGGGCAAAGTGGCGAGTATAGCGAGCGTGCGGCCGCGGCCGCGGCGCGCCTCAATGCGCCGAACGCGCGCGCGCCACGCGGCTGGAGCTGGGACGGCCGAGCACCTGGCTCAGCCACAGCCCGGTTTCGACCAGGCGCGACAGGTCGACCCCGGTGGCGATGCCCATGCCGTCGAGCATGTACACCACGTCCTCGCTGGCGACGTTGCCGGTGGCGCCCTTGGCGTAGGGACAGCCGCCGGTTCCCGACACCGCGCTGTCGATCACGCCGACGCCTTCCTCAAGGCAGGCGAGCAGGTTGGCCAGTGCCTGGCCGTAGGTGTCGTGGAAGTGCACCGCGAGCGCGGTCATCGGCACCTGCGCCGCGACCGCGCGCAGCATCGCGCGTGCCTTGCCCGGCGTGCCCACGCCGATGGTGTCGCCGAGCGAGATCTCGTAGCAGCCCAGCCGGTGCAGGCGCTGCGCCACGCGCACCACGTCGGCCACGGGCACCTCGCCCTGGTAGGGGCAGCCGAGCACGGTCGAGACGTAGCCGCGCACCTTGACCTGCTCGGCCTGGGCGCGTTCGAGCACGGGCACGAAGCGCTGGATCGATTCGTCGATCGAGGCATTGATGTTGTGGCGGCTGAAGGCCTCGGAGGCGGCGGCGAACACCGCGATCTCGGTTACGCCGGCCGCGCGCGCGCGTTCGTAACCTTGCAGATTGGGCACCAGCACCGGGTAGCTGACGCCCTCGATCTTGCGGATGCCGGTGTACACCTCGGCCGCGTCGGCGAGCTGCGGCACCCATTTCGGGCTCACGAAACTGGTCGCCTCGATCGTCCTGAGGCCGCTCGCGGCGAGGCGCTCGATCAGTTCGATCTTGGTCGCGGTCGGCACGATCGCGGCCTCGTTCTGCAGGCCGTCGCGTGCGCCGACCTCGACGATGCGCACCGTCGTGGGCAGGCTCATCGCTTCGCTCCCGGTGCCTGCAGCGAACGTTCGAAGTCCTGTAGTTCCAGCCGGCTGCGCTGGAACACGTGCCAGGGCTTGCTGCCGAACAGGTCGTGGCGGCGCACCAGCTCGACCATCTGCGCGCGCCCGCCGCGCACGTACACATGCAGGTCGCTGCGGTTCTTCTGCACCGTGCCCTCGAGCTTGCCGTCGATCACGAGCCTGGCGGCCTTGGCGCTGTCGACTTCGTACAGTTCCAGGCGGTCGCCGCGCACGCGGTATTTGACGAAGAAGTAGGACTTGGCCGGCACCGGTTCGATGCCGTACGGCGGCGCGATCTCGCCCAGGCCGCGCAAGGCGGTGTCGGCCACCACGAGGTAGTCGCCGCTGCGCAGGTGCACGAAGTTGATCGGCACGCGCCAGCGCTTGAGCGGCGCGCCGGCGGCGGGCTGCTCGATCAGGGTGAGCGCGCAGGCCTCGTCGACGTGCATGCCCACGCGCTCGGCATCCGGGTCGCCGGCCTTGGCGCCGGCCTCGAACCACAGTCCCTTCCAGCGGCTGTCGCAGGTTTCGATGTTGTCGCCGAGCGGGGCCTCGAAGCGCGTCTCGACGCAGCCACCCGCGAGCAGCGCGATGAGCGTGAGGAAGAGGGCGGACAGCGGTCTGGACATGGCGGGTTCCGATGGACGAGGGGGAGATGCGCCACGGGCGCGTGGCTGGCGGTTCAGGCCTCCAGCCGCACCAGCACTGCGTCGGCATCGACGAAATCGCCGGCCGCGGCCTGCACCGCGGCGATCCTGCCCGCGCGTGGCGCCTTGAGGCTGAGCTCCATCTTCATCGCCTCCATCACCAGCAGTTCCTCGCCCTGCGCGACGTCGGCGCCCGGCGCGGCCTTGACCAGCACGATGCGGCCGGGCATCGGCGCGAGTACGCGATCGCCGCTGGCGCTGGCCGCGGGCGTCCATGCAAATGCGGGCGCATGGCTGAACAGGTGGCGGCGCGTGCCGTCGTGCACGATCAGCCCGCCCTGGTCGAGCAGCACCTGCCAGCGCCGCGCCACGCCGTCGATCTGGGCACTGAGCGCGTTGCCGTCGAGCCGCGCGTGTTCGACCGTGAGCTCGCGCGTGGCGCTGGCGAGGCGGTAGCTGCCGTTGGCGCCGAAGGCGCTGATTTCGATGCGCTCGCCGCGCGCGAGCAGCGCGACGATGCGCTTGCCGGTGTGGCCCACGCGCCAGGCGTCGGCGCGCGCCCACGGCGACCACGGATCGCTGCCGGTGCGTGCGAGGCGCGGGCGCTCGGCTTCCTCGTGCAGCAGGCAGGCGGTGGCCGCGATGAACGGCGCGTCGGCATCGGAGGCATCGCTGCCGACGAACTCGTCGAGGTTGCGGTCGAGGTAGCCGCTGTCGATGCTGGCCTCGACGATCGCGGGGTGGCGGACGAGGCGCTCAAGGAAATCGATGTTGGACTTGGGGCCGATCACCGCGCATTGCGCCAGCGCCTCGCGCATGCGCACCAGCGCGGCCTCGCGCGTTTCGTCCCAGGCGATGAGCTTGGCGATCATCGGGTCGTAGAAGATCGTGACGGTGTCGCCGGCGACCACGCCCGAGTCGATGCGCACGTGGCGCGAAGGCGCGGGCAGGTGCAGTGCTTCGAGCGTGCCCGAACCGGGCAGGAAGCCCTGCGCGGGATCCTCCGCGTACAGGCGCAGCTCGATCGCATGGCCATGCTGCGGGATCGACTTGTTGCGCACCAGCGAGGCCGGCAGCGCCTCGCCCGCGGCGATGCGCAACTGCAGTTCGACGAGGTCGAGCCCGAGCACCATTTCGGTCACCGGATGCTCGACCTGCAGGCGCGTGTTGATCTCCATGAAATGGAAGTCGCCGTCGGCGCCGACGATGAACTCGACGGTGCCCGCGTTGACGTAGTCGATGGCTTGCGCGGCCGCGACCGCGGCCTGGCCCATGCGCTCGCGCAGCTGCGGGCTGAGGAACGGCGAGGGCGTTTCCTCCAGCACCTTCTGGTAGCGGCGCTGGGCCGAGCATTCGCGCTCATTGAGGTGGATGGTGTTGCCGTGGCTGTCGGCAAGCACCTGGAACTCGATGTGGCGCGGGTGGGTGATGTAGCGCTCCAGCAGCACGCGGTCGCGGCCGAAGGCGTTCTGTGCCTCGCGCCGGCAGCTTTCCAGGTTCGCGGTGAACTCGTCCGCGCTGCGCACGATGCGCATGCCCTTGCCGCCACCGCCGTAGGCGGCCTTGATCATGAGCGGAAAGCCGATGCGCTCGGCTTCGCGCGCGAGCAGCGCGGGATCCTGCTCGGCGCCGGTGTAGCCGGGCACCACCGGCACGCCGCGCGCGGCCATGAGTTCCTTGGCGCCGGCCTTGGAGCCCATGCGCCGCATCGAATCCCCCGACGGCCCGATGAAGCACAGCCCGGCGTTCTTGACCGCGTCGGCGAAGTCGGCGTTCTCGGACAGGAAACCGTAGCCCGGATGGATCGCCTGCGCACCGGACTTGAGCGCGGCTTCGATGATCGCCTCGCTGCGCAGGTAGGAGTCGGCCGGCCGCGGCCCGCCGATCGGCCACGCCGCGTCGGCCAGGCGCACATGCTGGGCGCCCGCATCGGCCTGCGAGTACACCGCGATCGGCGCGATGCCCAGCCGCCGGCAGGTGCGGATCACGCGGCAGGCGATTTCGCCGCGGTTGGCGATGAGGATACGGTCGAACATGCTGGGTTCCGCAGACGGTATGGACCAGATGATAGAGCAGGCTCAAAGCCGAGCGCACCGCGCCTGCGCTAGCATGCGTGGCGATGAGCACACCGGCGGTTCCAGGCATCGCCCCGGCCACGGGGCATCACGCGGAGGTCGATCCGGCTCTGCTGGCGCAACCGCTGCCGGCGTGGCTCGACGCGGTGCGCGCGCAGGTGCTCGCCGGGCGGGCGCTGGCCGCGGGCGGGATTCTCGAGGCCGCGCTGACCCGATTCGCGTTCGACGCCGAGTTGTGGCTCGCGGCCAGTGGCAGTCGCGAGCAGCGTGGTGATGCGGACGGCGCGATCGAGTTGCTGCGCGAGCTCAGCCGTCGTGCGCCCGGCCATGCCGCGGCGACCTTTGCGCTGGCGCGGCTGTTGTCGGCGCGGCGCGCCTGGCGGGCGGCGGCGCAGGTGCTGGTGGATGCCTTCGAGCCGCGACCGCCGGCGCCCGACCTGGTCCTGCGCGCGGCGCGCCTGCTGGCCGACTGGGGTGACAAGCCCGCCGCGGTGAAGCTCGCCGAGGCGGCGCTCGCGGCGGGCGCGGACGATGCGATGTTGCGTCTGTACACGGCCGCGTTGCAGGGCCAGCTCGGCGCGTTCGAGCGCGCGCGGACGCTGTACCGCGAAGCGCTGGCCGGCGATGCGCGCACGCTCGAACTCGGCGCCGCCTATGGCCTGGCATCGATCACGCGGTATCGCGACCCTGCCGATCCCGACCTTGCGCACTGGCAGGACCTGCTGCAACGGGGGCAGTTGAACCCGGCCGCGCGCGCCTCGCTGCTGTTTGCGCTGGGCAAGGCGCATGACGACCTGGCTGACTATGCCGCGGCGGCGCGCCTGCTGCGTGAGGCGAACGCGCTGGTCGGCGCGGGTGCCTGGTCACGCCGCAACTGGCGGCGGTCCATCGACGCGCGCCTCGCCCGCGCCGCGTTGCCCGTGCGTGAGCCGATGCGTGGCGAGTGCGTGCCGATCTTCATCGTCGGCGCGCCGCGCTCGGGCACCACGCTCGCGGCCGAACTGCTCGGACGCTCGCCGCTGGTGCGCAATCGCGGCGAACTGGATTGGCTGCCGCACCTGGCCGAACAGGTCGATGGGCTGGCGCGGCCGACACCGGCGCAGTTGGAGTCGGTGGCGCAGGAATACCTGGCCCGGTTGCGGCGCGAGGACGCCGACAGCGGCTGGTTCATCGACAAGCAGCCGCTCAACGTGCTGCATCTGGATCTCATCCGCGCGCTGTTTCCGCAAGCGCCGGTCGTGGTATGTCGGCGCAGCGCACGCGATACGGCCCTGTCGTTGTGGAGCCAGCATTTCGAGGCACGCGACTACCGCTTCGCCTACGACTTCGCCGACATCGATGCCTTCCTGCGCGGCTGCGCGCGTCTGGTCGAGCGGGCCCAGCAGGCGTCGGCCGCGCGCGTGTTCGTGCTCGACTACGAAGCGCTGGTGCGCGAGCCTCGGCTGCAGATCGCGCGTCTGGCCCAGTGGCTCGGCCTGCCGGCCTTCGACTGCGAGGAGGCCGCGGCCGCCGGCACCAGCGTCATCGGCACCGCCTCGCTGTGGCAGGCACGCCAGCCCGTGCATGCACGCTCGGTCGGGCGCTGGCGCCATTACGCGCCCCATCTGCCCGAATTGCTCAAGTTCGATGACGCGGCGGCGGAACAGACGCCGCATCGGTCGATGCGCTGACGCGAGGTGCTCAGTGCCCCGCGCCGGCCCGCAGCCACGGCGCTGCGGTCTTGTCGAGGAACGCGGCCAGGCCCTGCTGGCCTTCGGTAGACACGCGCAGGCGCGCGATGAGCGCGGCGTTGTCGCGATCGCACTGCTGGCACGACTCGATCGTCATGCCGCCCACGCGCAGCGCGAGTCGCTTGGCTTCGTGCTGCGCCAGCGGGCCACCCTTGGCGAGGAAGTGCAGCGCGCGCTCGACCGCGGCATCGAGTTGGTCGGCGGTGACGCAGTCGTGCAGCAGGCCGATGCGCGCGGCGGTGGCGGCGTCGAACACCTCGCCGTTGATGAACAGGCGGCGTGCCTGGCGCTGGCCGATCGCCGCGATCACGTAGGGCGAGATCACCGCGGGCACGAGGCCGAGCTTGACTTCGGACAGCGCGAACTTGGCGCCGTCGCTGCCGATCGCGATGTCGCAGCAGGCGATCAGCCCGACGCCGCCGCCATAGGCCGAACCGTTGACCCGCGCGAGCGTGGGCTTGGACAGGAAGTTGAGCGTGCGCATGAGCGCGGCCAGCCGCAGCGCATCCTCGCGGTTGGCCTCTTCGCTCGCATCAACCATGCCGCGCATCCAGTTGAGGTCGGCGCCGGCCGAGAACGAGGCGCCCGCGCCGGTGAGCACCACCGCGCGCACGCTGGCATCGTGGTCGCAGTCGACCAGCGCCGCGGTGAGCTCGGCGATGAGTGCGTCGTCGAAGGCGTTGTGCAGCTGCGGGCGGTTGAGCGTGAGCGTGACGACGCCGGCGGTGCGCTGGCTGAGGATCGAAGCGGTCATGGCAGGAACGGTGATGGGGCAGGCCCTCATCATAGCCGGGCGGCCGCGGGCGGCCCGCCGGCGTGCCGCGACATGGCCGGTGTGCGCGCTCCGGCCACGCGTGACCGCTGCGGCGTTGCGCCACGGCCTGGCTTGCCACGCGCGGCGCCGGCTCGGCTAGAATTGCGAATCGTTCTTGTTTGCGCGTGATTCGTGCGGCTCACCGAACTTCCCCAAGGCCAGTGCGCACTGGTCGGACAGGTCCAAGACACCCAACCGGGCGACGTGGTCGCGCGGCGCCTGCGTGAGCTCGGCTTCGTCGCCGGCGAGCCGGTGCGCGTGGTCGCGACCGGACCGTTCGGGCGTGATCCGCTTCTCGTGCAGGTCGGCTTCACGCGCTTCGCACTGCGTCGGCCCGAGGCTGCGCGCGTGCTGCTGGCCGACGGGGTCGTGGCGTGAGCACCGCCGCATCGGCCCTGCATGTCGCGCTCGTAGGCAGTCCCAACTGCGGCAAGACCGCGCTGTTCAATCGCCTCACCGGCGGTCGCGCCAAGGTGGCCAACTACGCGGGCGTGACGATCGAGCGCAAGGAAGGCCGACTGGAAACGCCGGGTGGGCGCCACGTGCGCGTGCTCGACCTGCCCGGAGCATACAGCCTCGATGCCGCCAGTCCCGACGAGGTGATCACGCGCGACGTGTGCGCGGGGCGCCTGGCCGGCGAGCGCGCGCCCGACCTCATCGTGTGCGTGCTCGACGCGACCAACCTGCGCCTGCACCTGCGCTTCGCCCTCGAACTGGCCGAACTCGGGCGGCCGATGCTGGTGGCGCTCAACATGATGGATGTCGCACGCAAGCGCGGCATCCGCATCGACGTCGACGTGCTGCAGGAACGACTGGGCATGCCGATCGTGGAGACCGTGGCGGTGCGCCAGGGCGGCGCCGCGGCGCTGCTCGCGGAACTGGACCGGGTCCGGCTGGTGCCGCCGATGCCCGCAGCCGGCGACGGCGACGTGCACGCGCGGGTGCGCGCACTGCTCGCGGCCGCGGTGACGATGCCGCGCGCGACCGCGGCGATCGACGATGCGATCGACGCGGTGGTGCTCCATCGCGCGGCCGGGCTGGTGATCCTCGCGGTCGTGATGTTCCTGATCTTCCAGGCGGTGTTCAGCTGGGCGGCGCCGCTGCAGGATGCGGTGGCCGCGGGCGTGGCGGCGGCCGGCGAGTGGGTCGGTGGCCTGCTCGCATCGATGCCGCTGCTGCAGAGCCTGGTCACCGATGGCGTGTTCGCGGGATTGGGCACCGTGCTCGAGTTCCTGCCGCAGATCCTCGTGCTGTTCCTGTTCATCCTCGTGCTGGAGGAGTCGGGCTACCTGCCGCGCGCGGCGTTCCTGCTCGACACGCTCATGTTCAAGGCCGGGCTCACCGGGCGCGCGTTCATCCCGCTGTTGTCGAGCTTCGCCTGCGCGATCCCGGGCATCATGGCCACGCGCAGTATCGCCGATCCGCGTGACCGCCTCGCCACGATCCTCGTGGCGCCGCTCATGACCTGCTCGGCGCGGCTGCCGGTGTACACGCTGCTGATCGCCGCGTTCATCCCGCGGCGCGAGGTGCTGGGCGTGTTCAACCTGCAGGGTATCGTGCTGTTCGTGCTGTATCTGGCCGGCATCCTCAGTGCGCTCGCGGTGGCGTGGGTGATCAAGCGCCTGCAGCGCGATCGCAGCGAGCACATGCTGGTGATGGAGTTGCCCTCGTACCGGCTGCCCGACCCGCGCAGCATCCTGCTCGGGCTGTGGGAGCGCGCGCTGATCTTCCTGCGCCGGGTCGGCGGCATCCTGCTCTCGCTCACGATCCTGCTGTGGTTCCTGTCGAGTTTTCCGGCGCCGCCCGAGGGCGCCACGCTGCCGCCGATCGACTACAGCTATGCCGGCCACATCGGCCGCTGGATGACCCACCTGTTCGCGCCGATCGGCTTCAACTGGCAGATCTGCATCGCGCTGATCCCCGGCCTGGCGGCGCGCGAGGTGGCGGTGTCGTCGCTGGCCACCGTGTACGCGCTGTCGGCCACCAGCGAGGAGGCGGCGGCGATGGCGCTGGGCACCACGATCGCGGCGCAGTGGTCGCTCGCGACCGCACTGTCGCTGCTGGCGTGGTACGTGTTCGCGCCACAGTGCATGTCCACGCTGGCGGTGATCCGGCGCGAGACCAATGGCTGGCGCTACGTGTGGATCAGCGCGGCCTACCTGTTCGCGCTCGCCTACCTCGCCTCGTTCATCACCTACCAGCTCACGCTGGCGCTCACATGAACGCGGCGATCGTGCAGGGCGTAGTCGTCGCGCTGGTCGTGGTTTGGGCCGCTTGGTCGGCATTCCGGCGCCTGTTGCCGCAGACCTCGCGCCGCTGCATCGCGCGCGTGCTCGGCTGGTTCGACCGTCCCGCGCTGCCGCAGGCGCTGCGCCGGCGCGCGCGTGACTGGCAACCGCGCGGCAGCCAGGGTGGCTCGTGCAGCACGGGTTGCGCATCCTGCGGCGGCTGCGGCAGCGCGGCCGCGCCGCCGACGGATGCCGATGGCGCGAGGCCGTTGCGGTTCACGCCCAGGGCCAGGCGCGATCCAGGCGACGCATCCGGCCACTGACCGGCTGCGCGAGGACGGCAGCGCGACGAAGCCGGCGCGCCGCTGCCACTACAATGCGCGCATGGACACCTGCACCCTGCATCGCGGCACGCGGCCGCTGCTCGTGAGCCTGCCGCACGATGGCACCGCGCTTGCCGCCGACATCGCCGCACGCCTCACGCCGGCCGCACGCGCGGTACCCGACACCGATTGGCACGTGGCGCGGCTGTACGAATTCGTGCGCGAACTCGGCGCATCGGTGTTGGTGCCGCGGTATTCGCGCTACGTGGTCGATCTCAACCGTCCGCCCGACGGCGCATCGCTGTACCCGGGGCAGAACAGCACCGGCCTGTGTCCGCTGGTGCAGTTCAACGGCGCGGCCCTGTACCTGCCTGGTGCCGAACCTGACGCCGCCGAGATCGCGCAGCGCCTGGAGCTCTACTGGCGGCCCTACCACAGCGCGCTTGCCGCGGAGCTCGCGCGCCTGCATGCGCTGCATGGTCGCGTGGTGCTGTGGGACGGCCATTCGATCCGCAGCGTGTTGCCGTTCCTGTTTGACGGCACCTTGCCCGACTACAACCTCGGCACCGCCGGCGGCGCGAGCTGCTCGCCGGCCTTGCAGCAGCGCCTGACCGCGATCCTCGCGGCGCAGCAGGGTTCGACCCACGTGGTCAACGGACGCTTCAAGGGCGGCTACATCACGCGCCACTACGGTGCGCCCGGACGCGGCATCGACGCGGTTCAGCTCGAACTGGCCCAGCTCAACTACATGGACGAGGACACTACCCAGTGGTTGCCCGAACGCGCGCAGCGCACGCAGCAGGTGCTGCGCGAACTGCTGCTGGCCGCGCTGGGGTGAGCCCGCGCGGTTGAAGCGTGGCCACAGGTGCGTGCCGGCGGCGCGAGCGGCCACCGTGGCCTGCGCGGATGCCGGGCATGGGCGCGGCAGGGCCACGCGCCGGGATCAGCGCCGGGCAGGCCGGCCTGGCAAGCGCGCATCGCAGCGCGCGTGCCGATCACTCTCCCGCGCGGTTGCTGCCCTCGAACCCGTCGTCGAAGATCGTGTCGGATGCCATCGCGGGAACCGCAAACGGCGCGCCAAGGACGTTGCCGCTGAGCTGGCTGCCGCTGAGCTGCTGCAGCGGTGTCGCGTTGCCGCTGGCCTGGTCGTCGAAGCCGAGCACGCGGTTGTCGGCCGGGTTGTTGGCGTTGCTCGCGATGCTCACCCACAGGCGGTGCAACCAGCGGTCGTGGGCGATGCCGTAGTAGAAATGGCCGGTGGGTTGGTCCAGCAGGGTGGCCGGGCCCTCGATCGTATACAGCGGCATGGCCTCGCCGCTGGCGTCATCGGCGAACACCGCGATCAGGCCAGGCTGGACGCCATTCACCTCAGGCGACTGGCGCAGCACGAACAGGCGCCTGGTCTCGCCATCCCATGCGATCGCACGCGAGTACGCGACGCCGGCGCCGGTGAGCATGCGGGTTGGCGCGGCGTAGCCGTCGGCGGTGCGTGCATGGAACACGATGCGCGAGGCGGACGGTTGGCCAGGTGCGTAGTCGGACACCGCGTATTCGTCGGTGGCCGCAATGTAGATCAACGAGGTGGGGTTGTTGAGTTGCGTGGTCGGATCGTTGCCGCCACCCCACACGATGCCGCGCAGGCGCGGTGCGGCATCGCCACTGGCGTGCAGCGGCCAGGTGTAGATGCAGCAGTTGTATGCGATCAGGCCGATCTCGCCATGGGCATGGACCGGTGCGTTGGCGCGGGTCTGGCCCAATATCGGGGGATTGAGCACGCGCAGCGGTGCCACATCGCCGTTGGCGAAGGCCGGGTACACGCGCAGCGCTTGGCCATGGAAGTCGGACACGTAGATGACCTGCTCGTGGGGCTCGTACACGCCGAATATCGGGCTGACCAGTTGCGTGGCCGGACCCGCGAGTTCGCGCATCGGGGCGTCCGACCCTTGCGCGCCGGCGGCAAACACGCGGATCGGATGTGACGGTATCGCATCGCTGCCGAAGCCGCCGATGGCGAGCTCGCCACGCGCGGGCAGAGTGGCGAAGGTGATGACAAGCGGCAGCAGGCAGGCCAGTCGTTTCGGGTGCATGGCAGACTCCGTCTGGGGCTTTGCTACCCATACGCGCAAGCGCACCCGAAACCCTCACGCGCCCGACGCTCCGGCGCCAAGCGGGATCAGCAGAGGGCGCATGGGACCGTCGTCGTCGCGGCGCGGCAACCCGGATTGCGTGTGCCTGCGCGGCCGGTCGGCCGCGCGAGGGCCTGTCACACGGCGTTGGCCGGAAACTGCCCGCGGGTGAGCGCGTGGCGCGCGTGGAGCGTGCCGGTCGTGCGGTGGATGGCATGGCCGCAGTGCCTGCACGAGGCATCGGCCTGCCGTGGCCGTGGCGGACCGCAAGGACGCGCCGCGGCGTCAGGGTGCGATCTTCGACCAGGCCGTCACGGGTGCTCGATCGTGTTGGCGAAGATCACGTCGGCAGGCACCGCGAATGGTGTGCCGAGGTTGCTGCTGCCGGTGTTGGTGCCGACGAGGATCTGCAGCGGAGTGGCGTCGCCGCTCGCCGTATCGGTGAAGATAACCAAACGATTGGCAGCGAAGCTGCCGGTGTTCGGCGTACCGCTCACCATGAGGCGGTGCAACCAGGGATCATGGCCAATGCCGTACAGGTACTGTTGTGGCGGCAGATCGAGGCCGGTGGTTGGCCCTTCGATCGTGTACAGCGGGGTCGTATCGCCGCTCGCATCGTCGGCGAACACCGCGATGCGTACGTGCCGGGTCGGACTGCTGCCATCCCAGGGAGCCTGCTGCAGCAGCTACAGGCGGTGGGATGCAGGGTCGTGCGCGAGGCTGACTGTGTTGGCGACCGCGGCACGCCCCGGCCACGGTCCACGAGCGCCTATAATCGCTGCCTGCCTTCCGGAGCACTGCCATGAATGCCCCCAGCCGCATCGACACCACCCGCACGATTCGCGCACCGCGCGGCAGTGCGCTCAGCTGCAAGAGCTGGCTGACCGAGGCGCCGTTCCGCATGATCCAGAACAACCTCGATCCCGAGGTGGCCGAGAACCCGCACGAGCTGGTGGTGTACGGCGGCATCGGCCGCGCCGCGCGCAACTGGGAGTGCTTCGATGCGATCCTGCGCGCGCTGCGCGAGCTGGGCGACGAGGAAACGCTGCTGGTGCAGTCGGGCAAGCCGGTGGGCGTGTTCCCGACCCACCGTGACGCGCCGCGCGTGCTCATCGCCAACTCCAACCTCGTGCCGCATTGGGCGACCTGGGAGCACTTCAACGAGCTCGACCGCAAGGGCCTCATGATGTATGGCCAGATGACCGCCGGCTCGTGGATCTACATCGGCTCGCAGGGCATCGTGCAGGGCACGTACGAGACCTTCGTCGAGCTCGCGCGCCAGCACTACGGCGGCAGCTGGAGCGGGCGCTGGATCCTCACCGCGGGCCTGGGCGGCATGGGCGGGGCGCAGCCGCTGGCGGCCTCGCTCGCGGGTGCCTGTTCGCTCACCATCGAATGCCGCCAGTCGAGCATCGACTTCCGCCTCAAGACGCGCTACGTCGACGAGCAGGCCAGCGACCTCGACGACGCACTCGCGCGCATCGAGCGCTACACCCGCGTCGGTGCGGCCAAGTCGATCGCGCTTCTGGGCAATGCCGCGCAGGTCCTGCCCGAACTCGTGCGCCGCGGCGTGCGGCCCGACGCGGTGACCGACCAGACCAGCGCGCACGACCCGGTGCATGGCTACCTGCCGCTGGGCTGGAGCGTGCCGCAATGGCTGGAGATGCAGAAGACCGCGCCCGAACAGGTGCGCGATGCGGCCAAGAAGTCGATGCGCGTGCATGTCGAGGCGATGCTCGCCTTCCATGCGCAAGGCATCCCCACCATCGACTACGGCAACAACATCCGCCAGATGGCCAAGGACGAGGGCTGCGCCAACGCGTTCGACTTCCCGGGTTTCGTGCCGGCCTGCGTGCGGCCGCTGTTCTGTCGCGGCATCGGCCCGTTCCGCTGGGTCGCGCTGTCGGGCGATCCCGAGGACATCTACCGCACCGACGCCAAGGTCAAGGAACTGATCCCCGACGACGCGCACCTGCATCGCTGGCTCGATATGGCGCGCGAGCGCATCAGCTTCCAGGGTCTGCCCGCGCGCATCTGCTGGGTCGGCCTGGGCTTGCGCCACAAGCTCGGGCTGGCATTCAACGAGATGGTGCGCAAGGGCGAACTCAAGGCGCCGATCGTGATCGGCCGCGACCATCTGGATTCGGGTTCGGTGGCCTCGCCCAACCGCGAAACCGAGGCGATGCGCGACGGCAGCGACGCGGTATCGGACTGGCCGCTGCTCAATGCCCTGCTCAACACCGCCGGTGGTGCAACCTGGGTGAGCTTGCACCACGGCGGCGGCGTGGGCATGGGCTACAGCCAGCATTCGGGCGTGGTGATCGTGTGCGACGGCAGCGCCGATGCCGACCGCCGCATCGCGCGCGTGCTGTGGAACGATCCAGGCACGGGCGTGATGCGCCATGCCGACGCCGGCTACGAGATCGCGATCGCGTGTGCACGCGAGCAGGGCCTGCGGCTGCCGATGCTGTGAACGCGCCCGCCGACATGACCAGCGACATCGGCGACCTCGAACTGGAGCAGCGCGCGCATGCGGTGGCGCAGGCACTGCTGGCGCGCGGGCAGAGCATCGTCACTGCCGAGTCGTGCACGGGCGGCTGGGTGGCCAAGGTGCTCACCGACATCCCGGGCAGTTCCGCCTGGTTCGAGTGCGGCGTGGTCGCCTATAGCTACGAGGCCAAGGAAGCGCTTTTGGGTGTCCATCCACAGACCCTGGAGCGCAGCGGCGCGGTGAGCCAGGAAACCGCGATCGAAATGGTGTCGGGTGCGCTTGCGCGCTACGGCGCGAGCGTGGCCGTGGCGGTCACCGGTGTGGCGGGTCCGAGTGGCGGTACGCCCGACAAACCGGTCGGCACGGTGTGGATCGGCTGGAAGCGTCGCGGCGGCTATGCGCATGCGCAGGTGTTCCACTTCGCTGGCGATCGCGAGGCGGTGCGGCGCCAGACCGTAGCCGCCGCGCTCGATGGCGTGAGCCGGATTCTTACGAGCTGACGCAGCGATCGGCGATCGCGCGCTGCGGGTGCTGTGGGATAATTCGCCTCATCGCCGTCTCCGCTGCTGAGACGGCGCGGCGGCACACTCGCCGCCATCACCGACGAGGATCCCACGATGGACGACAACAAGCGCAAGGCGCTGGCTGCCGCGCTCAGCCAGATCGAGAAGCAGTTCGGCAAGGGCGCGGTCATGCGCATGGGCGACAAGACCGACGAGGCGATCGATGTCGTCTCCACCGGCTCGCTCGGGCTCGATATCGCGCTCGGCGTGGGTGGCCTGCCGCGCGGGCGCGTGGTGGAGATCTACGGGCCGGAGTCCTCGGGCAAGACCACCCTCACGCTGCAGGTGATCGCCAACTGCCAGAAGAACGGCGGCACCGCCGCCTTCGTCGACGCCGAGCACGCGCTCGATCCGAGCTACGCCGAAAAGCTCGGCGTGAAGGTCGACGACCTGCTGGTGTCGCAGCCCGACACCGGCGAGCAGGCGCTGGAGATCGCCGACATGCTGGTGCGCTCCAACGCGGTCGACGTGGTCGTGATCGACTCGGTGGCCGCGCTCACGCCCAAGGCCGAGATCGAGGGCGAGATGGGAGACTCGCACGTCGGCCTGCAGGCGCGGCTCATGAGCCAGGCCTTGCGCAAGCTCACCGCAAACATCAAGAAATCAGGGACTTTGGTGATCTTCATCAACCAGATTCGAATGAAGATCGGGGTGATGTTCGGCAACCCGGAAACCACCACGGGTGGCAACGCGCTCAAGTTCTACGCCTCGGTGCGGCTCGACATCCGGCGCATCGGCTCGGTCAAGCGCGGCGAGGAAGTGATCGGCTCGGAAACGCGCGTCAAGGTGGTCAAGAACAAGGTCGCACCGCCGTTCCGTCAGGCGGAGTTCGAGA
This sequence comes from Lysobacterales bacterium, assembly GCA_014338185.1. Taxonomy (GTDB): domain Bacteria; phylum Pseudomonadota; class Gammaproteobacteria; order Xanthomonadales; family Rhodanobacteraceae; genus Dokdonella_A. The sequence continues at coordinate 21,081 of QUBV01000013.1, read as the reverse complement.
TCCTCTACGGCGAGGGCTCCTCGCGCGAGGGTGAGCTGATCGAACTGGGCGTGGCCCACAACCTCGTCGACAAGTCGGGCGCGTGGTACAGCTACAACGGCGACCGCATCGGCCAGGGCAAGGACAACACCCGCCAGTACCTCAAGGAGCACCCGGAAGTCGCCGACGCCATCGACACCGCGCTGCGCGCCAAGTTGCTGGTCAAGGGTGGCAACTCGCCGTTGCCCGCGGTCGAGGTGGCCGAGGCCTGACCGGCATCCGCGGACCCGTGGACTGCAGGCGCGCCGCGGCCGGGGCGGGTCCGGCGCCTGCGCGCAGGTCGAGGGTTGGTGCAAGCACAGGCGCGTGTGCGCGCGCGTCGACCACGCACGGCAACGGGGCGCGCGGGTGCTGAATGGCCGGTGCTGCTGCGAGCCGCGGCCACAACCTGTTTCTGGCGCTGCAGCCTGACGCGCCGCTGCGTGCGGCGATCGTGGCGCTGTGCGCTGGCCTGCGCGAGACGCGGGCGCCGGGCGGACGCTGGCTCGACCCCGCGCACCTGCACCTGACGCTGCATTTCCTCGGCCACCAGCGCGCGCCCGATGCGGCGCTGCTCGCGCGCGTGGTCGCGGCGGCGGCGCGCGTGGAGGGCGCGCCGTTCGACTTGCAGCTCGATCGCGTCGACAGTTTCGGCGGCCACGCACGGGTGCTATGGCTGGGGCCGTCGCAGCCAGCGGTCGCGCTGGGGCAACTGCACGCCACGCTCGGTCATGCCTTGCGCGAGGCGGGCGTGGCGCTGCCGGCCGGGCCGCCGTGGTCGCCGCACGTGACCTTGCTGCGCGGCCTGCGCACGGCGTGGACGGGCACGCGGGTACCACCGCTGCGCTGGCCGGTGCGCGAGTTCGTGCTGGTGGACAGCTGCGTGCAGGACCCGCCCGTGCAGCGTGTGCTCGCGCGCTGGCCGCTCGCCGCCGGCAGGTAGCGCGCAGGGCCGGCGGCGTCGTCCGTACCGTTACAATGGGCCGATGCGTTTGAACAAGTTCATCGCCGACAGCGGCCACTGCTCGCGGCGCGAGGCCGATCGCCTGATCGCCGCGCGACGCGTCCAGGTCAATGGCGTGGTCGCCGACATCGGCACCCAGCTCGCCGACGGCGACGCGGTGCTCGTCGACGGCCAGCCGCTGTCCTCACGCAAGCCGCGCCCGGGCGGACGCCGCCACGTCTACATCGCGCTCAACAAGCCGGTCGGCATCACCTGCACCACCGAGCATGCGGTGGGCGGCAACATCGTCGACTTCGTCGGCCATGAGCAGCGCATCTTCCCGATCGGCCGGCTCGACAAGGACTCGGAAGGACTGATCCTGCTCACCAGCAATGGTGACATCGTCAACGAAATCCTGCGCGCCGAGAACCGCCACGAAAAGGAATACCTCGTCGCGGTCAATCGACCCGTCACGCCGGAGTTCCTCGCGGGCATGGCGCGCGGCGTGCGCGTGCATGGGCAGATGACCAAACCCTGCCGCACCGCGCGCATCGCCAAGTATGGCTTCCGCATCGTGCTCACCCAGGGACTCAACCGCCAGATCCGCCTCATGGCAGCGGCATTCGGCTATCGGGTGACCCAGCTGCGGCGCGTGCGCATCGTCAACATCAGGCTCGGCGCGCTCAAGCTCGGCCAGTGGCGCAACCTGACCGAGCCCGAACTGCGCGAGCTGCTGCCCGCGCGCACGCAGTGGTGAGCAGGCCGCGCGCGGCGGTGCTCAGTCGACGATGAAGGTCTGCAGGCTTACCGGCGTGGTGCCCGGGCCGAAGTAGACGTCATCGGCCCACACCGAGACCAAGGTGCCCTGTGGCGTGTCAGTACCGGCACGCTTGACCGGCTGCATTGCGGTGATGCGGCACAGCACGCTGTTGGTGCCGTTTGGCAGCTGGAACGGGCTGGCGCTGTCGAACGGAATCCATTCGTTCGGAGCGGGGGCACCCTCGGCGGCGTCGGCACTGTCGAGCATCGAACCGCTGCAGTCGCTGCTGGCGTAGGCCTCGCAGGTCATGCCGTACATCATCGCCCCGCCAACGAGGATCTTCGCGCCGAACGAGAACTCCGATCCCACGGGCGAGGCGATGCACTGGGTCGCGGCCAGTCCGCCGCTGCCGTTTGAGGAAATGGCGAGCGAGCCGGAGGCCGGCGAGTCGTTGGCATCCTTGCTCGCATCGAACGCCAAGGTGGTACCCGAGTCGATGGCCGACCAGGCGCTGATGTCGGTGGTGAAGTTGGGATTGGTGATGAGGTTGGCGGCCGTGGCAGGCAGTGCCGCCAGGCTCAGCAGGATCGCTAGTGGCGCGTGGCGCATCGATGGCATCGTCGTGGTCCCGGCAGCGGTGGAAGGGCGCGAGCGCGCCCATTGTGCATGCCAGCGTGCCCTGGCGAAAGCAGCACCCGGGCGATGGCCGCCACGCCGTCTCAGTCGCCCAGCTCGGCGTTGTGGTAGACCTCCTGCACGTCGTCGAGCGCGTCGAGCCAGTCGAGCAGCTCATGCAGCGTCTGCGCGGCTTCACCGCTCACCGCGGTGCGGTTCTCGGGGCGCATCACGATGTCGGCCCTGATCGGTACGCAGCCGGCCGCGTGCAACGCGGCCTTGACCGTCTCGAACTGCTCGGGTGCGCACAGCACCTCGCTCACGCCGCCACCGGCGACCACATCGTCGGCGCCCGCTTCGATCGCGGTTTCGAGCACGCGGTCCTCGCTGCCTGCCGCTTGGGTGTCGAACACCAGCTCGCCCACGCGCTTGAACTGGAACGCGACCGAACCGTTGGTGCCGAGGTTGCCACCGTGCTTGGTGAGCGCATGGCGCACCTCGGCCACGGTGCGCACCGGGTTGTCGGTCATCGCGTCGATGATGAGCGCGATGCCGGAGGGACCATAGCCTTCGTAGCGCAGTTCCTGCATGTCGTCGGCGCCGTCGGCGCCCGACCCACGCCGGATCGCGCGTTCCATCGTGTCCTTGGGCATGTTGGCCGCGAGCGCCTTGTCCATGGCCGCGCGCAGGCGCGGGTTGCCCGCCGGGTCGGCACCGGTGCGCGCGGCGACCGTGATCTCGCGGATCAGCTTGGTGAAGATCTTGCCGCGGCGCGCGTCCTCGGCGTTCTTGCGGTTCTCGATGCTGGGGCCTCTGCCCATGGCGGTGCCTGCGTAGCGGAAAACGAGCCGCGCATTTTACTGCGCGGCCGCGTGCAACGGCACGGTGGCACTCGCGATCAGGGTGTGCAGCCCTGTGGCGCGGGGGTCAGGCGTTGGATGTCGAGTGTGCCGCTGCGGCCGGCATGGCTGCCGCTGGTCAAGTGGTAGTCGAAACGCCCGCGCGTGCAGCTGCTGAAGCTGAGCGTGCCGGTGCCCACCTGCACGGTCTGGGTCGACGCGGGCGCATCGAACACGCCACCCGTCGTGTCAAAGATGCCGATCGAGTTGAACGTGGTCTGGTTGGGGGCCGACAGGCTTTGCAAGGTGAACCAGTGTTGGCCATCGGGGCCGCTGCCGGCGGTGCCGTTGGGCAGGAAGGTATACCAGGCGCCGAACAGCACGCCCTGCGGTGGATTGAAGTCCAGGATCAAGCCTTGCCCGCTGTTGCCCGGATCGGGCCAGGCGCCGTTGCGCGTGTAGTTGGCGGGTGCCGCCTGTGGATCGCCGCAGTTGACGTCGGCGAGCAGCCGCTGCAGCGGAATCAGGCCACGGCGGCCATCGTCGAAGTCGTAGGACAGGCTGGCGCGGTTGCAGTCGCTGAAGGTGACGGTGGCCTGGCCGACCGCCTGGGTGGTGGTGGCCTGGGCCGAGTCGAACCGCCCGCCCAGGGTCTGGTAGATCGACATCGTGGAACCGTTGCTGCCGTCGACCGCACCCTGCACCGTGTACCAGCGTTGCCGGCCGGCCATGTCGAAGGTGAACCAGCCCGCGAACAGGTTGCCGTGATTCGCGCCGAACAGGTCCGGCGACACTTCCATCACCAGGCCCTGGCTGTCGGCGAGCGGATCGCCCCACGAGCCGCTCAACGCAAAGCGGTTGGCCGACGCGACCCAGGCATCGAGCAGGTTGGAAATGTCGATCGAGCCAAGGCCGGTGGCGAGATCGTAGCCCGGGCCGACCACATAGCCCTCGACGCCGCCGGTGAGTCCGGTCGGACCCGGCAGGCTGTTGTTGCACAGGCTCGCTGATCCGGCCGAGCAGTTGGTCACGCCACTGCTTGCCACGGTCACGTCGTGGTAGATCGTATTGGCATTGGCCGCAAGCGAGTACAGGCGTGGATTGAGATTGCCCTGTTTGACCTGCGCCTTCTGGTTGATGAGCGCGGCGACGCCGGCCATGCTCGGTGCAGAGGCCGAGGTGCCGCCCCACAGCACGAAATGGAACCGGCTGTCGTCACCCGGCACGCACGAGCCGCCCGATGCCGCCATGCAGCCGAAGTAGCCGTTCTTCTGCGAAGCGCCGAAGGACACATCGGGCAGGTAGCGGCCCTGTGTGCCGCCGGGTACGCCCGGCGCCACCTGCCACGGCGGCCGGCGGATGTAGCGGCTCACGCCGCCGCCGGTGGCGGCCACGTAACTCTTGCCCTCATCATCGACCGGCTCGTTCCACGCGCCCTCCGGGACGTAGCCCTTGGCCGAGACGAGGCCGGTGGTGTTGCCGGGGTTCCAGTACTCGCGGGTGTCGGTGCCGATGCCGAAGCCCGTGCCGCCCACGCAGGTGACGTGGCTGGATGCGCACAGGATGTTGGTGCTGCGGGTGAGGCCGGGTTCGGGTGCGGTGAAGTACTTGGCACAATCGGCCGCGCCGGCGTCGCCCGAGGAAACGAACACCGATTGGCCCTGCATGGCGGCCTGCATGAAGATGCTGTCGAGCCAATTGGCCGCTGCCTGCGAGTTGGCGCCTTCGCAGGAACCGAAGCTGATGCTGATGATCGGCGCCTCCAGTGGTTCGGAGTCGACCGCGTGCTCGAGGGCGAACCACAGCCCGTCGGTGTCGTCGCGATCGCCGCTCACGATGAGCTTGATGTCGGCGCCGGGCGCCACGCTGCCCGCGCGCGTGACATCGAGCGTGGCCTCGCCCTGGTCCCCGAACGATTCATCCGGGTCGTCGCAGCTGGGCGTGCCGGTGGTGCCACAGGTGGTGGCCGGTGGCCCGGGATCGGCGCCATCGGGCGGAATCACCACCATCGGCGTCTTCATCGTCACGTTGGTGCGCGCGCCGAAGGCCTGGATGTCGGCCTCGTTCACGCGGGCGCGGCCAAGCACGGCGATGGTCTGGCCACGGCCATCCAGGCCCTGCGCGGTCGCGCGCGACTGTCCGTAGATCTTGGCGAAGTCGCCCGGTGTGACGAAGTACGAACAGACGGTGCCCTGGCAGTTGGACAGCGCCGGATGGCCATCCACGTCGAGCGTGGACTGCTTGCGCTGCATGCGTGCCAGCGGCGTGAAGCGCGTCGGGCTCAGCCCGGTCACGCCATCGATGAGGTCACCCAGCTCGTGCGGAACCGTCACCGCGTCGGCCGGTGCCATGCGCTTGCTGCCGTCGGCGATCCGATACCAGTGCAGACGCGTGCCAAAGGCTGCGCTGACCGCGCCGGCGGTGCCGCTGAAACGGATGTGGGTGCGGCTGTTGGAGATCGATTCGACTTGCAGGCCCCGGCTGCGCAGCCAGTCGCCCACGCGCGCGATATCGGTCTCGCTCGCGCCGAAGCGGGCGCCGATCTGACTGGGCGTGAGCCAGCGCTGGTAGTTGGGCGAGGTCGGGTCCTGCAGCTGGGCGAGATAGGCCTCGAACGCAGCCTGGCGCTCGGGCGAACGCTTGAGCGTGAGCTCGAGCGCGCCCAGCTGCAGCGACTTGGCCACTGCGCCGCGGTCGTTTTTGGCGCTGGCCCAGGCCACCGCCTGGCCCTCGAGCACCATGCGCGGTTGCGGCGGGTCGCCAGGCAATGCCCAGGCCGCCTGGAACGATGTCAGCGCGCCAAGCAACAGCGCGAGCCAAGCGGGCCTGTGGTCGCGCAGGCGCAAGTTGCGACATGCCATGGCGGCGGTGCTGGGGTTCGTCATGGGGCCACACATCCGTTGGACGATGAGGCGCCATGATCCGAGGCCGGCCCTGCGCACGCAAGCCGAGCCCGGTCCCGGCTTGCGCGCGGCGCGGGAACTGTGTTGCGATTCACGCTTTCAGGCAGCGGCCGCTTGCGGCTTGATCCAGGTCAGGGCCGGTCGTGCCGACAGCGTCGAGCATCGCTCGCACTCAAGGGGAGACAGGCCATGGCTGTGGCGGCAAGGTGGCGCTGGGCGGGTGCGGCGATCTGCGGCCTGTGGGCACTGCTGGCGCTGGCCGATCCGTTGCCGCTCACCCAGCGCGATTTCCTCGTGCCCGGCACCCAGCCCGGCGATGTCGATGCGAGCAGCCTTTTCCCGCCGCAGAACTGCCGCAGCTGTCATGCCAACACCGGCGTCGACGCCGCGCCCCACGACAGCTGGCGCGGCAGCCTCATGGCACAGGCCGGGCGCGATCCGCTGTTCTTCGCGCAGATGACCACGGCCAACCAGGACGTCGCCAACGTCGGATCCTATTGCCTGCGCTGTCACGTGCCGATGGCGGTGGTCACAGGTACGGTGACCACTCCCGACGGCAGCGCGCTGGGCGCACGCGACAGGGAAGGCGTGGACTGCCATTTCTGCCATGCGATGGTCGATCCGGTCTACAAGCCCGGCATCAGTCCGGCCGAGGACCAGTCCATCCTCGCCGCTCTGACACAAGTGCCCACACATGCGGGCAACGCGATGTTCGTGCTCGACCCCGATGGCACGCGACGTGGTCCGCGCGCCGACGCCTCGCCGCCGCACATGTTGCTGACCTCGCCGTATCACCGCAGCGGCGCGCTGTGCGGCACCTGCCATGACGTGGGCAACGTGGCGGTGTCGCGCCAGGGCGATGGCACCTATCGCTACAACAGCCTCGATACGCCCGCGCCAAGCGCCGATCCCGCGCAGCATTTTCCGCTCGAGCGCACCTATTCGGAGTGGAAGCTGTCGGCGTTCGCCAACGGCGGCGTCGACATGGGCGGGCGCTTTGGCGGCGATGGCGGTGGCGTGGTGTCGACCTGCCAAGACTGCCACATGCCGGTGCGCGCGGGCCGTGCCGCGGTAGGCGGCCCCGACCGTCCCGACCTGCGCAGCCACGATTTCGCGGGCGCCTCGTCGTGGGTGCTCGACATCATCGGCCGCTACAACGCGGGTGACCCTGCGGTCGACCCCGCCGCGATCGCGGTGGGCATGGCGCGCGCCAACGACATGCTCGCGCGCGCGGCCTCGCTGCAGCTGGAGCAACAGCCCGGTGGCGTGCTGCGCGCGCGCGTGATCAACGAGTCCGGCCACAAGCTGCCGACCGGCCACATCGAGGGCCGCCGCGCCTGGGTCGAGGTGCGCGTGCTCGATGCCGCGAGCAACGTGCTGCGCACCTATGGCGGCTACGATCCGGCCACCGCCGAACTCGACGAGCACAGCACCGTGGTCTACGAGATGGCCGTGGGCCTGTCCACCGAAGCCGCCGCGCTCACCGGCTATCCGGCCGGTCGCACCACCCACATGGCCCTGGCCGACACGCTGGTCAAGGACACCCGCATCCCGCCGCGCGGCTTCGTCAACGCGGCCTATGCGGCTGCCGGGGCGCCGGTGGTCGGGCGCGACTACGCCGACGGCCAGTACTGGGACGATGTGCGCTTCTGGCTGCCCGAGGGCGCGGCCCAGGTGCAGGTGGCGGTGCACTACCAGACCGCGACCAGGCACTACATCGAGGCGCTGCGCGACGCCAACGTGACCGACCATTGGGGCGACACGCTGTATTCGCTGTGGGAGCAGAGCGGACGCTCGCCGCCGGTGACGATGGCCAGCGGTAGCCTGGCGCTGGGCAGCTTCCTGCGTGGCGACTACAACGGCAATGGCGCGCTCGATGGCGACGATGCCGGCCGCCTGGCCGCCTGCATCCATGCCAGCGGCGCCCAGCTCGAGGCCTGCCTCGCCGGCGACTTCGATGGCGACGGCCGCGTCGATTGCAGTGACGCGCAGGCGTTCGCGGCGGCCTGGCCCGGTCCGGGGCCGGCGCCGCAGCCGCCCGTGTGCATGGCCGGTAGCGCGCGGGCGGTGCCGGTCGCCTCGCGCTGGAGCCTGTGGCTGCTGGCCGGCCTGTTGCTGCTCGCGGGCGCGGGCGCGCGCCGGCTCGCGCGCCGCGGCTAGGTCGCGGCAGCGCGCGTTCGCGCGCGCCTTGCACACGAGGCTCGGCTACAATCCGCGCCCCGCAGCCACGCCCATCCCATGATCGCGTTCCGCAATTTCGCCCTGCGCCGCGGCGAACGCCTGTTGTTGTCCGAAGTCGACATCGCGCTGCACGCGGGCGCCAAGGTCGGCGTGGTCGGCCGCAACGGCTGCGGCAAGTCGAGCCTGTTCGCGGCGGTGATGGGCGAGGTCGAGCCCGACCGCGGCGACATCGACCTGCCCAAGTCGCTGCGCATCGCCAGCGTGGCGCAGGAGACGCCGTCGCTGCCCGATGCCGCGATCGACTTCGTGGTCTCGGGCGACAGCCAGGTGCATGCGATCCTCATGGCGGAGAGGGCCGCGAGCGCCGCCGAGGACTGGGACGGCGTGGCCGCCGCGCACCAGCGCCTGGCCGAGATCAACGGTTATGACGCCGAGGCACGCGCGGGGCGCCTGCTGCACGGACTGGGGTTTCGTCCCGCCACCCATCGCATGGCGGTGGCCGAGTTCTCGGGCGGCTGGCGCGTGCGCCTGAATCTCGCGCGCGCGCTCATGCAGCCGTCGGACCTGCTGCTGCTCGACGAGCCGACCAACCACCTCGACCTCGACGCCGTGCTGTGGCTGGAGCAGTGGCTGCAGAAGTATCCGGGCATGCTGATCATGATCTCGCACGACCGCGAGTTCCTCGACGGGCTGTGCACGCACACGCTGCACCTGCACGAGGGCCGCGCCAAGCTGTACACGGGCGACTACACCAGCTTCGAGCACCAGCGCGCCGAGCACCTGCGCCTGCAGCAGATCGCGTTCGAGAAGGAACAGGCCGAACGCGCCCACCTGCAGGCCTTCATCGATCGCTTCAAGGCCAAGGCCAGCAAGGCCAGGCAGGCGCAGTCGCGCATGAAGCGCCTGGCCAAGCTCGCCGGCACCGAGGCGGTGCGCGCCGAGCGCGAGATCCGCATCAACCTGCCGCCACCGGCCAGGCTGCCGCATTCGCTGCTGCGGCTGGCCGCGGTCGATGCCGGCTACCGTCTCGGCGCCAGCGCGCATGCGGGCCCGTCCGACCACGAGATCGCCGCGGAAGGCGACCACGTGACGATCCTGCGCGGCGTCAAGTTCGCGCTCGAGGCGGGCGACCGCATCGGCCTGCTCGGTCCCAACGGCGCGGGCAAGTCGACGCTGGTCAAGACTCTGGTGGGCGAACTGCCGCTGCTTGCGGGCGAGCGCACCGCGCATCCCGACCTCGTGCTCGGCTACTTCGCCCAGCACACGGTCGAATCGCTCCATGCCGGCCAGTCGCCGATCGACCACCTGCGCGATCTCGCACCGGACGTGGCGACCCAGGACTTCCGCGACTATCTCGGCCGCTGGCAGTTCCCGGGCGATCGTGCGTTCGAGTGCATCGACGGCTTCTCCGGCGGCGAGCGCGCGCGGCTGGCGCTCGCGCTGCTGGCGTGGCGCAAGCCCAACGTGCTGCTGCTGGACGAGCCGACCAACCACCTCGACCTGGAAATGCGCGAGGCCCTGGCCGAGGCGCTCAGCGATTTCGATGGTGCGATCGTGCTGGTCTCGCACGATCGCCACCTCACCGGCCTCGTGTGCGACAGCTACTGGCGTGTGGCCGATGGCAAGGTCGAGGCCTTCGACGGCGACCTCGACGAATACGCGGCGTGGCTGCGCGCGCGCGGCAGCAACGGCGGCGGCGAAGCCGAGGGCAAGGCACGCGACGGCGGCAAGGACAAGTCGCGCGCCAAGTCCGGCGAGGCGACGGCCGCCAAGCCACGCGCGATTCCCGACTACACGCCGCGCGCGCAGCGCAAGGGCAAGGGCCGCTAGCCGGCCCGCGGCCGGCCGTTACACTGGCGGCCCGTCCGCGCGCCATACCGCTTGACCGTGAGCACCGATTCGATCGCCCTGGCCCAGGCCCTGTTCACGCCCGTGGACACGGGCGAGGTGGCGCTGGATGCGCATGCGCGCGTGCTCGTGCTCGGTGCGCGCGATGCGCAGGGTTGGCGTGGGCGCGCCGGGCCGCACTGGCGCTGCGAGCAGGGCTTCAAGCCCGCGCATGCGGCGCTGCGCGCGGCGGGCCTGTGCGTGGATGTGGACGCGGGCGCCGGGCCGTTCGATGCCGTGCTCGTGTTCGTGCCGCGCCAGCGCGAACGTGCGCGCGCCCTGCTGGCACGCGCGGTCGATGCGCTGGCCGAAGGCGGCGCGATCCTCGCGGTGCAGGCCAACGACCAGGGCGCGCGCGCCGCGCAGGCCGACTTCGAGGCGCTGCTCGGCCGGGCCGGCCATGCCTCGCGGCGCAAGTGCCGCGTGCTGTGGGCGACGCGCGCACAGGCGCGCATCGACGCCACGCTGCTCGCGCGCTGGCGGGCCCTGGCGCAGCCGACCACGATCCTCGATGGCCGCTATTGGAGCTGCCCCGGCCTGTTCGCGTGGGACCGCGTCGATCCCGGCTCGGCGCTGCTTGCCGCGCAGCTGCCGGCAACGCTGGCGGGCGAGGTGGCCGACCTCGGCGCCGGCTACGGCTTCCTCGCCTGCGCCATCGTGCAGCATTGCCCGCAGGTGCATGTGATCGACCTGTACGAGGCCGAGGCGCTCGCGCGCGAGCCCGCGCAGCGCAACCTCGCCGCCGCGATCGCATCCAGCGGCCGGTCGCCCGCGGTCCGCTTCACCTGGCACGATGCCTGCGAGGCCCTGCCGCGCCGCTACGCTGCGATCGTGAGCAATCCACCGTTCCACGACGGCCGTGCCGACCAGCCCGGGCTGGGCCGCGCATTCATCGCCACCGCCGCCGCCGCGTTGCAGCCCACGGGCCAGTTGTGGCTCGTGGCCAATCGCCACCTGCCGTACGAGGCGCTGCTTGGGCAGCGCTTCGCCCAGGTGCGCGAGGTCGTGCAGCGCGATGGCTACAAGGTGCTCAACGCGAGCGGCGTGCGCACATGAAGCTGGTCAAGCACATCGCGCGCCTGGGCTATGGCAGCCGCAAGCAGGTACTGGCGATGCTGCGCGAGGGACGCATCACCGACGCGGCCGGAAGCGCGCTGGCCGCTGATGCGGCGCTCGCGCACGACCACATCCGCCTCGATGGCGAGCCGCTCGACCTCGCGCCCGGTTTCGTCGCGATGCTGCACAAGCCGGTCGGCTACACCTGCTCCAGCCGCGACGCCGGTCGCCTCGTGCAGGACCTGCTGCCGCTACGCTGGCGCGCGCGCGAGCCCAAGGTGTCGAGCGTGGGGCGGCTCGATCGCGACACCTCGGGCCTGCTGCTGCTCACCGACGATGGCGCGCTGCTGCACCGGATCATCGCGCCGCGTTCGCAGGTGGCCAAGGTGTACGTGGCCGAGCTCGCCCATGACCTGCGCGGCGACGAGGGCGCGTGCTTCGCCAGCGGCCGGCTCATGCTCGAGTCGGAGGCCACGCCGCTCGCACCCGCGCAACTCGTGGCGCTCGGGCCGCGGCGTGCGCGCCTCACGCTGCACGAGGGGCGCTACCACCAGGTGCGGCGCATGTTCGCCGCGGTCGGCAACCACGTGCTCGCCTTGCAGCGCGTGGCGATCGGTGCGCTGTCACTGGATGGCCTGGACGCCGCGCAGTGGCGCGTGCTCACTCCTGCCGAGATCGAGCGCATCTTCAGGCCCTGCGTCGAGCGCGAGGCGTGAGCACGCGCACACATCGCGCCTGCCGAACACGCTGCCGATATGCGATGCTCATCCCGGCGCGCGCAGCGCGCTTGCAGCCTGGTCGACACCATGACACGCGCCCGCATCCCGCCCAGCCACGCCGTCCTGCTCGCCTTGCTGCTGCTGGGCGGCGCCGGCCGCGCGCACGCGCTGCACACCCAGGTGGTGGAACGCGACGGCGAGCGCTACACACTGGTCGAACTCGATCTCGCGCAGGATCGGCTCGAACTGCGCTGGACCGGTGACGAGGGCAAGCCGCTCGGCGGCGTCGAGGGCGCGCGCGCGTGGGCGCAGGCGCATGGGCGCACGCTCGAGTTCGTGACCAATGCGGGCATCTACGACCGCGAGCTGCGGCCACTCGGATTGCACATCGAGGACGGCCAGCAGCGGCGCCGCCTCAACACCGTGCGCCTGCCGGGCACGGTCGGCAACTTCTCGATGCAGCCCAACGGCGTGTTCTACATCGACCAGGCCGGGCACGCCGGCGTGCTCAGCACCGAGGCCTGGCAGCGGCAGCCGCCACTCGCGCGCATCGCGAGCCAGTCCGGTCCGATGCTGCTGGTGGACGGACAGGTCAACGCCAGTTTCGACGCGGCCTCGCGCAGTACCAAGATCCGCAGCGGCGTGTGCGCCCCCGATCCGCGGCACGTGGTGTTCGCGATCAGCCACGCACCGGTGTCGTTCCACCGCTTCGCGAGCATGCTGCGCGACACTGCGCACTGCCGCGATGCCTTGTTCCTCGACGGCAGCCTGTCGCAGATCTGGACGCGCACGGGTGGCTACGTCGGCGCACCCGCGCCCCAGCTCAAGCCTTGGGTCGGCATGTTCTTGGTGCTGGCGCCGCCCGCCGCCGCAAGCGTGACGCGCTGACGCCTGTTGCTGAATCGCCGCCATCGAGCGGCCTCGCGCAGCCGTGGCGCTTGCGCCACCCGGCGCGGCGAGGACTAGGATCGGGAGCTCCACACACGGCGTGCAAGGAGACAACACCATGGCAACGATCCTGGGTCCACAACGGCTTGGCCCGTTGACGCCACTGGTTGGCGAGTGGGAAGGCGATGTCGGCGTCGACCTGTCCTTTCACAACAAGGACGATGAGACCGGGCAGACCGGCTACTTCGAGAAGGCGTGGTTCCACCCGATCCCGCTGCAGGAGAACGGCAAGCAGACATTGGAAGGGCTCAACTACAAGATGACCGCGTGGCGCCATGGCGAGGAGGCGATGGATCCGTTCCACGACGAGGTGGGCTACCTGTTGTGGGAGAAGGCCACCGGGCAGATCATGCGCGTGGTGGTATTCGGCCGCGGCATCGCGATCATCGCCGGCGGCAGCGCCAAGGCGCGCGATCGCAAGCTCAAGTTCACGGCCACGCCGGGCGATCCCAGCTACGGCATCCTGCAGAACAAGTACCTGCTCGAACGCGCGCAGCTCAAGAGCTTCACCAGCACGTTCACCTTCAGTGGCAGCGACAGCTTCAGCTACACCTCCGACCTCGTGCTCAAGCTCGCCGCCACCGGCAAGACCATGCACCACACCGACCGCAACACACTGCAGCGTGTGGCGAGCATGCATCCGGGCGTGGGACGCGCGTGAGCGCGCAAGCGGACGGCCCCGTCGGGGGCGGGGCCGAAGCTTGAACCAAGGTGCGCCACGAGCGGGTCGGTTGGATCGGACCGCGACGCGAGGATGGGCCGTGCGTTCGCGCTCAGTGCGCGGGCGCGGTGTCGGGCAGCTTGGTGAGACCGCCGGCTTCCATCGCGCGGGCGAGCTTCTTGGCGCGCTTGAGCGCGCGCTTTTCCTCAAAACTGTGTTGCGGTTTCTTCTTGTCGTTGTGACGTTGGTGGTCAAGGCCCTTCATGGCATCCTCCTGGACGTGCGTCCTGTAGTGAGTGGCCGTCGCACATCCTAGTCCGCCTGCTGGCACGGTCAACGCGGTGCGCGCAGGTCGTTTCGCATCCGTTTCGCATCGACCGCGCCGCAACGCGCGGTGCGCGGGCGCCTTCAGGCCGGATCGGCGCGCGCGTCCGCGCAGGCGCCGCCCACGCGCAGTGCGCGGGTGAGGTCGCCGCCGATCCAGTAGCACAGCGCCGCCGGCTCACGCACCTGCCAGGCCACGCAGTCGGCGCGCAGGCCCGCCGCGAGCCGGCCGCGATCGGACAGGCCCAGCGCACGCGCCGCGTTCACGGTGGCGCCGCGCAGCGCCTCGGTCGGGGTGAGGCGGAACAGCGTGCACGCCATGTTGAGCGCCAGTCGCAGCGACAGCAGCGGCGAGGTGCCCGGATTCAGGTCGGTCGCCACCGCGAGCGGCACACCCGCGCTGCGCAGCGCCTCGATCGGCGGCAGCCGCGTCTCGCGCAGCGCATACCACGCGCCGGGCAGCAGCACGGCCACGGTGCCGGCCGCGGCCATCGCCTGCACGCCCTGCGCGCTGGTCCACTCCAGATGGTCGGCCGACAGCGCGCCAAAGCTCGCCGCGAGCGCGGCGCCGCCCAGGTCGGACAACTGGTCGGCGTGCAGCTTCACGGGCAAGCCGAGTGCGCGTGCGCAGTCGAACACGCGGCGCGTCTGTGCGGGCGAGAAGGCGATCTTCTCGCAGAACGCGTCCACCGCATCGACGAGGCCGGCCTGCGCGGCCGCGGGCAGGATCGTGCTGCAGATGTGCTCGATGTAGTCGTCGGCGCGTTGCGCATACTCGGGCGGCAGAGCATGCGCGGCGAGCAGGGTGGTGCGCACCTGCATGCCCAGCCGGGTGCCGAGCGCGCGGGCCACGCGCAGCATCTTGAGTTCGCTGGCGAGGTCGAGACCGTAGCCGGACTTGATCTCCAGTGTGGTCACGCCCTCGCGCAGCAACGCGCGCGCGCGCGGCAGCGACTGGGCCAGCAGCGCGGCCTCGTCGGCGGCGCGGGTCGCGCGCACGCTCGCGGCAATGCCGCCGCCGCTGCGCGCGATTTCCTCGTAGCTCGCGCCGTGCAGGCGCAGTTCGAACTCGTGCGCGCGATCGCCGCCGAACACCAGGTGGGTGTGGCAGTCGATGAGCCCGGGCGTGACCAGCGCGCCATCGAGCGACTGGACCTGGCGCGCGGCGTGATCCGGCGGCAGCTGCGCGCGGGCGCCGGCGTAGGTGATGAGGCCGTCGCGCCAGCCCAGTGCGCCGTCCTCGATGAGGCCCAGGTCCTCGCCCTGCATCGTGGCCAGGCGACAGTCCAGCCACAGGCCATCCCAGGGTGCATTCATCGGCGTTCGCCTTCCACTCGTGGCTGTGCCGGGCATTATCCCAGAGCGTGCCACCGCGATGCGCGCGGCTGGCATCCGGGCGGGCACGCGGCTAGGCTGCGGCTTTTGCCGCTGGCGAGACCGCCATGTCCGATCTGTCCCTGTGCGCCGACCATGCCTGGCTGGCAAGCGCGTGGCACGACGCGCTGGCGCTGCGCGTGGTCGACGGCCGCTTCCACGCACCCGCCGCGCCGGTCGCGGCCGCCGCCGGCAGCGAGCGCATCGGCCGTTTCGTGGTACCGGGCATGCCCAACCTGCATTCGCATGCGTTCCAGCGCGCGATGGCGGGCCTGGCCGAGCGCCGCGGCGCGTCGGCGGCGCAGGCCCACGACAGCTTCTGGAGCTGGCGCGAGGTCATGTACGCATTCGCCGGTCGCATCGGTCCGGATGAGCTGCAGGCGATCGCGGCGCAGTTGTACGTGGAGATGCTCAAGGCCGGCTACACCCAGGTGTGCGAGTTCCACTACCTGCATCACCAGCCCGACGGTCGGCCCTACGCCGACCCGGCGCAGATGTCGCTGGCGCTGGTCGAGGCCGCGCGCGAGGCCGGCATCGGACTCACGCTGCTGCCGACGCTGTACATGAGTGGCGGCTTTGACGGACGCGCGCTGGCCGCGCGGCAACGCCGCTTCGGTCACGAGGTCGATGCCTTCCTCGAACTCGTGGCGCGCTTGCGCCGCCTGCAATCGCCGCTGCTGCAGGTCGGCCTCGCGCTGCATTCCCTGCGCGCGGTGCCGCCCGCGGCGTTGCAGACGGTGCTCGCGAGCGATGTGGCGGACACGGGGCCGCTGCACATCCACATCGCCGAGCAGCTCGCCGAAGTGCAGGACTGCCTCGGACTGCGCCAGGCGCGGCCGGTCGACTGGCTGCTCGACCACGCGCCGGTGGATACGCGCTGGTGCCTCGTGCATGCGACCCACCTGAGCGCGGGCGAGACGCAGCGGCTGGCCGCGAGCGGCGCGGTCGCGGGCCTGTGCCCCACCACCGAGGGCAACCTCGGCGACGGCTTGTTTGCGCTGCGCGCCTGGCTCGACGCGGGCGGCGTGTTCGGCATCGGTTCGGACAGCCACATCTCGGTGTCGCCGGTGGAGGAACTGCGCTGGCTCGAATACGGCCAGCGCCTGCTCAGCCACCATCGCAACGTGAGTGCCAACGACGTGGTCACGAGCACGGGCGAAGTGCTGTTCGCGCACGCGCTCGCGGGCGGCGCCCAGGCCAGCGGCGTGGAGTTGGGCCGGCTCGACCGTGGCCGCGCCGACCTCGTGGTGCTCGACGACGCGGCGCCGCTGCTGGCCGGTCGCGACAGCGCGAGCGCGATCGACAGCTGGTTGTTCGCGGGCAACACCAACCTCGTGCGCGACGTGATGGTGGGCGGACGCTGGCTGGTGCGCGGTTTCCGCCACCACGACGAGGAGCGCATCGCCGCGCGTTACCGCCGCGTGGCACAGGCACTGCAGCGCGCCGCGTGAGCGCGCCCGGCGGGTAGCATCAGCGCCGCGCGTCGCGCAGCATCGGCGCCACCGTGGCGAAGTCACCATCGTTGGCCGCGGGCGTGATGCGCAACAGGTGTGCGAGCAGCGGGTAGACGTCGACGTTGGGGAACGCATCGACCACGAGGCCGCTGCGGAAATCCGGCCCGTGCGCGATGAACAGCGCCTGCATCTGCGGATCGGCATTGTCGTAGCCATGCTCGCCTGCCGAGAAGAAGCGCCGCTTCTGCTCGTAGGCGCGATCGGTGATGACGCCGCCGGTGTTGGCCACGCACACGATCGCGGGCAGGCGCGGGTTGCTGCCGTAGTGCAGGCGCGCGGGCAGCTGCGCCTTGCGCCAGCACTGCATGTGCGGATGCGGCTTGAGCAGCGCGCGCTCGACGCTCGCGGTCTTGCCCGGGCGCGGGCTGAGCGTGGCGAGCACGCCGTAGTTGTCGACCTTGACATCGTCCAGCGGCACCACCTCGTCGAGATAGGTGCGCAGCGCCTTGGACGTCTGCGCGCCGCCATGGTCGGACACGATCACGAGGTCGGTGTGGCGGTACAGGTCGCGCTGGCGCAGGCCGGCGACGAGGCGCGCGATCGCGGCATCGACCTCGCGCAACGCGGCGTCGACTTCGCGCGACTGCGGCCCATGCGAGTGGCTGGCATGGTCGACCGTGTCGAAATACAGGGTGTAGAACTGCGGTCGCCGCGCCGCGGGCAGGTCGATCCACTGCAGCAGGTGGTCGACGCGCTCGTCCGAGGTCATGCTGCCGTCGAAGTACAGCCAGTGGTCGGGGCGCACGCCGGTGATGGCGACGTCGGAGCCGGGCCAGAACATCGTGGCCGTGCGCAGCCCCTGCTTCTGCGCGGTGATCCAGATCGGCTCGCCGCCCCACCAGGACGGATCGGCGGTGGTGTCGCGGTCCTTGAACACGAATGCGGCGCCGCTGACGGGATCACGGAAGCGGTTGTTGATGATGCCGTGGTGGTCGGGGTAGAGCCCGGTCACGAGCGTGTAGTGGTTGGGGAAGGTCAGCGTCGGGAACGCCGGCTGCATCGACTTGGCGCGCACGCCCGCGCCGGCCAATGCAGCGAGCGTGGGCGTGTCGCCACGGTCGAGGTAGTCCGGGCGAAAGCCGTCGATCGACACGAGGATCACGAGTGGCCGGTCGCTCGTGGCACCGACTGCGGGCGCGGCGGACGTCGCTGCAGCGCTTGCCGGCGCGGCGGTGGTCGCAGCAGTGGTCGCCGGGGTGTTGGCACAACCGGCGCAGGTGGCGAGGATCAGGGCAAGCAGCAGTGGCCAGCGCATCGGTGGACTCCATGGACAAACTCCGTATCGTGGCCGAATCCGCGGCTCGCGCAAGTGCCCGATGGTCGGGTAGGGTGGCCCGCGCCGCAGCCGCGGCATGTCGATGGGGCGACGATGCAGTTGATGCAAGAGTGGAACCTGGGTGCGCTCGCGCTGCGCAATCGCATCGGCGTGTCGCCGATGTGCCAGTACTCGGCGCGCGATGGCCTGCCCAACGCCTGGCACCACGTGCACCTGGGCAGCCGCGCGGTCGGCGGCGCGGGCATCGTGTTCGCCGAAGCCACCGCGGTCACGCCGGCCGGGCGCATCACGCCGGCCGACACCGGGCTGTGGAACGATGCGCAAGCGCAGGCCTGGCAACCGATCGCCGCGTTCATCGCCGCGCAGGGCGCGGTGCCTGCAATCCAGTTGGCACATGCGGGACGCAAGGCCTCGTGCGCGGTGCCCTGGCAGGGTGGCCAGCCGTTGTCGCCGGCGCATGGCGGCTGGACCCCGCTCGCGCCGTCGGCGCTGGCCCACCACGCGCACGGCCCGCCGCCACAGGCGCTCGATGCTGCCGGCATCGCCGCGGTGGTCGAGGCGTTCGGTGCGGCCGCGCGGCGTGCGGCGCGCGCGGGCTTTGGCCTCATCGAGATCCACGCCGCGCACGGCTACCTGCTGCACCAGTTCCTGTCGCCGCTGGCCAACCACCGCGAGGACGACCATGGCGGCAGCCTGCAGCGGCGGGCGCGGCTGCTGCGCGCGGTGGTCGCCGCGGTGCGCGCGCAATGGCCACGGCCGCGGCCGCTGGCGGTGCGGGTGTCGGCCACCGACTGGGTCGAGGGCGGCTGGGACATCGAACAATGCGTCGAACTCGCGCACTGGCTGCGCGAGGATGGCGTCGACCTCATCGACTGCTCATCGGGCGGCCTCGTCGCGCACGCGAACGTTCCGGCCGAGCCGGGTTACCAGGTCGGCTTCGCCGCGCGCATTCGCAGTGAAGCCGGCATCGCCACCGCCGCGGTCGGACTCATCACCGAGCCGCGCCAGGCCGAGGCGATCGTCGCGGCCGGGCAGGCCGACCTCGTGCTGCTCGGCCGCGAGCACCTGCGCGATCCCTACTTCGCACGGCGCGCCGCGGCCGAACTGGGCGCGACGCTGCGGGTGCCCGAGCCCTATCAGCGCGGCTGGTGAGGATCGGTGTTGGGCAGCAACCAGGTGATGAGGCCGATCGCGGGCAGCCACGCGCAGATCGCGTACACCGCCTCGATGCCGATGTGGTCGGCGAGCTGGCCGAGCACCGCCGCGCCCAGTCCGCCCATGCCGAAGGCGAAGCCGAAGAACAGGCCCGCGATCACGCCGGTGCGGCCGGGCACGAGTTCCTGCGCGTAGACGAGGATCGCCGCGAACGCCGACGACAGCACCAGGCCGATCACGATGCTCAGGATCGTGGTCCACAGCAGGTTGGCGTGCGGCAGCAGCAGCGTGAACGGCAGCACGCCCAGGATCGACACCCAGATCACGTACTTGCGCCCGATGCGGTCGCCGATCGGACCACCCGCGAGCGTGCCCGCCGCGACCGCGCCGAGGAAATAGAACAGGTGCAGCTGCGACTGCTGCGCGCTCAGCGCGAACTTCTCCATGAGGTAGAACGTGTAGTAGCTGGACAGGCTCGCGAGGTAGAAGTACTTGGAGAAGATCAGCAGCCCGAGCACGACCATCGTGCGCACGATGACGCGGCGCGGATACGCGCTGCCGCCGTGCTTGGCGCGCGCCTGGGCCGCGCGGTAGGCCGGCAACTGCACGCGATACCAGCCGCCGATGCGCACCAGCAGCGCGATCGCCACGAGTGCGGCCAGGGCGAACCAGCCCACGCTGGCCTGGCCGCGCGGCATCACGATGAACGCGGCCAGCAGCGGACCGATCGCCGAGCCGACGTTGCCGCCGACCTGGAACACCGATTGCGCGAGCCCATGCTGGCCGCCCGAAGCCATGCGCGCCACGCGCGAGGATTCGGGATGGAACACCGACGAGCCCGAGCCAACCAGCGCGGCGGCGAGCAGCAGCACCGGGAAGCTCGGCGCGTGCGCCAGCAGCAGCAGCCCGGTCAGCGTGCAGCCCATGCCCAGCGCCAACGAATACGGCAACGGCCGCCGGTCGGTGTAGATGCCCACCAGCGGCTGCAGCAGCGAGGCGGTGAGCTGGAACGTGAGCGTGATGAGGCCGACCTGGCCGAAGCTCAGCGCGAAGCTGTCCTTGAGCAGCGGATAGATCGCCGGCAGCAACGACTGGATCATGTCGTTGAGCAGGTGGCAGGTGCTCAGCATGAGCAGGACCGGAAACGCGGTGCGCAGCGCGGCACCGCCCGCGGGCAGCGCGCGCGCAGTCGCGTCGAGCGCGGCGTCGGCGTGCGAAGGCGAGTCGGGAGTCAGCGTTTCCATGCGCGCGTGGCGGCAGCCATGCGCCATTATCGGGCCTCGCGCCGGTATCGGCATAGGCCACAGGTCGCGGTGCCGCGCGAGTCGGCAAGGCCGTGCATGCGCTGGCGCGATGTGCGGCGTGGCGCAGTCGTTCCCCAATCACGCCACGCGTGATGCGCGGCGCAGGCATCGACGCGGGCAGTGCGGCGCCGGGCCACGTTGGTGGCGTCGCGGCGCTTGACGTCGATCGCGTGCGCGGCTCTAATACGCGGCCCGCTGCGGACTGGCCGGTCCGCACACATGCACACGCATGGCCAGGTAGCTCAGTTGGTAGAGCAGGGGACTGAAAATCCCCGTGTCGGCGGTTCGATTCCGTCCCTGGCCACCACTTCTCCATATCCCTTCGGACTGCCTCCCTGCGGCGGCGGCACATCTGCGCGTGAATCGAACCGCGCGGTTCGATGACTCGCGCCCTCCATGGCGCTCGCCCTGCGGGCCGGCTGCGCCGTTCGCGCCCGCTCCCGGCGGGCGCAGTCCGTCCCTGGCCACCACTATTCAACGCCCAACCGTTCTCGGTTTTGACCTGCCCCCCGTTTTCAGTGCCAGTCCGACTTCAGTAGAGTCCGCCAACCCAGCGAGGGCGGACATGAAGAAGCGGTTCACCGAAGAACAGATCATCGGCTTT
>QUBV01000086.1 GCA_014338185.1 Lysobacterales bacterium | reverse complement strand
ATCCTCTGATCGCGGATCTGCTTCGGAGGGCGCAGGACTACTCCTTCTTCCAATTGGTCACGCTCGTGGAGCGGCTCTGCCGTCCCAGGGCGGCGGTCGGCGGTGAAGGGTCGGCCGAGGGGGAGGCCCTTCGGTTTCGACCGGAGCTTTCCTTCGCGTTTCCTGTCTCTGATATCGCCGGTCTGGAGAAGACCGGAACGCAGCCGCCGCGGTTCCGTGTGACTACGACATTTTTGGGACTCTACGGGACCACCTCGCCGTTGCCGCCCTTCTACACCGAAGATCTCATCGCTCAAGAGGAGGGTGAGGAGGTAGTTCGCTCCTTCCTGGATCTGTTTCACCACCGGTTGCTGTCATTGTTCTACCGCTCCTGGGTCAAATACCGTTACCACATCCAATTCGAACCGTCCGGCGAAGATCCCTTTTCACAGCGCATGTTGGCCTTCCTCGGCTTGGGTGCGAAGGAGGCGGCGGAAAAGACCGGGCTGCCCGTCAGCCGGCTTCTTCGGTATGCGGGGTTGTTCAGTCAGCGGCCGAGGTCGGCGTCGGCGCTGGAGGGGGTCTTGAGCGATTTTTTCAATGGGATTGAAGTGCGGATCACCCAATGCACCGGCCGATGGGTGGCGATTCCCGCGGAACAACAGTCGACGCTGGGCGGGCAGAACTGCGTGCTGGGACGGGATTGTGCGCTCGGGAACCGAGTCATCAACCGGCAATCCAGCTTTCGCCTCACGATGGGTCCCATGAGTCACGACACCTTCGTGAGCCTGCTGCCAGGCAGCAAGGGGATGGAAATCGTGCAGGCGTTGGCTCGGTTGTTCGTGCAAGATCGATTCGATGCGGACCTGGAACTGCTCATGCCCGAGGAGGGGATTCCGACCTTTCGGCTGCTGTCCACGGAAGGCGATGGGCCACGAAGCCGTCTCGGGCAAACGAGTTGGTTGCCGGCGCGATCAAGCAATGGCGGGTCGCGGAGAGTCCTGTTTCAGTTTTCCCCGGCTGGGGCAAAGGGGCCTTCGCTCGACCAATAAAAAGGAGTGGGAGCCATGGATGTGGTGGATAGGCGATCCTTGATTCGCCGCTTGAATCGCTTGTGCAGCCACAGGTACTGGCTCGGCGCCGCACGCACCATCGCCTCGATGCAGGCGTTGATGCGGGTGGTGTCGGCGACCACGTCGGCGCTGGGGAAATCGGCCAGTGCCGGTGCCAGGCGGATCGCATAGCCGTGCGCCGTGCGCTGGTGGAAGAACGCGATCACCGCGGCTCCCGACAGCCGCGCCAGGTGGTGGGTGGCGGTGATGGTCGCGGCCGGCACGCCGAAGAACGGCGCGAACACCACCTCCTTGCCGCGCATGTCCTGGTCGGGCGCATACCACAGGATGCCACCTTGCTTGAGGTGGCGGATCGAGGCGCGCAACTCGTCCTTGCTGAACATCGCCTCGGCATAGCGCAGACGCGCGCGCTTGATCGCCCACTCGAATGCGGCATCGGCGTGTTCGCGGTACATGCCCGCGATCGGAATGCGTCGCGACACCAGCCGTGCGCACAGCTCCAGGTGCGAGAAATGCGCGCCCACCAGCAGCACGCCGCGTCCGCCCGCGCGCGCCGCCTGCAGGTGTTCGAGCCCATCGATGTCCACCGGGATGCGCGCGATCGCGGCGTCGCTGCCGAGCCAGGCGAGCGCGAACTCGGCCAGCATGCAGCCGGCGTCGCGCAGGTTGTCCGCGAGCAGGCGGCTGCGCGCGGCCGCGTCGAGTTCGGGAAAGCACAGCGCGAGGTTGGTGGCGGCCACGCGCCGGCGTTGTCCGGGCAGGCGCGCGATGAGCCCGCCCAGCGCGCGCGCGCCGGCCATGAGCCCGCGCCGCGGCAGGCGCGCGGCCAGCCAGATCAGGCCGAGCCCGAGCCAGGCCGGCCAATGCAGCGGCGACAGCAGCGCGAGGCGGAAGGGCGGTGGGGATTGCGCCATCGGCCGATTATGCGTGAGCGCCACGATTGTGTGGACCGGGTCACGCTGCGCGGCGCCCCGCCCCGCCGCCGTGTACGAAGGCTGCCGTGGACTGCCTGCGGCCGAACCTGGGCGGCCGCTATACTGCGCCACCTTCCATCGCGCGCCGCACCGTGTTCCAGCGTTTCTTCTACGCCCTTGCGCTGTACCTCCTGACGCCGTTCGTGCTGTATCGGCTCACGGCGCGCGGCATCAAGTACCACGGCTACCTGGCGCGCTGGCGCGAGCGCTTCGGATTCTTCCCCGATCCGCACATCGACGCCAGCATCTGGGTGCACGCGGTGTCGCTGGGCGAGGTCAATGCGGCGGTGCCGCTGATCGAGGCGCTGATGCAGCGCTACGCCGATTCGCGCTTCGTCATCACCACGGTGACGCCGACCGGCTCCGAACGCGTGCAGCGCCTGTTTGGCGAGCGCGTGTTCCATGTGTACCTGCCCTATGACCTCACCAGCGCGGTGCGGCGGTTCCTCGACCGCGTGCGCCCGCGCCTGGCGGTGATCATGGAGACCGAGATCTGGCCCAACCTGTTCATGACCTGCCAGAGGCGTGGCATCCCGATCGTGGTGGCCAATGCGCGCCTGTCGGAAAAGTCCCTGCGCGGCTACTGGCCGATCCAGCCGCTGGCGCGGCGTGCGATCCGCTGCGTGAGCATGGTCGCGGCGCAGTCGAGCGCCGACTACGACCGCCTGCTCGCGCTCGGGGCCGTGCCCGAGCGCGTGGCCACGGTCGGCAACCTCAAGTTCGACATGGTGGTGGCGCCGGCGGTGCACGAGCGCGGCCGGCTGTTCCGCGAGTCGGCGGGCGCCACGCGGCCGGTGTGGATCGCGGCGAGCACGCACGAAGGCGAGGAAATGGCCGTGCTCAAGGCGCACGCGGAGGTGTTGCGGCGCTTTCCCGACGCGCTGCTCGTGATCGCGCCGCGCCATCCCGAGCGCTTCAAGCCCGTGGTGGCCGCCTGCCATGCCTGCGGCTTCAGCACGCGCAGCCGCAGCGAGGACGGCACTGCCGATCCGGCCTGCCAGTGCTTCGTGGCGGACTCGATGGGCGAGCTGCTCGATTTCTATGCCGCGGCCGACGTCGCCTTCGTGGGCGGCAGCCTCGTGCCCGTGGGCGGCCACAACCTGCTGGAACCGGCCGCGCTGGCGCGGCCGGTCATCGTCGGGCCGCAGACCTTCAACTTTGCCGAGGTCACGCAGAACCTGGTGGATGCGGGCGCGGTGCTGCGCGTCGAGGACGGTGACGACTTGGGCGCCGCGGTACTCGGTCTGCTCTCGCGCGATGCCGAACGCAAGCGCATGGGCGAGGCCGCCTACGCGGTCATCGAGCGCGAACGCGGCGCGGTCGCGCGCACGATGGCGCTGGTGCAGCAGGTGATGCTGGCGCCGCCCGGCTGAACCGCGTGGCTCATTCGAGCAGCGCGTTGATCGCTTCCAGGTCCTTGACCTCGATCACGCCCGCGGCCTGCTTGAGCAACAGGCCGTTCATCACGAAGGCGTGGCGTGCGGCCGAATACTGGCTTTGCGCCTGCAGCAGCGTTTGCTGGCTGATGAGCACGTCGACGATGGTGCGCGTGCCGACCTCGTAGCCGGCCTGGGTGGCCTCGACCGAACTCTGCGCCGACACCACCGCCGCACGCGTGGCCTCGACCGCACTCGCGCCGGCGATGACCGAGCGGAAGTTGTTGCGGGTGGCGGCCTCGATCTGGCGCCGGCCCAGTTCGAACTGGTCCTGGGCGTAGTCGCGCTGGTGGATCGACTGGCGCACGCGCGACTGGGTGTAGCCGCCACTGAAGATCGGCACGTTGAGGCTGAGCATCACCGTGCTGCCCCAGCGCGGCTCGCCCGCATAACCATGCGACGAGGGCAGGCCGCCATAGCGCACGTCGTTCCAGCTGGAGGTGCGACCATAGGTGAGCGAGCCATCGAGCGTGGGCAGGTGGCCCGCGCGCGCGCTGGCGATGTTGGCGTTGGCGACGTCGACGTTGAGCGAGGCCGCCTGCAACGACGGGTTCTGCTTGAGCGCGACCTCGACCCAGGCCGCCGGATCGTCCGGTGTCGGATGCGTGAGCGGGATGTCCTCGCGCAGGTGCTTGAACTCGCCCGGCTCCTGGTTGGTGAGCTGGCGCACCGCTTCGCGCGCGGTGTCCACCGCGTTGCGGTTGTTGATCACGGTCGCCACCGCCTGGTCGTGCTGGGCCTTGGCGTCGTTGACGTCGGTGATCGCGGCCAGGCCCACGTCGAAGCGCTGCTGTGCCTGTTCGAGCTGGCGCGCCAGCGCCTTCTCGTTGGCGTCGGCGAACTTGAGTGCGTCGAGCGCGGTGAGCACGTTGAAGTAGGCCTGCGCGGTGCTGATCAGTAGTTGCTGCTGGGCGGCGTCGTAGCTGGCTGCGCCAGCCTGGGCGCTGTAGCGGCTCGCCTTGAGCGCGGTCCACTTGCTGATGTCGAGGATGCTCTGGTTGAGCGTCGCACTGGTGCTGCGCGTATTGACCGTGCGCCTCACGCCGTCGACCGTCACGTAGCCCTGCGCCGGATCGAGCGGATCCACCAGCACCTCGAGGTCGCCATCATCGCCCGAACGGGCGCGCGAGAAGTTGAGGTTGATGCCGATCTGCGGCAGCAATTGCGCGCGCGCCTGGGTGACCGACTCGTCGGTGGCGAGCTTGTTGGCCTGCGCGCCCGCCAGCGTCGGATCGCTGTTGCGCGCGAGCTGGTAGATCTGCAGCAGGTCTTCGCCGTGGGCAACGCCGGTGCAGCCGGCGAGCAGGGCGATGGACAGGAGGCGGATACGGATCATCGGGGGTTCCTCGCGAACAGGGCGGCGCAATCGGCGCAGGTCACAGGCTGAAGCGGCGCGGCGGCTCGGCATTGTGCAAATAGGGAACATCGGTTTCGAACAGGCTTTGCTGCGACCACTGCGCGGGCCCCTCGCGGGTGGCGAGCACGGCCTGCAGCACGGGTGACTCACCCACGAATGCGAACAGGCGGCCGCCCGGGCGCACGCAGGCGCGCAGCTGCTCGGGCACCACGTATGCGCCACCGCCGAGCACGACCACGTCGAAGGTCTCGCTGGTGCGTGCCTCGCCCAGCGCATCGCCGGTCTCCACGCGCACATTGCCGGCGTGGGCGTGCGCCAGGCGCGTGCGCGCGGCGTTGGCCAGGTCGGCGTGGCGCTCGACGCTGGTGACCGAAGCCGCCAGGCGCGCCATGCAGGCGGTGAGGAAACCGCTGCCGGTGCCGATTTCGAGCACGCGCTCATCGCCGCCCAGCGCGAGCGCCTGCAGGATGCGGCCTTCGATCACCGGCTTGAACATGACCTCGCCATGGCCGAGCGGCAGGGCGAGGTCGGCGAAGGCCAGATGGCGCAGGTGCTCGGGCACGAATGCCTCGCGGCGCACTTCGCGCAGGGTGTCGAGCACGCGCGTGTCGAGCACCTCCCATGGCCGGATCTGGTTTTCCACCATGTTGTGCCGGGCCAGTTCGGTATGGATCGACATGGGCGCGTTTCCTGGAGGCTGGGACAAAAGAACTGGCAAGGATAGGGACATGTCGCGGTGCCGGCAAACCCATCCTTGGCTACGCCCGGCATGGCTCGAAGTGCCGGAAGTCATCGCGCCGCCGCGGTCGGCCGGATGACCTGCGCAAACCGTCCGCAGGCGTCCGCCCGCGGACACCGCGGACGGTATCGGCAGTGTACGTCGCAACGCCGCATGCCGTGCCGCGGTTTGCCGTCGCGGTCGCCCGCCTTTAGCGGTCGGGTTGCGCTGGAGTGATCGAGCAAGCAGCGTGCCAATCACCGGCCTGCGTGGTCCGGCGCCCGGAATCGTCCGCACGAGGCGCTCCCGACCGCACCGGCCCGGTCGCGGGGAGGGAGGTGACCCGGGACGGTGCGGCGAGAGGCTTGAACCAGCGGACCCGGCTCTTGACCCGCGACAACGCGCGCAAGCGGGCCAGGTCCCACAATCACGACCAGCCACCGGTCCACCGCTGGCATGGTCATTAAAAAACCAGCCGGTATAGTATCCACATGCGTCCACCGGAGCCAGTGTCGTTCGTCACCCATGAAACCAGCCGCCGCCACCCCACCCAGCACGCGCTCATGCGGTCCGGGCCGCCCCAAGGACCTGGAAAAGCGCGCCGCGATCCTTGCCGCCGCCAAGCGCCTGTTCCTCGACCATGGTTTCGAAGGCACCAGCATGGATTCGATCGCGGCCGAGGCCGGAGTGTCCAAGCTCACGGTCTACAGTCACTTCCGCGACAAGGAGACGCTGTTTACCGCGGCGATCCGCGAACGCTGCGAGGAACAGATGCCCGAGGCCCTGTTCGACGTCGACCTGCAGGGACCGCTGCGGCGCCAGCTGGTGGCGATCGCGCGTGCGTTCTTCGCCCTGGTGACCGCGCCCGAGTCGATCGCGCTGCATCGCCTGCTCACCTCGGGCTCGGCGCTGTCGGCCAAGCTTGCGCAGCTGTTCTGGGAGGCCGGGCCGCAGCGCCTGCAAGCGGGTTTCCAGCACTTCCTGCAGCGTGAGGTCGCCGCGGGCAAGCTCGACATCGACGACGTGCCGTGCGCGGCCTCGCAGTTCTTCAGCCTGCTCAAGGGCGAGCCGCACGCGCGCATGCTGTGCGGCTGCACGATGGTGTCGGACCCCGCCGAGATCGAGCGACACCTGCACGCGAGCGTGGACATGTTCCTGCGCGCCTATGCGACCGCGCCGCGTGAGGCGGGCGCGCGCGCGCGCTAGCGCGCAGCGACCTACCGGGCCCACCCGCCAGCGCCGCGTATCGCGGGCGACGCGATCGCCGGCTGCGCGGGGGCGCGAGGAATCAATCGGCGTCTTCGGCCGTTTCCAGCCAGTGCTGCAGCGCGGCCTCGTCGGGCTCGGAGATGTCGATGAAGTGGAAGCCGACCCACTGCTGGCCATGCACGGTGCCGGGAGCCGACCACTGCTGGTGTGCGCCGACCTCGACGTTGCGCGTGCCCACGCCATCGCCCAGTCCGAACGACAACTGGTACAGCGCATCCTCGACCACCGGGCGTTCGCACACCACCATCATGCCGGTCAGCGACAGGTTGCCGAGGTGGCCGATGCGCTCGCCGGTCATCTGGTCGACGATCGCGATCGACTGGTCGGGGCGCTTGCGCGCGGCGCGGAATTTCTGGTGCGTGCTCATGCCGTCACCTCGCCGATCGGCAAGGCGTTGCCGCGCGGGCGCAGCAGGTCGACGATCGCCTTCCAGGCGCGGTCGACGAAGCGGCTGCGTTCGACCGGAGCCACGCGCGCGCGGCCACAGGCCATCTCGCGTGCGAGCAGTTCGAGCGTGAGATCCTCGATGCGTGCGCCGCGCTGGTTCACGAACAGGCAATTGCCGGTCATCGGCGAGAACCAGGCCAGTTTGCGCCGCACGGTTTCGCCTTGCGCGTTCTTGGTGAACTCGAACCAGGTGCCGAAGGCGGTGCGCATGATCTGGTCGAGCATCTTCTGCTCGGCCGCGTTGAGCGGTGTTGCCGGCTTCTCCGGGCGCTTGGCGGTCTCGCCACCCAGGCGCGGCTTGTCGCGCAGGGCCTGGTCGATGCGCTCGAGCTGGGCCAGCGCCGCATCGGTGGGCGCTTCGGCGAACAGGTTGTCGAGCAGGCCGTTGATCTCGTCTTCGTGCAGGCCCACCGCGGTCAGGTGCGTGGCCGCATCGCGCCGCAGCTTGACGTCCTCGGGACTGCCGCCGAGCGGACGCATGCCACGCGCGACCAGTTCGGCCGCCACGTCCAGGCATTGCATGAACTCCGCGCTGCTGGCACCGCCGCGCAGCGCGCTCAACGCCAGCGCGTCGGTCCAGGTTTCCTCGAGCAGGGTGCGCAGGCGCGGCGACGGCGAGCGGTTCTTGAGCAGGCCTGCGATCGCGGCGCGCGCGGTCTCGCGCGCGAGCGCGAGCCGGTCGCGACCCTTGGCCGCCTCCACGTGGCGTCGCTCGGCCGCGTCGGCACGCCGCATCAGCAGCTTGAGGTGCTGGTCCAGGTCGTGCGCCATGCCCTCGAACACGGCAGGGTCGCCGTTGAACGAGGAGCACACCTGGTCGACCACCATGCGCATCTTTTCCGCGAGCTCGGGGTCGGCCTCGGCGTCGTCGAGCCAGCGTTCGCTGGTTTCGGCGATGGTATTGATGAGCTCGCGCGCGGGATGGTCGCGGCGCGTGAAGAAGGTCTTGTCGGTGAGCGCCGCGCGCAGCACCGGAACGTGCAGTTGCCCGACCAGCGGACGCGCGAGGCTGTCCTCGCGGATGTTGCGCGTGACGTAGTCGAACAGCATGTTGATGAGTTCGACCGTGTCCTGGTCCTCGCCGGTCAGGCCGACCGCGCTGCCGCGCTCGCCCGCACTGCGCAGCTTGACCGCGAGCGTGTTGCGGAAGCGCTCGCTGTCGTAGCGCTTGCCCGGGCTCGACACCGCGTCGCGCTGCATGCTCGCCAGCACCTGCTGCAGGTCGTCGCGCGGGATCGACGGCAGCCGCGCGGACGGCGCGGACGCGGTCGGTCCCTGGGCGCGTCGGCGTGCCGCGAGCAGGTTGCGCAGCGTCGAGAACTGAGGCGTTTCCGCCGCTGCATGCGCCGCGCCCGGTGCGCCCGGTGTGCCCGATGCCCCTGGTGCGCCCGCGGCTGCCGCCGCGCGCGCCCG
>QUBV01000085.1 GCA_014338185.1 Lysobacterales bacterium | reverse complement strand
CCGCAGCGCGTCAGGCGGCGGCGATCCGGGCCTGCATGCGCGCGATGACCGCGGCGTAGTCGCGCTCGCCGAAGATGGCCGAGCCGGCGACGAAGGTGTCGGCGCCCGCGCGCGCGATTTGCGCGATGTTGTCGACCTTGACGCCGCCGTCGATCTCGAGGCGGATCGCACGCCCGCTCGCGTCAATGCGCCGGCGCACCTCGCGCAGCTTGTCGAGCGCGCCGGGGATGAAGCTCTGGCCACCGAAGCCGGGGTTGACCGACATGATGAGCACGAGGTCGAGCTTGTCGAGCACGTGGTCGAGCCACACCAGCGGCGTGGCCGGGTTGAACACGAGTCCAGCCTGGCAGCCATGGTCCTTGATCAGCGCGATGGTGCGATCGATGTGCTCGCTCGCCTCGGGATGGAAGCTGATGAGGCTGGCGCCGGCCTTGGCGAAGTCGGGCACGATGCGGTCGACCGGCTTGACCATGAGGTGCACGTCGATCGGCACGGCGAGGCCGTGCGCACGCAGCGCCGCGCACACCAGCGGACCGATCGTGAGGTTGGGCACGTAGTGGTTGTCCATCACGTCGAAATGGATCCACTGCGCCCCGGCGGCGACGACCGCGTCGACCTCCTCGCCCAGGCGCGCGAAGTCGGCGGACAGGATCGACGGAGCGATGATCGGGCTTTGCTGGGCCATGGCAATACCTGTGGGCGCGCTGGCCGACTAGCATAGCCGCCGCCCGAGCGTGGGTGAAAGCGTGCCTCGCGCCGTGCGCCGCCGCATGCGATCCACGCAGGCCCGCAGCGGCGCGCGGGCCGGGTGGTCAGCACAGGTCAGCGCAAGCCACGCTGTTCGCGCACGCGTTCGTAGGCGGCATTGATCTCGCGGGCGCGCTGCTCCGAGCGACGCCGCACCTCGTCGGGCGCATCGACCAGCTTGTCGGGATGGTGCTGGCTCATGAGCTTGCGGTAGGCGCGCTTGATCGTCGCATCATCGGCATCGTTGGCGACCCCGAGCACCTCGTAGGGATCGAGTTGGGAAGGTTGGCGCGGGGGCGGTGGCGCGGGCTGCTCCCAGTCACGGCTGGATGGCCGCGCGTTGCGCTGGTACTGCGCGCGATGCCAGGCCGGGCCATAGCCCTTCATCGCCGACAGTGCGCTCAGCTCGTGCTCGGTCACGCCCAGTGCCGAACACAGCTTCTGCACCAGCGCGAGCTTGGGATGCACCACCAGGCCCTCGGCGTAGACCAGGTCGAGCAGCAGGTCGAGCACGATGAAGGCATGGTCGCGGCGACCGCGGCACCAGCTGCGCAGCTCGGCCAGCGGCACCGTGTTGTTGAACTCGGGCTGCTTGCCCACCGTGAAGCGCGCCATGGCGACGCGGCGCTGCTCGGGATCGAGGTTGAGGCGGCCCATGAGCGCCTCGGCGGCACTGATCTCGGGCTCGGACACGCGGCCGTCGGACTTGGCCAGCGCGCCGGCGAAGGCGAACAGCGGGCCGATGAACTCGATGCCGAAGCGCGGCGTGGGCGGGCGGGCGCTCGCCTGGTCGTAGAGGTGGCCGAGCGCCACGCCCAGCGCCAGTCCGAACGGGCTGCGAAACGCCACGAAACCGATGATCCCACCGACAATCTTGCCGACGATCCTCATCGCCTGGTCTCGTGCCGGGCGCGAACGCGGTGGCAAAGTTGGGATGCGTGGCAGGCGGCGCTGGTCACGAAGGCGGGAACGTCGCGGCGGTGAAGCTGCCGATTCTAGCAAGCGCGATCGCGCCATCGCCGCACCGCTACAATGAGCGCCTTTCGCGAGCGGGAAGCCGAGCGTGCCGAGCATACTTGTGGAAGCCGACCTGCCGGGCCTCGAACTGGTCCATCGCGGCAAGGTGCGCGATGTATACGCGTTGTCGGCGCAGGAACTGCTGATCGTCGCCAGCGACCGCCTGTCGGCGTTCGACGTGGTGCTGCCCGACCCGATCCCGGGCAAGGGCGAGATGCTGTGCCAGATCTCCAACTTCTGGTTCGCGCGCACGGCGCATCTCATTCCCAACCATCTGACCGGCCGCGCGGTCGCCGAGGTGCTTCCGACCGGCGTCGATGGCGCGCTCTATGCCAGGCGCAGCGTGGTGGCCCGGCGCCTCAGGCCGGTGCCGGTCGAAGCCATCGTGCGCGGATTCCTCATCGGCTCGGGCTGGAAGGACTACCAGGCCCGCGGCGAAGTGTGCGGCATCCCGCTGCCGACCGGGCTGCGCCAGGCCGAACAACTGCCCGAACCGATCTTCACGCCCTCGACCAAGGCCGCGGTGGGTGCCCACGACCAGAACGTGAGCTTCGATGCGGTGGTGGCGCTGGTCGGCGGTGAACTGGCCGAGCAGGTGCGCACCGCGACGCTGGCCATCTATCGCTTCGCGGCCGCCTTCGCCGCCGAACGCGGCATCCTGATCGCCGACACCAAGCTCGAATTCGGCACCGATGCCGACGGCAAGCTGTACGTCATGGACGAAATGCTCACCCCCGACTCCTCGCGCTTCTGGCCCGCCGACCAGTACCGCGTCGGCACCAGCCCGCCGAGCTACGACAAGCAATTCGTGCGCGACTACCTGGAAACGCTGGACTGGGACAAGACCGCACCCGGGCCGCGTATTCCAGCCGCGATCATCGCCGCGACCGCGGCCCGGTACGCCGAAGCGTTGCAACGGCTGGCCGACATCCGGCTCGACTGAGGGTCGTACCCGCGACCACGGCGCAGTGGCTGCCCTAACGAAACAGCGCGCCTCGGGGGCGCGCTGTTCCGGGGCGGTTCCAGTTCAGACTCAGGGCGAGGTCACCGGCTTGAGCACGGTCGGGTTGTTGACGACCAGCGCCGCGCCATTGCTGACCACGAAGCTTGCCATCTGGCCCTGCATCTCCATCGTCGCGTACGGGAAGTCCGTCGGGTCGAGCAGCGAGCCATGCTCACCCTGCAGGAAGCGTGCGGCGGCATGAATGCCGTCGGCACTCGGCGCCAGCGAGTGGTCCACCCCCGGCAGCGCGAGTGCGGCGATGAGCGGTTCGGTGCCCGACAGCGGCGCACCGGCCACGCGGTTGGGAATCACCTGGTCGGGCGGGATGTCACCGCTGCCCACGACCTCGTGCAGCAGGAGGTTCTTGGTGTATGGCAGCGTGCCCTGGGCCTGCGGCGCGATCAGCGTGCCGTTGCCGGCGAAGTTGATCGGGTCGCCCGAGTCGACCACGGTCTGGGCGGCCAGCATGAAGCTGTCGTAGGCGGGCGTCCCCGCGATGACGCCGGCGGCTGCCAGACCGGCGCGGATCACCGGACCGAACGTCGGCGAGCCATCGAGCAGGCGCGCGACACCGCCACCGGGCACGCTCAGCACCGCGGTCTTGATCGACGGATCCACCGCCATGGTGACCGTGCCGACGATGCTGCCGAGCGACTGCCCGACCAGACGCGGATTGCTGCCATCGACGTTGGGCAGCGTGCCGGCGGCATGGGCGAGCTGCATGATGTCGGCCACGCCCTGGCGCAGGTTGTCGCGCGAGGTGAGCAGGCTGGCGAGGTTGATGAAGTGGCTGCCCGAGCCATCGATCGTGCCGTCGGGCCCGGGTGCGCCGGTGCTGTTGTTCTGCACGTCGAGGTTGAACGTGCGCTCGTGCGCGCCCAACGCGGCGAATGGGGAGGAGCTGCCCATGTAGAACGGATGGCTCGTGCTGGTGATGCCATGCAAGGGTAGGTCGATCGCGACCACCGCGAAGCCCTGCGCCGCGAGCGTGCCCGCGATCGCGAACATGTCGGTGCGGTTGCGCGTGATGCCGTGCTGGAAGATCACCAGCGGCCAGCCCGCGGCAGGCTTGGTCTTGCCCGATGCGGCATTGGGCAGGGTCAGCAACAGCGGCACCACTTCGGCCGACTTGGCCACCGGAATCGGATTGCAGGCGGTCAGGTGGGTCGAAGTCGGATCGAGCCCAAAGCCCGCGCACTGCTGGATGTAGGCACCCGGCGCGGCATTCCAGTTCTTGGTGAGCGGCGCCAGCGGATCGGCCTGGGTCGGCGCGGCGAGGTAGTACGGCAGCTTGATGGTGCCGATGTGGATGTCGGCGATCGGCGGCAGGCCCAGACCGAGGTCGGCCAGCGTCTTGCCCGTCGGCGCCGTGTGCGTCTCGGCAGCCGGTGAAGCCTGGGTGATCGCGGCCAGCGCCTGCAGCGTCGGCGTGATGCTCTGGGTGGTGGCGGTCCACGACATCGCGATGGTGCCGGCTGCGATGCCTGCGCCTTGTGCCGCGGCTTCCTGCGCATTGACGAGCTGGCGCAGCGGCTCGAGCTGGCAGGCGGTCGCGTCGGGGAACGCGGGCGAGGTCGAATGGCCGCTCACGCACAGCGCGCGCTTGCCCGATGCGAGCAGGTAGGTGAACGAGCCGCGCACATTACCGCCGGCCGCGTCCCTGACTCCGGTGGTGACCACGGCCATGTACGAGGTGCGCTGCTTGAGGGCCTTGGTCGGCACGATCGCGAGCGTCTTGCCGCTGCTGTCGGAAGGTGCGAGCACCGCGACGAACTCCGCGGGCGTGCCCAGCTCGCGCACGACGCCGGTGACCGCGCCGGCCGGACCGCTCAGCGTGACCTCGTACAGGTGCACGTTGCCGGCCAGCGAGGCGGGATCGATCGGCGCCGAAAAGGTCATCGACCACGGTGCGGTGGTGCTGAAGCCATCCTGCGCGTTCATCGCCAGCTTGGGTCCGGCATCGGATGCACCCGCGGTGACCGGGATGTTGAGCGTGAGATCGGTGGTGCCCGCGAACAACAGGTTGTTCGGGAACGGAATCACACTGTGGCTTGGGTCGAAGCCGGCCACGGTGCGTGGCGCAACCGGCGCCGTGTAGTCGTACGCGTGCGCGCTCGGCGCGACCAGGCTACCCACTGACAATGCGGCAGCGGCCGCGAGCGCGATCAATCGAACCTGCATGACAAGCCCCTTATGGCTGCGTCCCGAATGCGAAAGAAATCGTGAAAACCCGGGCATCTTAGGCGCTTCATTCGCGCATTGGCAACGCTGCACTGCGGCGAAATGCGGTGGCGTATGGTGTGGCCGCGCGACTACCCGGTCGGCGGCCAATCGGCCGCGGCCGGCTCGAACGGGCGCGGTGCCCAGCCAAAGTCGCGCTCGGCCTCGCCGTGGTCGGCGACCAGGTCCTCGCGCAACCGCGCGAGCACGGCCGCGGGCAGCGTGCCCCAACCCATCGCGCGCGCGAGCCGGGCCGCAAGGGCCGAGCCGAGCAGTTCGACCGGCAGCGGGATCGGCAGGCAGCCGATCCCGAGCGAGACGCAGGTGCGCTCGATCATCTGCGCGCAGCTCAGCCGCTCGCCGCCGCCGAGTGGATAGCTGCGCCGGCTCAGCTCGGGCATGCCCAGCAGTGTGGTGCAGGCCAGCGCGAGGTCGTCGGCATGCACGGGTTGGCGCAGCCCGGTGGCCCCGTACAGGCGTGGATACATGCGCCAGCGCCGCGCGAAACGCGCGATGCGCGCGAGCGACCGGTCCTGACCGCTGCCGTAGATGAGGGTCGGACGCAGCACCAGTGCGCTGGCGCCGAGCGCGGCTGCGCTCGCAAACAGTTCATCCTCGGCCGCCTGCAGCCGTGCGGCGAGCGCGCGCTCGGCCGCATCGGCCGAGGTGCGCTTGCTGTCCAGGCTCATCGAGCCCAGCGCGACCACGCGCGTGGCAGCCGGACGCGCCTGCGCATGCCAGCGCGCGAATGCATCGAGCGGCCCGCAGCTGATGATCGCATCGACCCCGGCCGGCGGCGCCAGCGGCGCGTGCAGGTCGGCCTGCAGCCAGTGCACACCCGCCTGCGCGGGCCGCGGCTGGCGGCTGACCGCGATGACCTCGATCCGTGCCTCGCGCAGGCGCGGCAGCAGCCGGCTGCCGACCATGCCGCTCGCGCCGAACAGCAGGCAGGCGGTCATGGCGTCACGGCGAGGTGTCGGCGTGCTCCGTCTCCAGCGCAGTGTCGTCGGTGGCCGCGGCCGCGCCGCTGGCGAGCGCCGCGCAGGCGGCATCGAGCGCGGTCGCGGAGCGCTGCAGCGGCGACTTCTGCACCGCCGCACGCGCGCTGAACAAGGGCTTGCGTGCCTTGTCGATGTGGCCCAGTGCGCTTGCCATGGTGGGCGCGTCGGCGCCGATGAGCAGTTCCAGCGGCTGCAGGCACTGCTGCACCGCGAGGTCGTAGGCGCGGTTGGACTTGCGATAGTCCTCGATCTGCTCGGCCAGCTCGTGCAGGTGGCCCAGCGCGACCTGCACCGCGGGCGCCTGCGCAAGTGGGGCGGCGGCCACGGGCGTTGGCGCCGGTGGCGCGGGATCGGGCGGCGGATTGGCCACGCGCTCGGCATGCATGGTGTCGAGTTCGTTCTCCAGATCCATTTTTTCGTACAGCAGTTCGTTGGCGCGCGCCTGCTCGCTGCGCCAGGCGCGCATCAGCCACAGCGCTCCCGCGATCGCGAGCAGTGCCACCAGCCAGCCCAGCCATTGCATCATCCGTCTTCTCCCCACTACGAGCCCGGGCATGATCGCACGGCTGGCGCCCGGCGCCCAATGCGCCCCGGCAGCCGGCAACCGGGGCGCGGTGCGATAATGCCCGACCCCATCGGAGGAACGCCCATGCGACTCGTACTTGCCCTGTCCCTGCTGCTTGCAGTCCCCGCCCTTGCCCACGACGAAGCCGCCCACCACAAGGGCGGCGCGATGCCCAAGCTCGGTCCCGCCACGCCGGTCCAGACCACGGCCGACGGCGCGGTGTATGGCGCCCGGCTGCCGGAGAACCTGCCCGCCAGCGTGAGCCTGGACGAGGTGGTGGCCAAGCCGGACGCGCAACTGGGCAAGCACGGCGCCTGGAGCGGCCGCATCACCCAAGTGTGCCAGATGCAGGGCTGCTGGCTCGTGCTCAGCGCCAACGACGGCCGGTTCGCGCGCGTGAACATGCACGACCATGCCTTCGCGGTGCCCAAGGATGCCAGGGGCGAGGCGGTCGTGTACGGCACGCTGAGCCAGAAGGCCTTGAGTGCGAAGGAAATCGAGCACCTGAAGAAGGACGGCGCCGGCGCGCCGGCCGCGAGCGAATTGCAGATCGACGCCACTTCGGTGCTGATCCGCAGCGCCCCCTGAGCGCGCGCGGACCGCACCGCGAGAGGTGCGCCGGGCGTCGCGATGCGCCGCCCGGCTATTTCTTCTTCGGCAGGTACAGGTCGGTGACCGTGCCTTCGTACACCTCGGCAGCCATGCCGATGGTCTCGCCCAGGGTCGGATGGGGATGGATGGTGAGGCCGATGTCGGCCGCCTCGCAGCCCATTTCGATCGCGAGCGCGACCTCGCCGATGAAGTCGCCCGCGCCGGGCGCGACGATGCCGCCGCCGAGCACGCGCTGACTGGCGGGATCGAACAGCAGCTTGGTGAAGCCTTCGGTGCGGCCGATGCCCACCGCGCGGCCGGAGGCGGCCAACGGGAACTTGCCCACGCCGTAGGCGATGCCGCGCGCCTTGGCCTCGGTTTCGGTGAGGCCGACCCAGGCGATTTCCGGATCGGTGAAGGCCACCGACGGGATCACCCGCGCCACGAATTCGCTCTTGTGCCCGGCCGCAACCTCGGCCGCGACCTTGCCTTCGTGCGTCGCCTTGTGCGCGAGCATCGGCTGGCCCACCACGTCGCCGATCGCGAAGATGTGTGGCACGTTGGTGCGCATCTGCCTGTCGACCGGGATGAACCCACGGTCGTTGACCGTGACGCCGGCCTTGTCGGCGCCGATCCTGCGCCCGTTGGGCGCGCGGCCAACCGCCACCAGCACACGATCGTAGGTCTGCGGCGCGGGTGCCTTGTCGCCTTCGAAGGTGGCCTTGAGGCCGGCCTTGCCCGCTTCGATGCTGGCCACCTTGAGCTTGAGGTGGATGCCCGCGAAGCGCTTGGCCAGGCGTTGCTGCAACGGTCGCACGAGGTCCGCATCGGCGCCGGGCATGAGCTGGTCGAACAACTCCACCACGGTCACCTGGCTGCCCAGCGCGCTGTACACCGAGGCCATTTCCAGCCCGATGATGCCGCCGCCGACCACCAGCAGCGTGCGCGGCACCTCGGCCAGCAGCAAGGCGTCGGTGGAATCCATCATGCGCGGGTCGTCCCATGGCAGGCCGGGCAGCTTCACCGCCTGCGAACCCACCGCGATGATCGCGTGGCGGAAGCGCACGAGCTTGCTGCCGTCGGCGCCGGTGACTTCGATTTCGTGCGGTGACACGAAGCTGCCGCTGCCGGTGACCACGTTGACCTTGCGCTGCCTGGCCATGCTTGCAAGGCCGGCGTTCATCTGCGCCACGACCTTGTCCTTGTAGGCACGCAGCTTGTCGATGTCCAAGCGCGGGCGGCCGAACTCGATGCCGATGTCGGCCGCATGCAAGGTCTCGTCGATCACACGCGCCGCATGCAGCAGCGCCTTGGACGGAATGCAGCCGACGTTGAGGCAAACACCGCCGAGTGCGTCGTAGCGCTCGATCAACACCGTGTCCTGGCCCAGGTCGGCGGCGCGGAACGCCGCGGTATAGCCGCCCGGGCCGCCGCCGAGCACGACCACGTCGCATTCGATGTCGGCGCGCCGACCCGAGTCGCGCGCCGCAGCCGCGGCCGCCACGGGCGGCGCCGCGGTGGCGGTGGCGGT
>QUBV01000084.1 GCA_014338185.1 Lysobacterales bacterium | reverse complement strand
CTGCCCGCGTGAGCAACGCAGGCAGGCTCGCGCCGCCGCGATCGTGAACAAGCGCGGTGACGCGACTTAAAGGCAGCCCGGACAGATCCACCAGCGCATGGTGGAACAGGTCAAGATTTCCCGACAGCAACGCGCGCAACATCAATCCGGCGGTGAGTTGACCGGAGGCGCGCAGATGCGCGACCAGACACGTCATCTCGTCCTCTCGCGCACCCGCCACGATATCGACGATCGAGCGATCGCGGGCGTCGCTGACCGCGCGGCCGGCGCCGGATGCGCGGGCCGGCCCGCGCCTGCGTCAGTGGCCGGCGCCACCCAGTTGCTGCCACAGGAAGCCGTAGCTGAGCGCCCACATCGAGGCCGACTGGCGCGCATCGGCGGCCGCGCCATGGCCGCCTTCGCGGTTCTCGTAGAACCACACTTTGGAGTAGCCCAGCTGCTCCATGCGCGCCGCCATCTTGCGCGCCTGCACCGGACCGACGCGGTCGTCGCTGGTGGCGGTGTAGAACAGCACCGGCGGATAGTCCCGGCCGGGCGCGAGGTTCTGGTAGGGCGAGAAGGTCTTGATCCAGGCCCATTCCTCGGGCTTGTCCGGATCGCCGTACTCGGCGATCCACGAGGCGCCGGCCGACAGGTGGGTGTAGCGCTTCATGTCCAGCAGCGGCACCTGGCACACGATCGCGCCGAAGTGCTGCGGATGGAGCGTGAGCATGTTGCCCATGAGCAGGCCGCCATTGCTGCCACCCATCGCGCCCAAGCGCGCGCGCGAGGTCACGCCGCGCCGCACCAGGTCGTCGGCCACCGCGACGAAGTCCTCGTAGGCGCGCAGGCGGTTGGCCTTGAGCGCGGCCTGGTGCCAGCGCGGGCCGTACTCGCCGCCGCCGCGGATGTTGGCGAGCACGTAGACGCCGCCCTTGTCCAGCCATTGCTGGCCGACCACGCCGTTGTAGCGCGGCTGCAGCGACACCTCGAAGCCGCCGTAGCCGTACAGCAGCGTCGGGTTGGAACCATCGAGCTTGAGCGCCTTGGGCGCGAGCTGGAAGTACGGCACGCGGGTGCCGTCCTTCGAGGTCACGAAGAACTGCTGGGCCTGGTAGGCGTCGGCGTCGAAGAACGCGGGCGCACGCTTGAGCACCTGCGCGGTGCCGCGACCGAGCGTGCCCAGCGACAGCGTGTCGGGTTCGAGGAAATTGGTGACGTGCAGGAAATAGCTGTCGTCGTCGTCGGGATCCACCGCCCTGGCCGTGACCGTGGACAGCGGCGGCGCACCGACCAGCGCCGCGCGTTGCCAGTCGCCGTGCGCGCTCGGGGTGAGCACTTCCTGGCGACTGGCGACGTTGTCGAGCAGGTTGAGGATCAGGTGGTGGCGCGTCCACGAGTAGTCCGCGAGCGAAGTGGTCGCGCTCGGTGCGAACAGCACCACGAACTCGCGCGCGCCGGCCATGAACGCATCAAACGGCGCCGCGAGCAGCGCGCCCGACGGATAGGTCGTGCCCGCCACCGTCCATGGCTCGCGCAGCTGGATCAGCAGCCATTGCCGGTGTGCATCGACGCTGGCGTCGAGCGGCACCTCGATCGCGGTGAGCTTGCCGTCCTTGCCGCGCAGGAAGGTCTGGCTGGTGTAGAAGTCGATGGTGCGGGTGACGAATTCGCGCTCGAAGCCGGGCGTGAGGTCACGCACCGCACCGACCGCGAGATCCTCGTCGCGGCCCTCGTACACGAGCGTGGCCGCGGCCAGCGGCGTGCCGCGCCGCCACAGCTTGGCGATGCGCGGGTAGCTGGAGCGGGTCATCGAACCCGGGCCGAAGTCGGTGCCCACGAACACATGGTCGTGGTCGACCCACGCCACCTGGGTCTTGGCCTCGGGCAGCGTGAAGCCGTCGGCGACGAACGCCTTGTCCTGCACGTCGAACTCGCGCACCACCACCGCGTCGGTGCCACCCGGCGACAGCGACAGCAGGCAGCGGCGCGCCCGCGGACGCAGGCACT
The DNA here is from genome assembly GCA_014338185.1 of Lysobacterales bacterium. Classification (GTDB taxonomy): domain Bacteria; phylum Pseudomonadota; class Gammaproteobacteria; order Xanthomonadales; family Rhodanobacteraceae; genus Dokdonella_A. Next base: position 7,124 of record QUBV01000084.1, on the reverse strand, counting down.
GCGCGCCATGCCACACCCAGCTCTTGCCCTCGGCCTGGCCGAGCGCGTCCAGGTCGAGCACGGTCTCCCAGCGCGGCGCGGCCTTGCGGTATTGCGCCAGCGTGGTGCGGCGCCAGATGCCGCGCGGATGGTCCTTGTCCTTCCAGAAGTTGTAGTAGTGCGTGCCGATCTTCTCCACGCCCGGGATGCGGGCGTCCGACTCCAGCACCGCGAGCACCTGCCGGCGCGCGGCCTCGAACCCGGGCGTGCCGGCAAACGCGGCCTCGGTGCGCGCGTTCTGCCCATCCACCCACTGCAGCGGCTTGTCGCCATGGATGTCCTCCAGCCACAGCCACGGGTCCTCCGGCGCAGCGGGCGTGGTGGTGGCGACAGGCGGGGTCGGGCGGGTGGCTGGCATCGGCGGGGTCGTGGTGCAGGCGGCCAGCGCGCACAGTGCGCCGGCGGCAAGGACTGGCAAGGCGATCTTCATGGTGGCTTCCCGGCTGGGCAGACCCGCCATTGGGCCGCGCGCGGCCGGATTTGTCCAGTTCGGGCGCCGCCCGCTTGGTACGAAATGCCTCGTTGACAAGCCGCGGGCGACTGCTAGCATCCGGCAGGTGCGAGCACGTCCGTCCCGGCCCACCCGGTGTGGAGGATGCCACGTTGCTCCGGGGAGCACGCCGGCCAGCACTGGCCATCATCCAGCCATTGGGAGAGTGATCGATCATGACGCGCCACGACCTTCCGCCACGGCCAACCGACGCGGAGCTGGCCATCCTCAACGTGCTGTGGGAGCGCGGGCCCAGTACCGTGCGCGACGTGCACGAGGCCCTGTACCGCGACGAAGGCGCCGGTTACACCACCGCGCTCAAGCTGCTGCAGATCATGTACGGCAAGGGCCTGGTGCTGCGTGATGATTCCGAGCGCGCCCACGTGTTCCGCGCCGCGGTCAACCGCGAACGCACCCAGAAGCGCTTCGTCGCCGACCTCGTGCAGCGCGTGTTCAACGGCTCGCCCTCGCAGCTCGTGCTGCAGGCGTTGGGCGGACGCAACAAGACCACGCGCGCCGAACTCGACGAGATCCGCGCCTTGCTGGACCGCCTCGAAAGGAACTGACCATGTCCACGCTGTTGCCATGGATCGACGCCGTCGGCTGGACGCTGCTGCACTTCCTGTGGCAAGGCGTGCTCATCGGCATCGCCTGGGCAGCCGCACGCGGCCTGCTCGCACGCGAGGCCAGCGGCGCGCGCTACCGACTGGGCCTGGGCGCGCTCGCGCTGCTTGCGTCCACGCCGCTGCTCACGCTCGCGCGACTGTGGCCGGCCGCCACCACGCCCGACGCGGCTGCAGCCATCACCGATGCCGCGACCGCGCTGGCCACGCCCACTGCGAGCGCCGGCGATGCTGCGATCCAGGCGCTGCTGCCCTGGCTGGTCGCGCTGTGGCTCGCGGGCGTGGGCGTGCTCGCGCTGCGCGCCTTGCGCGAGTGGCACCGCCTCGACCGCATCGTGCGGCGCATGGCCAACGCGCACGCGCACATCGACGCGATGCTCGAAGCGGTCAAGACGCGCTGCGGCTTCGCCCATCGCGTGCGGGCGCTGGTGACCGCGCAGGTCGACACGCCGATGCTGATCGGCTGGTTGCGGCCGGTGATCCTGCTGCCGGCCGCGGTGGCGCTGGGCTTTCCGCGCCAGCAGGTCGAGCTGATCCTCGCCCACGAACTCGGCCACCTGCAGCGGCATGACCACCTGGTCAACCTGCTGCAGACCGCGCTGGAGACCGTGCTGTTCTACCACCCGGTGGTGCACTGGATCTCGCGCGACGTGCGCAACGAGCGCGAACTGTGCTGCGACCGTCTCGTGCTGCGCGCGCTCGACGGCAGGTCGCACGAGTATGCGCGCACACTCGCGGCGCTGGAGGAACTGCGCCTGGCCACGCCGATGATGCCGGCCGCGACCGGTGGCGAGCTGCTGGTGCGCGTGCAGCGCATCGTCGGTGTGCCGACGGCGCACTCGACCATCGAGCGGCGTTCGAGCGGTCGCTGGCTGCTGCCCGCGATCGCCTTGCTCGCACTGTGGATCGGCGTCGCGCAGCGGCCGGTGGAGCGGCTCGTGGCCAGCATGCCCGGCAGCGACTGGGTCGAGCTGCGCATGTCCGCGCCCGCCTACCGCGACCTCGCGCTGCCGCGCTGGCAGGCACCCCGCGTGGCGGTCGACGCCGTGGCCGAACCGGCCGGCAGCGCGCCATCCGTCGTCGCCAGCTCGGCGGCGGCAGCGGCCACCCGCAGCATCGCCGCCATGCCGGCGCCGACCGCCGCGGCCACGGTCGCATCCACCGTGGCCGCGGACCCGCTCCCCGCGCCGGCGCCAAGCCTCGCGCCGGCGCCCGCCGATGCGCCGCTGCCCGCGGCCGCGCCGCCGAAGCCGCGCATCGTGCGCTCGGTGGCACCGGCCTATCCGGGTTCGGTGATCGCCGCGCGCATCGAGGTGGAGGCAAGTTTCGCCATCGCCGCCGACGGCTCGGTGCGCGACGTGCGCGTGCAAGGCCGCGCCGACCGCAGCTTCAGGCGCGCGGTCGAGCAGGCACTGCGGCAGTGGCGCTTCGATCCGGCCACCCTCGGCGCCGACTCCGCGGCGCGCTATGTGCAGACCTTCGTGTTCGCGCCGCCCGCGGAGCTGGCCAGCGACGACGGTTGCCAGCGCCAGACCGGTTCGATGCTGTGCCGGCCCACGGTGGAATCCGCGGCCGGAACCAGCGCCGGCGGGTCGTGAGCGTGATGGCGGGGCGGGCTTAACAGGACGCTGAGCCGGTTTTAACGCATGTTTAATTCGGCCGTGCCTATATTCCGCGGCACTGTAGTCCTGCTCGACACTCCTAAGTCAGGTCCTGTGACTGGCAGATTACGGTAATCGGGGCAGTAGCTTTTTGACCCAAGGCAGGCGCGTTCCCCCAATGGCGCCTCCTTGGGTCATTTTATTTGGGTCGTGATCCGCGCCCGCCGGATCGACTGCAGCCGCAGTGCCCCACGCGACCATGTCCCGCCGTACATCGGCCGCACTGCCCGCATGCATGCGTCCACGGCGCATTGGCGCGAGGCGGCCGCCGCGTGCGGCGCGAGGCGCGGAATCTGTCGCGGCAAGTGTGACCTGCAACGCACCGCAGCCGCGACGCCGCCTTGCGCCATGCCGCTGCGCGCTCGCGCCGCGGCCTGTGCCACGCGCCATCGATGCATCCTGCTAGAGTACAAGCCATGCGCATCCTCGTGATCGAAGACAACAGCGACATCGCGGCCAACATCGGCGACTTCCTCGCCGACAAGGGCCACGTGGTGGATTTTGCCGGCGACGGCGTGACCGGCCTGCACCTGGCCGTGGTCAACGACTTCGACGTGATCGTGCTCGACCTGGGCCTGCCCGGCATGGACGGCCTGGAGGTGTGCCGCAAGCTGCGCCACGAGGGCAAGAAGCAGACGCCCGTGCTCATGCTCACCGCGCGCGACACCCTCGATGCCAAGCTCACCGGCTTCGACTCGGGCGCCGACGACTACATGGTCAAGCCGTTCGCGCTGCAGGAACTGGCCGCGCGCCTGGAAGTGCTCGGCCGGCGCGGCAAGGGCAACAAGAGCCGCGTGCTGCAGCTGGCCGACCTGAGCTTCAACCTCGACACGCTCATGGTCAACCGCGCCGGCAAGTCGATCACGCTCAACCCGATCGGCCTCAAGCTGCTGCAGACGCTCATGGAGGCGTCGCCGTCGGTGGTGACGCGACAGGAACTGGAAACGCGCGTGTGGGGCGAGGAACTGCCCGACAGCGATTCGCTGCGCGTGCACATCCACGGCCTGCGCGCACAGATCGACAAGCCGTTCGACAAGCCGCTGATCCAGACCCGCCACGGCATCGGCTACCGCATGGTCGATCCGGATGCGCTACCGACGTAGGCTGCGCTCGCGCATCATCATCTCGTTCGCGCTGTTCGGCCTCGGCCTCACGGCGCTGTTCGCGGCCGCGACGCTGTACATGCGCGGCCGGCTCGAGGACCAGCTCGTCAACTCCACGCTCGAACGCGAGCTGCGTCACTTCGTCGACTTCAAGCGCGCCAATCCCGATCCGGCGGCGCCATGGGCGATGTCGCTGTACCGCGCCCAGATCGTGCGCGCGGGCCGCACCGCGACCGTGCCGCTGGCATGGCAGAAGTACGACGCCGGCGTCTACGACATCGAGGACGTGGGCAGCGAGGGCACGCTGCGCCCGTTCAAGCTGGCCGTGTACAAGGACGACCAGTACTGGGCCTACCTGTGGTTCGACGTGAGCACGCAGAAGCTCGGCCAGCGCCAGCTCGTGGTGGCGATCGCGGCCGCGGTGTTCGTGTTCGCGCTGCTGTCGCTGCTGCTCGGGTTCTGGCTGTCGGCGCGCGTGATGAGCCCGGTCACCGACCTGGTGCAGCGCGTGCGCGCGATGAGCGACAGCGGCCAGCCGCGCCTGCTGCGCACGCACTTCGCCAACGACGAAGTCGGCCAGCTCGCCGAGGCGCTCGACGCCTACTCCACGCGCCTGACCGAAATGGTCCAGCGCGACCGCGAGTTCAACGCCGACGTGAGCCACGAGCTGCGCACGCCACTCGCGGTGATCGCGAGCACCACCGAACTGCTGCAGGCCTCCTCCGACCTCGCCGACAAGCCGCGCGAGCGCCTCAAGCGCATCGAACGCGCGGTGCGCCAGTGCAGCGAGCTCATCGACGCGCTGTTGCTGCTGTCGCGACGCGAGCGGCAGGCGCCCACCGACGGCGAGACCACCGACGTGGCCAGGATCGTCGAGCAGGTGGTGGACTCGCAGCGCCCGCACATCGCCAACAAGCCGGTGGCCGTGCGCATCGAGATCGACGAGCCGCTGGAAGTGGTGGCGCCCTCGTCGGTGGTGGCGGTGGCGCTGAGCAACCTCATCGGCAACGCCTTCAAGTACACGCCCGCGGGCGAGGTCATCATCACCGTCGGCCATGGCCGCGTCAGTGTCGAGGACACCGGCCCGGGCATCGCCGCCGAAGACGCCGAGCGCCTGTTCGAGCGCGGCGTGCGCGGCACCAAGGTCGGCAAGGGTGGCGGCCTGGGCCTGGCCATCGTGCGCCGCCTGTGCGAACTGTACGGCTGGCAGGTGGCACTGGCGCCGCGCCCGCAGGGCGGCGCCACCGCCACGCTCGGTTTCACCCCGCCACGCTGATCCCGCCGGCCCCGCGCCGGGTGTGCCATGGCACTCGCACGCCGCGGCACTCCGGTCGTACCCGGGCAAGGCAAGCCCAGGCAGGTTGGGTGCGACGTTTCGGTGCGCGAGGCGCAGCGGCCACGCCAGCACTCGACCGGCGCGTGCGGATCAGGCATGTTTGCGCGATCGCCGATCCGCCCGCGCCCGCTGGGCCGGCCGCAACCGCAGCCTGCGCCACCGGACGCGCCGTGGACGAGCGACCCACCCTGAAGCCACCACCCGCCCTGCGCGCCGCCATCGGGAAACCCTCATGTCCGCGACCGAACCCTCCCTGCGCGAGCTTGCCGCGCGTGTGCTGCCACTGATCGATCTCACCAGCCTTGGCGAGGACGACACGCCGGCGCACATCCAGGCCATGTGCGCACGTGCGCGCGAGCACGGCCTGCCCGCCGCGGTGTGCGTGTATCCCGAGCACATCACCACGGCGCGGCGCGCGCTCGCGGGGACGCAGGTGCGCATCGCCACCGTGGTGAACTTCCCCGATGGCGGCAGCGACCCGGCGCGGGTCGAGCGCGAAACGCGGCGCGCGCTGGCCGCCGGCGCCGACGAGATCGACCTGGTGCTGCCGTGGCGCGCGCTGCTCGCGGGCGATCACGACGGCGCGCGCGCGGTGGTGGCTGCCGCGCGCACGGCCTGCGCCGCGCCCGCGCTGCTCAAGCTCATCCTCGAAACCGGCGAGCTGGCCGCGCCGGAACAGATCCGCGCCGCGGCCGAACTGGGCATCGCCGCGGGCGTCGACTTCCTCAAGACCTCGACCGGCAAGGTCAAGGTCAACGCGACGCCGGCCGCGGCCACGATCCTGCTCGACGTGATCGCCGCGCACGGTGGCCGCTGCGGCTTCAAGGCGGCCGGTGGCATCCGCAGTCTCGACGATGCGCGCGCCTACCTGCAGCTCGCGCGCGAACGCCTGGGCGAGGCCTGGATCACGCCCGCGCACCTGCGCATCGGCGCGAGCGCGCTGTACGACGCGCTGCTGCCGCAACTGGCCACGCCCGCGTGAGCGGCGACTCCGCGGCCGCGCTCATCCGCGCCAAGCGCGAAGGGCGCGCGCTCAGCGCCGCGCAATGGCAGGCGCTCGCACGCGGCATCGCCGACGGCAGTTGGGGCGATGGCCAGATCGGCGCGTTCGCGATGGCGGTGGCCTGGCGCGGGCTGGCCGCGGCCGAATGCCGCGACTTCACCCTGGCGCTGCGGGATTCGGGGCGGCGCCTGGACTGGTCGGACCTGCCCGGCCCGGTGCTCGACAAGCATTCCACCGGCGGCGTCGGCGACTGCGTGAGCCTTGCGCTCGCGCCGCTGGTGGCGGCCTGCGGCGGCTACGTGCCGATGATTTCCGGCCGCGGCCTCGGCCACACCGGCGGCACCCTCGACAAGCTCGAAAGCATCGCCGGTTATGACGTGCTGCCGGACGCGGCACGGTTGCGGCGCGTGGTGGCCGAGGTCGGCTGCGCGATCGTGGGCCAGAGCGCGGACCTGGTGCCGGCCGACCGGCGCCTGTACGCGGTGCGCGACGTGAGTGCGACGGTCGACGTGCCCGAGCTCATCGTCGCCTCGATCCTGTCCAAGAAGCTCGCCGGTGGCGCGCAGGCGCTGGTGCTGGACATCAAGACCGGCAGCGGCGCGCAGACACCCGCCGAGGAGGCGGCGTGCGCGCTGGCGCAGCGCATGCAGCAGGTGGCCGCCGGCAGCGGCCTGGTGCTGGCCGCCGCGCTCACCGACATGGGCCAGGTGCTCGGCCGCGATGCCGGCAATGCGCTGGAGCTGCGCGCGATCCTCGACCTGCTGTGCGGCCGCGCGCACTGCCCGCGCCTGCGCGAACTCGTGCTGGAGCTATCGGCGCGGCTGCTATGCCTGGGTGGCCTCGCCGCCGATCCCGCCGCCGCGCGCACG
>QUBV01000083.1 GCA_014338185.1 Lysobacterales bacterium | reverse complement strand
GGCACCACGGCGCGCGGCGCTGGCGTGCGCAGGCAGGACGGGCCGCCACGGCGCGGCCGCCCACCCGTAGGTGCGCCCCGCGGTGGCGAACCCGTGGTGGCGGCCGCTCCGCCGGCACCGCCACCGCGCGTGGAGAGCGTCAGCGTGGCTGACGACCGCGCCGGGCAGCGGCTGGACAACTTCCTGCTGGCACGCCTCAAGGGCGTGCCGCGCAGCCTCATCTATCGCATCTGCCGCAGCGGCGAGGTGCGCATCAACGGCGCGCGCGCCAAGCCCGACCAGCGACTCGCCGAAGGTGACGTGGTGCGCATCCCACCGGTGCGCGTGGCCAGCCCCGGCGAGCACGCGCCGCCCGCATCGAGCCAGCTCGAACGCATCCAGACCGCGATCCTCCACGAGGACCGCGACTTTCTCGTGATCGACAAGCCCGCCGGCATCGCCAGCCATGGCGGCAGTGGCGTGAGCTTCGGCGCGATCGAACTGCTGCGCGCGGCGCGCCCGCGCGACACGCTCGAACTCGCCCACCGCCTCGACCGCGACACCAGCGGCGTGCTCGTGCTCACGCGCCGCCGCTCCGCGCTGCTGGCACTGCAGGCCGCGATCCGCGACGGCCGCGTCGACAAGCGCTACCTCGCGCTTATTGCCGGCGCGTTGCCGCACTCGCCGCTGGACGTCGATGCGCCGCTGCGCAAGTCCATCCTGCAGGGCGGCGAGCGCATGGTGCAGGTCGACGCCGACGGCAAGCCGTCGCGCTCGCGCTTCGTGCAATTGCAGCGCCACGGCGAGGCGAGCCTGGTCGAGGTGGCGCTCGACACCGGCCGCACCCACCAGATCCGCGTGCACGCGCGGCACATCGGTCACCCGCTCGCGGGCGACGACAAGTACGGCGAGCGCGAGTTCAACAAGCGCATGCGCGAGCACGGCCTGCGCCGCCTGTTCCTGCACGCGGCGCGCTTCGCCTTCGAGTTGGGCGATCGCAGCCACGTGTTCTCGGCGCCGCTCGCCGCCGAACTCGTGCAGGTGCTCGACGCGCTCGAAGCCCATCGCGAGTGAGCCCCGCCGCATGATCGACCTGGTCGGCTTCGACGGCGACGACACGCTGTGGCACAGCGAGGGCTACTACCAGCACGCGGGTGTCGAGTTCGAGCGCATCGTGGCGCGCTACGTGGACGTGCGCGATGCGCTCGTGCGCACGCGCCTGCACGAGGCCGAGCGGCGCAACCTCGCGCTGTTCGGCTACGGCGCCAAGAGCATGGCCTTGTCGATGGTCGAGGCCGCGATCGAGCTCAGCCACGGCAGGATCGGCGCCGACGACATCCACCGCATCATTGCGCTGGGCAAGGCCGTGCTCGAACATCCGGTGGAACTGTTGCCGGGCATGCGCGCGGCGGTGGAGGCGGTGGCGGCGCGCTGGCCGATCGTGCTCATCACCAAGGGCGACCTGTTCCACCAGGAGCGCAAGGTCGCCTGCAGCGGCCTGTCTGACCTGTTCCAGCGCATCGAGATCGTGTCGGAGAAGGACTCGCGCCGCTACGCGCGCGTGCTGGCCGAGTGCGCGGTCGCGCCGGCGCGCTTCGCGATGGTCGGCAACTCGCTGCGCTCGGACATCGAGCCGGTGATCGAACTGGGCGGCTGGGGCATCCACATGCCCTACCACGTGACCTGGGAGCACGAGCTCGAACATGGCGTGGAGCGTGGCCACGCGCGTGTGATCGAGGTGGCTGCGCCCGCGGCGATCCCGGCGGCGCTGGCGCGCTGCGCGCAGGGTGCGTGATGCGGTTGGACGGGGGCGTGCGGGACGGTGGTTGGGCGCGGTGGGCGAGGCCGCGGACGTGTCAGCCGGCCAAGAGGTCGTCGACCCTGGCGGCGCAGACGAAGTCGTTGAGCGACAGCCCGCCCACGTCGTGGGTGGAGTAGTGCACGCTCACGCGGTTGTAGGTCACCGTGAGTTCCGGATGGTGATCCTCGCGGTGGGCGATCGAGGCCACCGCGTTGACGAACGCGATCGTGTGGAAGTAGTCGCGGAACGCGAATTCCTTGTGGATGCCGCCGCTGCGCGCGTCGATCTCCCAGCCGTCCAGCAGCGCGAGCCACTGGCGTGCGCCGACCGCGTCGATGCCGTCGGCGGCGCCGCGGCGCGGCACGCAATGCGCCGAGCGCAAGTCCGCCAGCGTGGTCGTGCCCATGTCGCCCGGCGCGCCTGCAGGCGCGCTCACTGCCCCTGCATGTGGCCGTGCAGCGTCGACAGCTGGCCCGGCAGCGAGGAGAAGTAGGCGGCCAGGTCCTCGATTTCCTGGTCGGTCAACGGTGCGGCAAAGCCGGCCATGATCGGGTTGGTGCGCGTGCCCGAACGGTACTCGTGCAGCGCGCGCACGAGGTAGTCGCGGTACTGGCCGGCCAGGCGCGGGTACTGCGGATCGACGCCGGCGTTGCCGTCGGTGCCGTGGCAGGCCTGGCAGGCCAGCGCCTTGGCCTTGCCGGCGTCCAGATCTCCCTTGGCCAGCGCCGGGACGGCGACCACGGCCAGCAACGAAACCGCAAGCGATGCAAGGATGCGCGTCATGGGATGGGTGTCCTGGATGGGTGGCTTACGGCGTGATGGCGGCGAGGAAGGTGGCGATGTCGCGGATGTCCTGGTCGGACATGCTCTCGGCCTGGGCGCGCATGGTCGGGTGCGAACGCTCGCCCTTGCGGTATTCGGTGAGCGCGTTGACGAGGTACTCGTAGTTCTGCCCGCCGATGCGCGGCACGTGGTAGTTCGGGTACGGATTCTTCCAGCCTTCGATGCCGTGGCACCCCGAGCAGGTGTAGGCCTTGGTCTTGCCGGCAGCGGCGTCGCCCTTGTCCGCGGCCAGCGCGGTGGTGGAAGCCAGGGTCAGGAGCAGCACAAGGCAAGTCGCTCGAATCATCGGATCGTCCCGCAGCGATGGATGGGGAAAGCTCGTCGCGCAAGTATAGCCAGCAAGCCGCGCGCTCTACCACTGCAAACTTGACCTGGATCAGGACGCGGCCACACGCGGCATGCGCGCGGCCCCGATGCGGCAGACACCGCTCGGGGGCATGCATGTGGCGACACCGGTGGCCGGGTGTCGCCGACGCGGCGCCGGACTAGCGGCTCTGCGTGGAGTGCAGGCCGGCGCGCGAACGGCGCCGCTTGCGGCTGGCCGATTTGCCCGGCGCGGCGGTCTTGGCGGCGTGGCCGTGGCGCGGCGTGGCGGTGTTCTGGCGCGCGGCTGGCGGCTTCTGCTGCGGTCGCGCCCGCGCGCCATCGTCGGTGCGCAGCGGCTGCGCGGGCTCGAAGCCGGCCACGGGCACGATCTCGATGTCCTGCTTGAGCAGGCGCCGGATGTCGCGCAGCAGGCCTTCCTCCTCGTGGCACACCAGCGAGATCGCGAGCCCGGTCGCGCCCGCGCGGCCGGTGCGGCCGATGCGGTGCACGTAGTCCTCGGCGACCATCGGCAGGTCGTGATTGATCACGCGTGGCAACTGGTCGATGTCCAGGCCGCGCGCGGCGATGTCGGTGGCCACCAGCACGTTGATCTTGCCGCTCTTGAAGTCGGCCAGGGCACGGGTGCGCTGGTTCTGGCTCTTGTTGCCATGGATCGCGGCCGCGCGCAGGCCGGCCTTGTCGAGCAGCTTGGCGAGCTTGTCGGCGCCATGCTTGGTGCGGCCGAACACCAGCGTCTGGCTCGCGTCGGATTCGAGCAGGTGCAGCAGCAGGTCGCGCTTGTGCGCGGCATCGACCGGATGCACGCGATGGCTGACCGTGGTGGCCACGCTGTTGGGTTTGGCAACCTGGATCTCCAGCGGCGCGCGCATGAACTCGTGCGCGAGCGCCTTGATCTCGGGCGCGAAGGTGGCCGAGAACAGCCAGGTGATGCGCTGTTGTCGCGGCAACTGGGCGAGGATGCGCTTGATCGCGGGCAGGAAGCCCATGTCGAGCATGCGGTCGGCCTCGTCGAGCACGAGCACCTCGACCTGCGACAGGTCGACGCTGCGCTGTTGGATATGGTCGATGAGGCGGCCGGGAGTGGCGATGAGGATGTCCACGCCACGGCGCAGTGCGTCGACCTGCGGCTGCATGCCCACGCCGCCGAAGATCGTGGTGGCGCGCACGCGCACGTGCTTGCCGTAGTCGCGCACGTTGGCGTGCACCTGTGCGGCGAGCTCGCGTGTGGGCGTGAGCACGAGCGCGCGCGGGCACTTGGGCTGGGCCGACTTCGGATCGGCCACATACAGGCGCTGCAGCAAGGGCAGCGCGAACGCGGCGGTCTTGCCGGTGCCGGTCTGGGCGCCGGCCAGCAGGTCGCGGCCTTCGAGCGCGGGTGGGATGGCCGCGGCCTGCACCGGCGTGGGCGAGGCATAGCCCTGCTCATCCAGTGCACGCAGCAGCGCGGGGGCAAGCCCGAGGATTTCAAACGACATGACGACTCCTGTGCCGCGGCCGCGCGCCGGTGGCGCACGTGCGCAGCGATGAACGTCCGGCATGGGACCGGCTTCGTCCGCGGCGTTCCCTGCAACCGCGCGGCGGGCGAACTCGAGGGAGCGGCCCGTGCCCGGTGGCGGCGGGTCCGCGATTTGCGGCGACGTCAAGTCGAGCGGTGCGGAAGGCGACGCGCGTGCCAATGACGCGTGTACACCGGGATTTCCGCAAGGGAAGATCGCGCAGCGGCGCAACAAACGCCGCGCATTGTACGCCAATGGCCGCGTGGCTGCGCCAAATCGGCAGCGCATGCGTTCAGCCGCGGGGAGGTTTGCCGCCGCGTTGACGATCGTGTGCGCAGGCTACAATCACGCCGATGCGCGATCCACACACTGCCCATGGCGGGCCCGGCCGGCTGCGGTCGCGGCCCCTCGCGCCCCGGAGCATCGGCACGCCGCGCCGGCCCGACAGCGGGTCATCGCGATGAATGCGCGCACACCGCCACCGCCGGCCATCGCGGGCCAGCGCCTGGACGTGTGGCTGTGGGCAGCGCGCTTCTTCAAGACGCGTGCGCTGGCCAAGCAGGCGATCGAAGGCGGCAAGGTCGAGGTCAACGGCGCGGCGGGCAAGCCCGCGCGCACGGTGCACGTGGGCGATGTGCTGCGCATCGCGCGTGGTGAGGAGCGCTTCGAGGTCGAACTGGCCGGACTGTGCGCGCAGCGCGGCCCGGCCGGCATCGCGCAGCAGCTGTACCGCGAAACGCCCGCGAGCCTCGCTGCGCGCACCGCCGCGGCCGAACTGCGCCGCATGCAGGGACCGGCGGCGCCGGCGCGGCGTCCCGACAAGCGTGCGCGGCGCCTGATCCGTGCGCTGGGCGACCTCGACATGGTGTGAGGCCGCGGCCCGCGCGCCATCACGCCGCGCGCCCGCATGCGCGTGCGTGTCGGGAGCGCCGGGCAGCTCAGTCCTGCACGAGCCTGCGCAGTCGATACAGCGCGTCGAGCGCCTCGCGCGGGCTGAGCGCATCGGGGTCGAGCGCGCGCAGCGCCGCATCGACCGGTGAGGGCAACGGCGGCGCGAACAGCCCGAGCTGCGGCTGCGTTGGCGTGGGCGAGAGTGTCGGCGCCGCGGGTGAGGGCGGGGTCTCCAGCGCCTGCAGCGTGCGTCGCGCCTCATCGATGACCGCGCGCGGCAGGCCCGCGAGCGCCGCCACCTGCAGGCCGAAGCTGCGGTTGGCCGGGCCGTCCTTGACCGCGTGCATGAACACCAGCTGCTCGCCGCGCTGCGGGTCGTGGAACTCCACCGCATCGAGGTGGACGTTGGCGATCACATCGTGTTCGCCGGCAAGTTCGGTCAGTTCGAAATAATGGGTCGCGAACAGCGTGAACGCGCGGTTGCGCGTGGCCAGCGCGAGTGCGCACGCGCGTGCGAGGGCGAGGCCGTCCCAAGTGCTGGTGCCGCGGCCGACCTCGTCCATGAGCACGAGGCTGGCCGCGGTCGCGTTGTGCAGGATGTTGGCGGTCTCGCTCATCTCGACCATGAAGGTCGACTGGCCGCGCGCGAGGTCGTCGCCCGCGCCGATGCGGGTGAAGATGCGGTCGATCGGCCCGATCGTGGCCGCATCGGCGGGCACGCAGCTGCCGATGTGGGCCAACAGCACGATGAGCGCGGCCTGGCGCATGTAGGTCGACTTGCCGCCCATGTTGGGGCCGGTGATCACGAGCATGCGGCGGGCGTCGTGCAGGTCGAGGTCGTTGGGTTCGAACGGGTCCTCGCGCACCATTTCCACCACCGGGTGGCGGCCGCGCACGATGCGGATGCCGGGTGTGTCGACCAGCTGCGGGCAGGCCCAGCGCAGGGTCTGCGCGCGTTCGGCCAGCGTCGCCAGCACGTCGAGTTCGGCCATCGCGCCGGCCGCGAGCTTGAGCGGCGCGAGGCGCTGCACGAGGTGGTCGAGCAGTTCCTCGTAGAGCTGGCGCTCGCGCATGAGCGCGCGCTCGCGCGCGGACAGCACCTTGTCCTCGAACGACTTGAGTTCCTCGGTGATGTAGCGCTCGGCACCCTTGAGCGTCTGCCGCCGCGTGTAATGCGCGGGCGCCTTGTCGGCGTTGGCCTTGCTCAGCTCGATGTAGTAGCCATGCACGCTGTTGTAGCCGACCTTGAGCGTAGCGATGCCGGTGGCGGCCTTCTCGCGCGCCTCCAATTCGACCAGGAACTGGTCGGCATGCGTGGACAGACGCCGCAGTTCGTCGAGCTCGGCATCGAAACCTTCGCGTATCACCCCGCCGTCACGCGCGATCGCGGGCGGGGATGCCACGACGGCGGCGGCCAGGTGCGCGACCGTGTCGGCATGATCGCCGAGGTGGCCGAGCAGGCCCGCGAGCAGCGTGTCGGCAGCCGGCAGCAGCGAACCGTCGGCGGCGCCGAGCACGCGCGCGATCGCGGGTGCGAGCGCAAGGCCGTCACGCAGCGTGGACAGGTCGCGTGGCCGCGCCGAGCGCAGCGCCACGCGCGCGAGGATGCGCTCGAGATCGCCCACGCCGCGCAGCACCTCGCGCAGCGGCTCGCACGCGGCGCCATCCTGCAGCATCTGCACGGCCTGCTGGCGGCGCTGCAACGGCGCACGTGCGCGCAGCGGACGATGCAGCCAGCGCCGCAACAGGCGTGCGCCCATCGGTGTCACGCTGGTGTCGAGCACGCCGAGCAGGGTGAACGCATTGTTGCCGCTGGCGTGGGTGTCCAGTTCGAGGTTGCGACGCGTGGCCGCGTCGAGCGCGATGGTCTCGCTCGCGCTCTCGACCGCGAGGCCCGTGAGATGCGGCAGCGCGGCCTTCTGGGTTTCCTCGACATAGGCCAGCAGCGCGCCCGCGGCGGCGAGCGCGACGGGCAGGTCCTCGACACCAAAGCCCGACAGGTCGCGCGTGCCGAAGAAGCGCGCCAGCTCGCGCCGCGCGGTCTGCGCATCGAAATGCCACGGCCCGCGCTTGCGCAGGCCGGGCAGGGCGGTCACGAAGCGCGGCCAGGCCACGTCCTCGCCGACCAGGGTTTCGGCCGGCACGAGGCGGGCGAGTTCGGCATTGAGCGCTTCGGCGTCGGCGACCTCGTTGAGCAGGAAGCGCCCGGTCGACAGATCGACCCAGGCCAGCCCGTAGCCGCTGCCACCGGCCGCGATCGCGAGCAGCAGGTTGTCGCGGCGTTCCTCCAGCAGCGCGGCATCGGTGACGGTGCCGGGCGTGACGATGCGCACCACCTTGCGCTCGACCAGTCCCTTGGCCAGCGCGGGATCGCCGATCTGCTCGCAGATCGCCACCGACTCGCCCAGGCGCACGAGGCGGGCCAGGTACGACTCGGCCGCGTGGTAGGGCACGCCCGCCATCGGGATCGGCGCGCCCGCCGACACGCCGCGCTGGGTCAGCGTGATGTCGAGCAGCCGCGCGGCCTTGCGCGCATCCTCGTAGAACAGCTCGTAGAAGTCGCCCATGCGGAAGAACACCAGCATGTCCGCATGCCCGGCCTTGGCCGCGAAGTACTGGCGCATGAGCGGCGTGTGGTCCCTGGTGGAGGCTTCGGGAGCGGGGATTTCGTGTTGGGCCATTGATTTCGCTGGACTACGCTGGGTCACGTTCCGTTGCCTTCCGACCGCCTTGGCGCGCCTTCGGTGTGGCCCAAGTGTAGCGGCTGCGCCGCGCGCGGCCGGCGCACGACTGCGGCAGGACAGCGCTCGCCCGCTGTCCTTGCCTGCCGCAACCCTCACCGATCCAGCGGACTCAGCACCCCGTTGCCGCCGCGGTTGAGCACGTGCGTATAGACCTGCGTCGTCTTCACATCCGCATGCCCGAGCAGTTCCTGCACAGTGCGGATATCCGATCCCGCTTCGATCAGGTGGGTCGCAAACGAATGTCGCAGCGTGTGGCAGGTTGCCGGTTTGGTGATGCCGGCACGGCGCACCGCGTTCTTCACGGCGCGCTGCAGTACCGACTCGTCCAGATGATGCCGACGTTCCACACCGCTGCGCGGATCGACGCTGCGCACGCGGGCCGGAAACACGTACTGCCACGCCCACTCTCGCGCGGCATTCCCATACTTGCGATCGAGCGCATGCGGCAACCACACTGCGCCGAAGCCGGCCGCAATGTCGCGATCGTGCAAACGACGCGCCTCGGCCAGTTGCCCCTGCAACGCCTCCACCACCATCACCGGCAGCATCGTGCGCCGATCCTTGCCGCCCTTGCCTTGGCGCACCGTAATTTCGCGTCGCGCAAAATCCACGTCCTGCACCCGCAGGCGCAGGCACTCCATCAAGCGAAGCCCTGAGCCATACAGCAATGCCGCCATCAACCACGTCACGCCGCTCATCTGCTCCAGCAGCATCGCCACTTCTTCGCGCGTCAACACAGTCGGCAGGCGTTGCGGCTTCTTTGCCCGCCGTATGCCGTCCATCCACGGCAGTTCCTGCGCCAACACCTCGCGGTACAGGAACAGCAGCGCCGCCAGTGCCTGATTCTGCGTCGACGCCGGAAGCGCCGCACCCAACCGGCATACGCCTCCTCGGTGCGCAGCGACAAGCCCAGCCGGCGTACGCGCGCCCGCAGCTCATCGAGCAACCGTGGCCGCCCCGCTCCCGCAGGAAACCTTGCCGCAGCGCCATTCGAGTGGGAGGATTCCATGGTCGCCGCTCCTGCTGGGGAAAGGCGACGAGATTAGGCTGTAGGATTAGGCGGCGTAATCGCCGCAAGCTGTTGTTTCGTGTAAGACATTTGCCATCGCCGAGTCCCGAAAAGCCCCGTTAGGCTGCGGGATTGGGCTTCACTTTGAAACAGAATAGTAGTTAG
>QUBV01000082.1 GCA_014338185.1 Lysobacterales bacterium | reverse complement strand
TGGCAATCGCGCCGCACGTACCAGCCGCGCGCGATAACGAACTGCTGGAGCGTGCCGAGCGTGCTGGCGGTTCCGCTGTTGGGATCGATCGAGTCGTTCCAGAACTCGAATTGCAGGTTGTCAATGCGATAGACGCCGCTCAGCCCGCCGCCGGTTCCCGTGAACGGCGTGATGTCGCCGGTGCGCGTGTCGAAGCCCGGGTTTGTCGGCCCGACTTGGCTACCCGTGGGATTCGTGCCGGCGATGGTCGACAGCGTCGTGGCGATCGCAGCCTGAATGTTGGGACCGGCCTCGTTGGTGCCGGTGGCGTCGAGGTTGTAAACCGTGGCCGTGCCACCGCTGACGTCGAGCGTCAGGTCGATGAAGCTGTATGTGCCGGGGATGACGACCGGCGTCGTGTTGGGAACGGGGGTCAGCCGGCGCACGCCGTTGTTCAGATCGCCGTCGAGATCGAGCAGTGGTCCGCCGAGGAACTCGATGCCCATAAACGGTCCGTAGAACGGGATGTTGCCGCGGCGGAAGATGAAGCTCATCGCTCCGACGTGGTTGGTCGGAAACAGCGGCGTGCCGGTTCCCTGGAACGTCACGGGCGGGCCGGTGTCGGCGCTGCCGGCGAGGCGGTCGCCGTCGAACATGGGCCGCGGCGTTCCGCCGCCGGGCAGGGGCGTGACGAAGCGAATCGTGCCGGGATAGCGCTGTGCATCGACGCCGGTCATCAGCTCAAACGGTGACGCAAGTGATGCAGAATGGGACAACAGTCCGATCGCGGCGGAACAGCAGGCCGTCGCGAGAAGGGTTCGTATTCGCATGTGCTTCATTCCTTTCGATGCCGTCACGGGCGACGGCTTCGCATGTCGTGCGGAGGCGCGCCGTCGGCCGCATTTTCGCGGTCGTGGCGCGTAGTCATTCAAATTTCAGTTCGCGTGTACGTTGCGGATCGTTTGACGTCGGAATCGGGCCGCCCTTATCGGAGTCGCTTCGCCGCTTCGCGCGGCAGACGCAGAGCGCCGCCCGTCAGGCGATGACGGCGAAACCAGCGACTCGCGTGGCGGAGCTCATGACGCGCGCAAAGGCGGCGCACGAAGTGCAAAGACGTTCCAGAAGGAGAGAAGACTGACGGCGTGGCGCAGCGGCGCGGCCTGCTCGCGTTCGCAGGCGAGCATCATCACCACCTCGCAGTGCGCATGCGCGGCGAAGAACTCGGTGTGGCCGCTGAAGGGCACGCCCGCGTCGTTGATGATGCCCTTGTGCACGGGCGCGGTGACGATCGCGGCGAATTCGCCGCTGGCGGCGCCCGTCGCGGCGCGCTCGAGCATCGCCAGCACGTGCGTGGCATTGCGTACGTCGAGCCGGCCCGGCGTCACCGGCGCAGCCAGCGGCACCGGCAGCACGCGCAGCGCATGGCGCGCGCGCGCGTGCGGCGCATGGTCCACGGCGTAGGCCTCCAGCTGCAGCGGCAGGCCGAGCCGCCGCGCCGCCTGTTCGAGCAGTTCGGGCGCGGCCAGCGCGACGAGGTCGGCCGCGATGTCGCTCGCGGCGAGCCGGACCAGCAGCTCGCTGCCGATGCCGGCCGGTTCGCCCGCGGTGACCGCCAGGCGCGGCAGCGCCGCCACGGCCCGCGCGGCGCTCAGGAATTGCCCGCCTTGGCCGGCTCGACGCCGGGCAGGCGGATCTCGACGTAGGCCTCGCTGCGCAACTGGCGCAGGAAGCTCATGTACTCCTCTTCGGCCTTGCGCTGGAAGATCATGTTCTTGGCCTCGCTGCGCTGCAGTTGCCCGGCCATGTTGCTCTGGCGCGTGTCTTCGAGCTTGAGCAGATGCCAGCCCGGCGCCGCCTCGAAGGCCTGCGACACCTCGCCCTTCTTGAGGCTTTCGACGATGGCCTGCACCTGCGGCCCGAACGCGCCGGCCGGAGTCCAGCCCATTTCGCCGCCCAGGCGCGCGGTTTCGGTTTCCTCGGACGCATCGATCGCGGCCTTGGCGAAATCCTCGCCCGCGACGATGCGGCTGCGGATCGCCTCGATGCGCTGGCGCGCCTGCGCGCTGGACACCAGCTCGCTGGTCTTGATGAGGATGTGCTGCAGCTTGTACTCGGTCACCATCTGCGCTTCGGCCGCGCGCTTGCCGACCAGCTTGACGATGTGGAAGCCGTTGGGCCCGCGCAGCGGATCGGTGATCTCGCCGTCCTGCAGCCTGTCGGTGGCCGCGACCAGCGCCGGCGGCAGCTCGTTGGCGGTGCGCCAGCCCAGGTCGCCGCCCTGCAGCGCATCCTCGGCGTTGGAGTAGCGCAGCGCCGCCGCCGCGAAATCCATGCCGCCGCGGATCTGCCGCACCACGTCGGTGGCCTTGGCATGGGCGGCATCGATCTGGTCCGGCGTGGCGCCCTCGGGCACGTTGATCACGATGTGCGCGGCATGGATCTGTTCGGTGCGCACGTGGCCGTTCTTGATGAGGCTGTCGATCTCGGCATCGCTCACCTGGGTGCGCGACTGGCCCACCTGCTGGCGCAGGTTCTGCACCAGCAGCTGGTCGCGCACGTTGTTGCGGAACTGCGCGTAGTCGATGCCCTGGCTTTCGACCGCGCCACGCAGCTGGCTCACTTCGAGGCGGTTCTGCTGCGCGATCTGCGCGAGCGCGTGGTCGATCTGCGCGTCGGCGATCTTGATGCCCGAGTCGTTGGCGTGGGCGATCTGCAGCTTCTGCAGGATCAGGCGGTCGAGCAGTTGCCGTTCGAGCACGTCGCGCGGCGGCAGTTGGCCCGGGTTGTTCGCGTACTGGGCGTTGACCTGGGCGACCTGGCGATCGAGTTCGCTGCGCAGGATCACGTCGTCGTTCACCACCGCGACGATGCCGTCGATCGGCTGGGTGAGCGATTGCGCGAGTGCGGGCGGGACGTGTGCGGCCGCGCTGAGGGCGGCGAGGGTGGCCAACAGGAAATGCTTCATCAGGGTCTTCCGCAAGGATCGGTGCGTAGGGGGACGTTGCGGGCCGGGTCGCCCAAGGGCTGCCCGTCACGCGCGCAAGTCATTGATAACCTAGGATAGCACGGCGCAGGAACGAGTCGGTCCTCTGTCCGACCGAGCCCAGCCCCTTGAGTTCGATCTCCAGGTACAGCGCATTGTCGGACTCGCCCTGCGCATTGCGCACCCAGTGCCGTGCGAGCACGCGCCAGGTCACGCAGCAGGTGTCGTGTTCGACGCCGAGGAAGCTCTCCAGCGTGCGGCCATCCTTGCCGTGCGGATCGCCCGGCAGTGCGCGCGGATTGTTGAGCGCGTAGTTCTCACGGCCGACCAGGCGCCAGCCCGGCGCGAGCGGGATCGCCGCCGACAGGTCGACCTGTTCGAGGAAGTCGCGGCGGAAACGGTAGGAGAAGTTGGCCACGCCACCCTCGCCGAACTGCGCCTGCAGCCCGAACGTGGACAGGTCGGTGTGGCGCGAGTTCGGGTTCCACTGCTGGGCCAGCAGCAGGCGCCAGCGCGGCGACAGGCGCAGGTCGATCTCGCCGGCCCAGGCCGAGCCACCGAAGTCGGTGCGCGGCACGCCGGGCATCTGCACGCGCTGCTCGTCGAAGTAGCGGATCTGGCCGAGGCTGGCCGACAGGCGTTCGCTGCCGTCGGCGTCGTCGAGCATGCGCGTGGTGAGCGCGAGCGTGAGGTTGTTGGCGTCCATCTGGCGGTCGGCGCCGACATAGCGGTTGCTGCGGAACATCTGGCCGAACGTGAAGGGGATTTCCTGCGTGTCGAAGATCGGCAGGTCGTCCTGGTTGCGGTAGGGCACGCGCAGGTAGTACGCGCGCGGCTCCAGCGTCTGCGTCCAGCCCACCTCGCCCAGTTGCAGCGGGCGCTCGAACACCAGCCCGGCGTCCACGCTCAGGATCGGTGTGCCGCGTTGCGGCCGGCGCCGGGTCAGCAGCGGGTTGCCACTGGCGGACAGGTCGTCGAGGTCGTAGCGCGTGTAGCGATAGCCGAGCGAGGGCCGCAGGAAGTAGCCGGCCGCTTCCAGCGGCAGGTCCAGGTGCGGATACAGGTCCAGGCGCCGGCCGCTGAGCCCGTGGTCGCGGTCGAAGGCGACGAACTCGGCGTCGAGCGCGGCATCGAGCAGCCGACCCCAGCGCTGGTCGAGCTCGAGCGTGGCGCGTGGCAGGCGGCGGTACGGCTCGTAGCTGGCCGGCAGCGTCGGGTCGGTGATCTGGTACTGGTCGCCGCCGAGGGTCGCGCGCCAGCCGTTGCCTTCGCCGCGCAGGTAGGCGCTGGCCGGCAGCAGGCTCACCGCGCTGCTGTACAGGCCGCGGCCGAAGTCCTCGAAATAGCGCTCGTCGGACACCCGGTTGAGGTCGACGACCGCGCTCCAGTGCGGGCTCAGGCGCGTGTAGTTGCGCCACTGGTACCACCAGCGCCGGTCGGGAATCGCGCTGCCGTACTCGACGCGCTCGTCGGCCGCGCCGCGATCGTGCGCCAGCAGCTCGGCATGCAGCTCGCCACTGCTGCTCGCGCTCAGGTAACGCAGTTCGCCGCCGAGCATGAGGCCGCGCTCGGTCATGAGCCGCGGCGTGAGCGTGGCGTCGTAGTTGGGCGCGAGGTTGAGGTACCAGGGCTGGCCGTAGTCGAAGCCGCGCCGGTTGCTGTAGCCGAGCAGCGGATACAGCAGGCCCGAGGCGCGCCGGTCGTCGAGCGGGAAGCGCAGGTACGGAAACCACAGCACCGGCACGTTGTGGATGCGCAGCGTGACATCGCGTGCGCGGCCGATGCCGGTGGCCCGGTCCAGCTCCAGCTCGCGCGCCGCGAACGCCCACTGCTGGCTCGATGGGTTGCAGGTCGAATAGGTCGCGCCTTGCAGCCGCGCCTGGTCGGCGTTTTCCATCACCGCCACCTGCGCCACGCCGTTTCCGCGCGCCGCGATGAGCTGGTAGCGCGCGCCATCGAGGGTGCAGGTTTCCAGGTCGGTGTTGCCACGCGCGCCGGTGGCCGACAGCAGCAGGCTGCGATCCTGATAGGTGACCGGGCCGCTGGCCTCGAAGTCGGTGGTCTCGCTGTCGTAGCGGATGCGCTGCGCGTGCACGAACAGGTCGAGCTGGCGGATCTGCGCCTGGCCCTCCAGGGTGTAGTGGCTCTTGTCGGTGCTCGACACCTTGAGCGCCTGGATCGTGCGCGGCGCGGTGCTGCGCTCGCCCTCGGTCGGCAGGCCGGCCACGTAGAAATCCAGCAGCTCGTTCTTGCCGCACATGCCCCAGTCGAGCGGCTTCTTGGCGCACCGGGGTTGGCCCGCCACGCACGGCGGGTCCGGGTCCGGCTGCGGCGCCGCGGCCGGCGCCGGCAGCGGCAATGCCAGC
Organism: Lysobacterales bacterium; assembly: GCA_014338185.1. GTDB lineage: Bacteria > Pseudomonadota > Gammaproteobacteria > Xanthomonadales > Rhodanobacteraceae > Dokdonella_A. The sequence goes on along the minus strand of QUBV01000082.1, from coordinate 3,830 downwards.
AGGATCGCGCACGCCAGCGGGCGGTGCGCCTGGAACAGACGGGGCAGGGACAGCACGGTGGGCCAGCGCTCGACACGAAAGTCGCTAGCTTGCCGAAACGGCTGCCCGGCGGCAAACCCGGCTCGCGCGCACGCGGCCCGCAGCGGCGGGTTGGCGCGGCTTCAGCCCAGCAGCGCGGCCACGTGCGCGGCGCTGGACTGGCGCAGCGCATCGAGGCTGTAGCCGCCTTCGAGGCTGGACACCACGCGGCCGCCGGCGTGGCGCCGTGCGAGTTCGACGAGTTGCCGCGTGACCCAGCCGTAGTCGGCGGCCTCGAGGTTGAGGTTGGCCAGCGGGTCGAGCCGATGCGCGTCGAACCCGGCCGAGATCAACACGAGTTGCGGCGCGAACGCGTCGAGCTCGGGCAGCAGCACCTGTTCGAACGCGGCGCGGAACCCGGCCGAGCCCGCCTCCGGCGGCAACGGCGCGTTGACGATGTTGCCGACCCCGGTTTCCTCGCTCGCACCGGTGCCCGGGTACAGCGGCGACTGGTGGCTGGAGGCGTACAGTACGCGCGGTTCGCGCCAGAAGATGTCCTGGGTGCCGTTGCCGTGGTGCACGTCGAAGTCGACGATCGCGACGCGCTCGAGCGCGTGTTCGGCCAGCGCCTGCGCCGCGCCGACCGCGATGTTGTTGAACAGGCAGAACCCCATCGCGCTGTCGCGGGTGGCGTGGTGGCCCGGCGGCCGCACCGCACAGAACGCGCGCTGCACCTCGCCGGCGACGACCGCATCCACCGCCGCGCACACCGCGCCGGCCGCGCGCAGCGCGGCCTCGACGGAGCCCGGGGACATCAGCGTGTCGGCATCGAGCATGCGCCAGTAGTGCAGCGGGCCATGCTCGACGATTCCGTCGATGTGGTGGCGGGCATGCACGCGCGCGAGCTGCGCGCGGCTCGCACGTGGTGCCTCGCGACGCTGCAGGCTCGGGAACGCCGCTGGTGCGAGCGCGTCGAGCACCGTTTCCAGCCGCGCGATGCGTTCCGGGTGGCCGGGACCGGGATCGTGGTCGAGGCAGGCCGCATGGGTGTACAGCGCGACCGTGGCGCCGGCTGGGCCGCCCGCGCCGCCTGTGTGCGTCATTGCGGGCGCTTGCGCCGTTCGTGGTGCCACAGCACCTCGCCGTGACCGCTGGCGCGCGCGAGCACGCGTGCGATCACGAACAGCAGGTCCGACAGGCGGTTGAGGTAGTGCGCGGGTTGCGGGCGGATCGGCTCGCCCTGCGCGAGCGTGACCAGCACGCGTTCGGCGCGGCGGCAGATCGTGCGCGCGAGGTGGCAGTGCGCCGCGGCCATGCCGCCGCCAGGCAGGATGAATTCCTTGAGGAAGGGCAAGTCCTCGTTGAATGCATCGAGCGCGTGCTCGAGCCGCTCCACGTCGGCGTCCTGCACGGTCTCCATGCCCGGGATGCACAGCTCGCCGCCAAGGTCGAACAGGTCGTGCTGCACCTGGGTGAGCACCTCGCGCACGCGCTCGTCGACCTCGCAGGCGAGCACGATGCCGAGCGCGCTGTTGAGCTCGTCGACGGTGCCGTAGGCCTCGACCCGCGGCGAGTCCTTGCGCACCCGCGAGCCATCGCCGAGTCCGGTGGTGCCGTCATCGCCGGTGCGCGTGTAGATCCTGGAGAGGCGGTTGCCCACGGGCGCCTCAGCCGCGGCGCGCCGGGCCGACCTGGCCGGTCGTGGGCAGCGCCTGCCACAGCAGGGTGGCCACGACGTGCAGCGCGGCCGCGACCGCGACGTAGGCGAGCGTCACGCGCACGAAGGTCCAGTACCAGTCACCGAAGTTCTTGAGCCAGCCACCCACGCTGCGCGTGGCCGCCGCGGCCGTCATCCAGCTGTCGCTGAGCCAGTAGTAGCTGCTGTCGGACACGATGAAGCAGGCCGTGGTCGCGACCAGCGCGCTCGCCGCGAGCAGGCCCAGTTCGCGCAGGTGCAGGCCGCGGTAGCGGCTGCGCAGCCAGCCGCCGCCGAGCCACAGCAGCGCATAGGCGGGCGCGAGCAGCCAGTAGGCGGGTGACACGCAGTAGTGGCTCCAGAACGCGATGCCCTGGGCCGAGATCACCCACCAGTCGATTGCCACCGCCAGCGCGAGCAGGCCCAGCAGCGAGACGGCGGCGAAGCCGCGCGTGGCCAGCCCAAACAGGCGCTCGCGCGTGCCGCTGGCGCAATAGAAGCCGGCGATGAAGAACACCGCCCACGATGCATCCGGCAGCGGCGCGACATGGTCGCGCATGAGCGCCGAACGCGTGGCGATCATCACCAGCGCGAGCAGGGCGAGGATGCCGCTGCGCGCGAGCCGGGGCGAAGGGGAGCGGGCTTCGGTCATGGTCGTGCACCTTCGATGAAGACGAGACAGCAAGATCGACAGTGTAGCCCAAGCCATCCACGCCAGCGCGCTGCCGTGGCCGCCGGCACCGCGCGTCACGGCGGCGCATGCCGACGCCGGCGGCGCGTGCGCAACCAGCGGCGCAGGCCGTAGGACAGGCGTACCTTTTCCTGTCCGACCGGCAGGTCGGCGTGGGCGAAGATCCACGAGGACTTGCTGAAGGCGATCTGCTGTTCGGGATAGACGCTACGATGGCCGATGATGAGATAGGCGGCCACGCATGCGCCGGCCACATGCAAGGTGGCGTCGGCACCGAACAGTTCCGCGCCCATGATGATCGCTGCCATCGGCGCGTTGGATGCCGCCGCCATCACCGCGACGAAGCCGACGGCCGCGCCCAGCGCCGGTGGCAGGCCCAGCAGCGGCGCAAACGCACCACCGGCAAGCGCGCCGAGCACGAACTGCGGCGTGACGATGCCGCCGTACCAGCCCGAGCCGAGCGTGATCGCCACCAGCAGCGCCTTCCACAGGAAGCCCGCGTACGGCATCGCCTCGCCGTGCAGCGCCTGCTCCATCACGGGCAGGCTCAGGCCCAGGTAGCGCGTCGGCACCACCAGCACCAGCAGTGCCAGCACGATGCCGCCCAGCGCCGGCACCAGCGGCGGCCACCAGCCCTTGCGCGCGCGCAGGCGGCCGAACAGCGCGTGGCTGTGCCGCAGCAGCTCGACGAAGATCCACGCCACCGCGCCGCACAGCACGCCGATCAGCACGGTCTTGAGGAACAGCCATTCGGTGAACCGGGCGCCGAAGTCGATGTGGTACTGCGGGTAGGGCACGCCGAGCTGGCGCGAGGTCTCCAGCGCGGTGACGCCGGCGACGATGCCGGGAAAGAGGAAATCGTGGCGGATGCGGCCGATCGCGAGCATCTCCACGCCGTAGATCGCGCCCGCGATCGGGGTGCCGAACACGCTGGCGAAGCCTGCGCTCACGCCGCAGGCGAGCAGGCGCTTGCGCATCTCGCGGTTGAGGCGGAGCGCGCGGCCGAGCGCCGCCGCCACGCTCGCGCCGATGTGCGAGCACGGCCCTTCCTTGCCGGCCGAGCCGCCGCAGGCCAGCGTGACCAGTGCCGCGATGGGCTTGATCCACATCGTGCGGAACGGCAGCTTGCCCTGCTGTTCGTTGACCGCGACGATCGGGTTGTCGCTGAAGGTCGAGCGGCGCAGCCGGTAGCCGTAGTGCAACAGCAGACCGTTGGCGAGGCCCGCCGCGGGCAGGGCCAGCGCGAGCAGCCACCACGGCGCGGCGTAGGCATGGCCTTCGCTGGCAAACAGCGCGCGCAGGAACAGCGTGCAGCCGGCACCGACCAGCGCGCCGGTGGCGGTGGCCAGCACCAGCCACTGCAGCACCGTGGCCAGCATCACCACGGGTTCGGTCAGACGGAAGCGCGGCATGGCGATGCGCTGT
>QUBV01000012.1 GCA_014338185.1 Lysobacterales bacterium | reverse complement strand
GCTTCGCCGCGGTGCGTGCGGGCGACATCGTCGGCGAGCACGAGGTGCTGCTGGCCGGCGCGGGCGAACGCATCGAACTAGCGCACCGCGCCAGTGACCGCAGCATCTACGCGCGCGGCGCGCTGGTCGCGGCACGGTGGCTCGCGACCCGGCCCGCCGGCTGCTACGACTTCGACCAGGTCGTCGGCGAGGCCACGCGCTGAGGCGGGTAGGCCGTCGCCGGCCCGCGCGCCGGACCTGCCGGGTGCACCACTGTCGTGGCGATCCGCGCCCATGGGTCGCGGTGGCGGGGTGGCGCTGGTGACGCGCGGATCGCGTCGGGTTCACGGGCCGCTGCGCGCTGCCGCCGCGGCGGGCGCTGCTTGCAGGTGCGCGCGCAGGAACCCGGCGATGCCCGACCATGCGCTGACGCGGTTGTCGGTCCCGGTGATGCCGTGGCCTTCGTCGGCCAAGGACAGCAGGATCGGTGCGCGCCCGTCCAGCGCGAGCATGCGTTCGAGTCGGCGTGCGTGTTCGAAATCCACGCGCATGTCCTCCACGCCGTGCACGAGCATGAGCGGCGTGGTGAGCTGGTGGTAGTGATAGAGCGGTGAAACCGCCATGAGCTGTTCCTGCTGGGTGGCGGGATTGCCCATGATGCGCTCCAGCTCGGTGCGGCTCTGGGCGGAACGGCCACTGTCGCTGGCGGTGAACACGAGCAGGCGGTCGCTGATGCCGGCGATCGACACCGCGCAACGGAACCGGTCGGGCCAGCGCAGCACCGATACCAGCGCCGAGTAGCCGCCGTAGCTCGAACCGAGCATGCACATGCGCCGGGGATCGAGCGGGTAGCGCTCCAGTGCCGTGCGCAAGGCTGCATCGATGTCGTCCTCGATCAAGGTGCCCTGGGCGAGATGGCCGGCTTCGCGAAACGCCTTGCCCTGGCCACCCGAGCCGCGGTAGTTGACCTGCAGGACCGCATAGCCGAGCGAAGCGAGGAACTGCACCTCGGGATCGAAGTGCAGGGTGTCGCTGACACCGATGGGGCCGCCGTGCGGCATGATCACGAGCGGCCGCGGGTCCGGCCCCGGCGGCAAGGTGAGGTAGGCCTCGACCGTGAGTCCGTCGGTGCTGTTGGCGGTGAAGCGTGTGGCTGCCACCAGCGGCTTGCCATCGAGCCACGGCCGAGTGTCGTCCAGCAGCGACGCGCGCGCTTGCTTGACGTCGAGGTGGTACAACCGCGCCGGTTGTTCACTGCTTTCGACCGCGAGTATCCATTGGCTGCGGTCGCGGCTGCGCGCGAGCGTTTGCACGCTGCGCTGCGCAAACGTGCGGCGCAGCAGCTCCGCGAGGTGCTGGTCGTTCCGGTCGAAGTACTCGCTGACCAGGCGGCCGCGTTCGTGGTAGGCGACGCCGATCGGCGTGCGCCGGTCATCCAGCAGCGGCATCACCACATCGACCCCGGGCTTGCTGAACAGCGTCTTGGTGACACGTCGCAGCACCGGGTCGAACACCACCAGGTCGATCTGGCTGCGACCCTCGTCGCTGAGCCCGTAGATGAGATCGCCATCCCACGACAAGCTGTAGGGGTCGAAGCCGCCCACGGCCTGCATGTCCAGCACCTCGGTGAACTCCTCGCCTGCGCCATGCTGCAGCACGTAGCGTTCGTCCACGCGTGCGAGTGCGGCGCGCAGGCGCCCGCTGCCATCGGCGAACCAGGCGACGGCATCGCGATTGCCGCGGTTGAGTGGCGTGTTCGAGAATGCACTGGTTTGCTCCAGCGCGCGCTGGCTGGAGATGTCCACCTTGTGCACGAGCAACCTGCCACTGCGTCCGCGACTTGCGAACAGGACGTGGTCGGGATCGCCCACCGCGGCCTGGATCACGCGTCCCGGGCGCATGAACCGGGTCACGGCAAACGTACGCCGGCCGTGGGCGACCTCGCCGATACGGAACACCGTGATGGTCTGCTCGTCGCGATCGCTGCCCACGCCGAGCACGAGGTTGCTATCGCCCGACCACATCATCGTCGCGAGCGGGAATGGCGTGGTCATGATCCGCAGCGAGGTGCCCGCTGCAAGATCGATCAGGTCGACGGCCCAGTCCTTGTCGTGGCGCACCTGTTCGGCGAACAGTGTGCCGGCCGGATTGAGCGCGACGCGACCGATGCGTTCCTCACGCCACAGTTCCTCGATCGGCAAGGGCACGGGGCCGACGGCGGGCGGCTTGGCCGACGCGGCGGGAGGCGGCGTGGCGCGGGCGCCGAGCTTGGCGCGTTCGGCGGCAAGGAATGCCGGGAATGGATCCGGATAGTGCCCCGCATAGGCCAGTGGATGACGTGCGAGCAGGCCGGGATGCTCGCGCTCGGCCCAGTCGATCGCACGCAGCGCGCGGTTGCTGGTTCGCACGTCGGCACTGAAGCGATCGTGCGGGCGGAACACGAGGTCGCCGCCATAGGTGACCTGCCCGCTGCGCACCTGGAAGCGGAATTCGGCATCGTCCCTGAGGTCGTAGCGCACGCGGCCGAACGCGCGCAGCTGCGCCCATTGGTATTGGCCCGCCGGCACGATGAACAGGCGTGCGCTGTAGCCGGCCTTGATGTTGGACAGCACGGCCGCGCCGAACAGGCGGCCCTCCTTCTTCACCTGCACGTTGTCCAGGTCGACGCTGCTGTCGATCGCGACCAGCAGCAGGCCCTCGTCGTCGGCCAGTTCGGGCTGGCTGCCCGCGGCGACGGAGCGCACGCGCGCGCCGGCGTCGGGACAAACCATGACCGCTGCGGCCAGGCCGAGCCACCAGGCCAGCAGCAGCGCTCGCCTGCATCCATTCATGTCCGTTCTCCGAGGTCATTGCGCGCCCGGTGCGCCGCGCGGCCACGCCGGGTCTTCGTTTCGATGGTGCCACAGTGGCCGCGGCGCGACTGCCAACCCGTGCGCAGGACGCAGGCCGGTGGAGCCCGCACGCCCCGCATGGTGCGCACCCGCGGTTCGCGGCCCAGCACCTGTCTGCCTTGCATCGGGTGCCTGCACGCGGATGATGCCGCCAGCGCATCATCGGCGGCCTTCCGCCGCGCAGGTCGGCAGGTCAGAACTGCAGCTGGATCCGCGCTTCGAGGATGGCGGGATCCACATCGAGCACACGCCCGACGGCGCCGCCGTAATGGCGCCGGCTGCGTGCGCGGATGTAGTTGGCCTGCAGCTTGAAGTGGCGATCCAGGTACCAGTTGGCGCCGAGCGTCCAATCGCGCTGGTGGCCACCGCGCACCGGGCCGTCGTCGAGATCGAGCGCGCTGCAGCGCAGCGCGAGCTCGAACGCGCCCCATGGGCCGCGCGCCGGTGCATTGCCGATTGTGCCCTTGCTCCACGGCCGGCTTGCGCCCGTGAGCAGCCATGCGCCCTGCAGGTACCAGCCCGTGCCGGTGAAGCGGGGTGCGGAGTGCGGGCGCGTGGTCACCCGCAGGTACTCGCCCTGCACCAGCCAAGGACCGTCGATCCAGGCCAGTTCCAGGCCGATGCGATCGATCGCGCCGGGCTGGGGCAGCACGCCGCTGTCGACGAGGCGTGCCGACCCCAGGCCGGTCTCGGGCCGCGCGCGAAACCGCGCAACCGCGAGCTGGCGCAGGCCCCGGCCATCGCGGCTCGCACTGCGCCGCTCGCGCGACAGCGCCAACCCAAGGTGCAGCACCGTGGTGGTGTCGCCGACGTCGCGCAGGGGCGTCCACACCGCGCGCAGCGCCGGACCATGGCCATCGTTGTCGCCATTGAGGTCGCCGCCCGCGAACCACGCCGCCTGCAGCAGCCACGGGCCGGCTCCGGCATGGGTCCAGTCGATCCCGAGCCGGCGCCCCATGCCGATCGCCTGCACCGGCAACGCGCGCTCGATGAAGGTGGTGGCGCTGGAGCTGTTGGTCGCGTCTAGTCCGACGGGTGTCTTGAACTGGCCCAGGCGCCATGCGCCGATGCGCGGGCTGGTGTAGCGCAGGTAGTTGTCGAGCCAGCCACCCGGATGCACGCCATTGCGCACCGTGAAGTCGTAGCCGAGCGCGAGTTCGACGCCCCACGGAGCCTTGGCGGACAGGCCGAACTCCTTGCGTCGCCACGCTCCGTGGTCGGCCAGCCAGGGTGCGCCGGTGCGGGGATGGGCACGCGCGTCGTCGACCTGTTCGAACTGGAACTGGTACAGGCCCTTCACCGCAAGTTCGTAACCGCTGGCGCTGCGATGGCGCGTGGGCCAGTCGGCGGCGAGGCCCGCGCCGGGCAGCGCCAGCGCGTGCAGCGCCAGCACGGCGCCGGACCACGTCCGCAGGCGCCGTGGACCCGCGGGCGCCGCGCGTCGTGGACGGGGCTTCATGAGGCCGGGGTCTTGTGCGGGTACGCGCACAGGTCGCGGATCACGCAGTGCGGGCAGTCGGGCTTGCGCGCCTTGCACACATAGCGGCCGTGCAGGATCAGCCAGTGGTGGGCATCCTTGCGAAAGCGCGCGGGCACCACCTGCAGCAGGCGATCCTCGACCTCGCGCACGGTGGCGCCCGGCGCGAGACCGGTGCGGTTGGCCACGCGGAAGATGTGCGTATCGACCGCGATGGTGGCCTGGCCGAACGCGGTGTTGAGCACCACGTTGGCCGTCTTGCGCCCGACGCCGGGCAGCGCCTCGAGCTCGGCGCGGGTGCGCGGCACCGCGCCGCCATGCCGCTCCACCAGCGCGCGGCAGGTGGCGATGATGTGGCTCGCCTTGGCGTTGTACAGGCCGATGGTGTTGATGTGGCGCTTGAGCCCTGCTTCGCCCAGTTCGAGCATGGCGGCTGCGGTGTTGGCGCGTGCGAACAGCTTGCGCGTGGCCTTGTTGACGCCGACATCGGTGGCCTGCGCCGACAGGATCACCGCGATCAGCAGTTCGAACGGCGTGGTGTAGACAAGCTCGGTGGTCGGATGCGGATTGAGCCGGCGCAGGCGCCGGAACAGCTCGGCGACGTCGGCCGGCGCCATCTGCGGCGGCGGGGCAGGCTTGGGGGCGTGTCGGGTGGGCATGGTCCGCTCAGGGCACCTCACCGCGCGTCGCGGCCGGTGCGCCCGGGCCCGGGCGCGCCTGCTTGCGCGCGCGGCCGCGCGCGATCGCGGCGAGCACCTCGGCCTGGCTCAGCGGCGCGATGGCCGACGCGGGCGCGGCGATGTCGGCCGGGGCAGGCGTGTCCGGTGCGCCCTCGCCGGTGCCCGCGGGCAGCAGGCGTTGGCGGCGCGCCGCGTGGCGCATACGCGCGTGCGCGGCGCGCGAGAGCAGTTCGGCGCGCGGCAGCGGCTGTGCGGCGGTGTCGATCATCGCGATGCAGTCGACCGGGCAGGCCGGCACGCACAACTCGCAGCCGGTGCATTCGTCGGCGATCACCGTGTGCATGCGCTTGCCCGTGCCCACGATGGCATCGACCGGACAGGCCTGGATGCACTTGGTGCAGCCGATGCACAGGTCCTCGTCGATCAGCGCGACCTGGGGTGGGCGCTCGCAGCCATGGGCGGGATCCAGCGGCAGCACCGCGCGCGCGAGCAGTCCGGCCAGTGCCGCGATGCCCTCGGTCCCGCCCGGTGCGCAGCGGTTGATGTCGGCCACGCCGTCACTGATCGCCTGTGCATAGTCGCGGCAGGTCGGATAGCCGCAGCGACCGCACTGGGTCTGCGGCAGCAGCGCATCGATGCGTGCGCCGAGGGAGGCGGGCGCGTTCACGACAGCGCCCGCCCCGGCCGTAGCCGCGCCGGCGATGCGCACGCGCGCTTGTGGTGTGGCCGCGCGCAGGCCTGGCACGGTGTGGATGCGGCTGGCCCATGCGCGTGAGGCACGGCGGCGCGCCCTCCTACTTCACGCCCGCGCCCGGCTGCGCGCCGGCGTCGACGTCGAGCAGGAACAGGTCGCTGCCGCCGCTGCCGGCCGACAGGATCATGCCCTCGGACACGCCAAAGCGCATCTTGCGCGGAGCGAGGTTGGCGATGAACACGACGTTGCGCCCGACCAGCCGCGCCGGTTCGGCGTAGGCGGCACGGATGCCCGAGAAGATCTGGCGCCGGCCCAGTTCGCCCGCATCCAGCTCGAAGCGCAGCAGCTTGTCCGAGCCGTCGACGAAGTCGCAGGCGAGTACCTTGCCGATGCGCAGGTCGAGTCGCGCGAAGTCGTCGATCGAGATCGGCGCCGGTGCGCCCGGTGACGGCACCGCGGCCGCGCTGGCGGCGGCCGCAGCGGCCGATGTGGCGGCGCGCGGCGGCACCGCCGGCGTGGGCTGCAGCGATTCGCGCGAGGCTTCGATCATCGCCTCGACGCGCGCGGGGTCGACGCGGGTGGTGAGCGCGCTGAACGGCGCGATCGTGCTGCCGAGCGCGGGTGTGGCCGCCATGTCGAAGCGTGTCCACTGCTCGCGCAGCAGCGCGCTGGCGCGCTGGGCGATGCCGGGCACGATCGGCGCGAGGTAGATCGACAGCAGGCGGAACCAGTTCAGCGCCAGCGTGCACACCGTGTGCAGTTCCTCGTGCCGGGCCGGGTCCTTGGCCAGCAGCCACGGTGCCTTGGCGGCAACATAGGCGTTGGCCTCGTCGGCGACCTCGACGATGAGGCGCGTGGCCGCGGCGTAGTCGCAGGCGCGGTACAGCCCTGGGCAGGCGGCGAGCTTGTGCGCGGCGCCGTCGTACAGCGCGCGCTCGGCCGGCGGCAGCGCCGCGGCCAGCCTGCCGTCGAAGTGCTTGTGCACGAAGCCCGCGCAGCGGCTGGCGAGGTTGACCCACTTGCCGACCAGGTGCGAGTTGACGCGCTCCTCGAAGGCCTTGAGGTCGAGGTCGATGTCGAGCGGCGCCGCGCTGAGCATGGTCGCGAAGTAGTAGCGCAGCCAGTCCGGCTCCAGCCCGGCGTCGAGGTAGGTGCGCGCCATCACGAAGGTGCCGCGCGACTTGGACATCTTCTCGCCGTTGACCGTGAGGTAGCCATTGACGTGCAGCGCGGTCGGCAGGCGCATGCCCGCGCCATGCAGCATCGCCGGCCAGAACAGGCCGTGGAAGTTGACGATGTCCTTGCCCAGGAAGTGGTGCATCTCGCGCGTTGCGCCGCTGAGCGGCGCCGCGGCCATGAACGCATCGAAGGCAGCGGCATCGAGCCCCGCGCGCGCGCCGTCGGCGCTCGCACAGTAGTGCTTGAAGCTGGCGAGGTAGCCGATCGGCGCGTCGAGCCAGACGTAGAAGAACTTGCCCGCCGCACCGGGGATCGGAAAACCGAAATAGGGCGCATCGCGCGAGATGTCCCAGTCGCGCAGTCCGCCTTCGGCATCGAGCCACTCGCGCAGCTTGGCCGCGACCGAGGCGTGCATGACCGGGGTGCCGTCGGTGAGCGCGCCGCCGATCCAGTCGCGCAGCAGCGCGGCGAAATCGCCGACCTTGAAGAAGTAATGCTCGGACTCGCGCAGTTCCGGCGTCGCGCCCGACAGCACCGAACGCGGCTGCTTGAGGTCGGTCGGCGCGTAGGCCGCGCCGCACGACTCGCAGTTGTCGCCGTACTGGTCGGGCGTGCCGCAGTTGGGGCAGATGCCCTTGACGTAGCGGTCGGGCAGGAACATCTGCCGCTGCGGGTCGTACAGCTGGCGGATCGAACGCACCGCGATGTGGCCGCCCTCGCGCAGGCGCGCGTAGATGCGCTCGGCCAGTTCGCGGTTTTCCCCCGAATGGGTGGTGTAGTAGCAGTCGTGGACGATGCCGAAGTCGCGGAAGTCGCGCACGTGCCCCGCGTAGATCGCCTCGATGAAGGCTTCGGGCGTGGTGCCGGCCTTTTCGGCCGCGAGCATGATCGGCGTGCCGTGCACGTCGTCGGCGGCGACGAAATGCACCTGGTCGCCCGCCATGCGCCGTGCGCGCACCCAGATGTCGGTCTGGATGTAGCCCAGCAGGTGGCCGAAGTGGAGCGGCCCGTTGGCGTAGGGCAGGGCGTGGGTGACGAGGATCTGTCGGGAGGGCGGCGCGCTCATGCGTCGAAGGTTCCGCTTCGTTGTTGCAAAGCGCAAATTATCGCACGTCGCCGCCGCCGCGGCCGTGCGCCCGCGCGCAGGGACCGCATGCCCTTGCGCGCCGCCCGCGGTGTGCCCGGATCAGGGCGACTTGCGCTCCCAGGTCTGGGTGCGACCCAGCAGCGAGAAGCCGATGTAGCCGCGCACGTTGAGCTTGTTGCCGCCGTCGGCCGGCGTGAGCGTGACCTTGTAGATCTTGCCGCTCTTGGGATCGAGGATGCGGCCGCCGCTCCAGCTGTCGCCATCCTGGGCCACGTCCCACAGGATCGTCATGCCTTCCACGGGCTGGTCCTTGCGCTCGCCCGTGCAGTTCTTGCACAGCGGATGCGGACCGTCGTCGGACTGCAGCACCTCGAGCACCTTGCCCTGCAGCTTGCCGCCGTTGTCGGTGATCTGCACGATCGACTTGGGCTTGCCCGTGGCATCGTCGATCGTGGTCCAGGTGCCGACCGGCGTGAGCTCGGCTGCCAGCAGTGGCGTGGCGAAGGCGAGGGCCAGGGCAAGCACGGCGCAATTGCGGTACGACATGTCACGGACTCCGTACGGAATGGAATGGCAAGCCTTGCCGAGCGTGGCGCGTGGCGTCAAGCGGCGACGCCGCATGCGCGGGCGCTGCTATCATGCGTGCCTCGCATCGTCCCCGTGTCCGCCCATGACAGACTCGCTCGAACAGCGTGTGCGGCAGCTGCTTGCCGGCATCGTCGATCCGCACCATGGCGCCGACCTCGCCAGTGCCGGCGCGGTGCGCGGCATCGGCGTGGCCGGGCGCGACGTCACGGTCGACCTGCTGCTGACCTATCCCGCGCAGGGTGCGCGCGAGGCGCTGGCCACGCGCGTCAAGCAGGTGCTGGAGGCCGATCCGGCGATCGACCATGCCGCGGTCGGCATCGAATGGCGCATCCATGCCCACCAGGTGCAGAAGGGCCTGGGCCCGCTGCCCGGCGTCAAGAACGTGATCGCGGTGGCATCGGGCAAGGGCGGCGTGGGCAAGTCCACCGTGGCCGCCAACCTCGCGCTCGCCCTGCAGGCCGAGGGCGCCAGCGTCGGCGTGCTCGACGCCGACATCTACGGCCCGAGCCAGGTGCTCATGCTCGGCCTCAGCGGCAAGCCCGACAGCAAGGACGGCAAGCGCATCGAGCCCAAGCTCGGCCACGGCCTGCAGGTGATGTCGATCGGACTCATGGTCGAGGACGACACCGCGATGATCTGGCGCGGTCCGATGGCGACGCAGGCGCTGACCCAGATGCTGGGACAGACCAACTGGCACGACCTGGACTACCTCGTGATCGACCTGCCGCCGGGGACGGGCGACATCCAGCTCACGCTGTGCCAGAAGATCCCGGTGTCGGGCGCGATCATCGTGACCACGCCGCAGGACATCGCCCTGCTCGACGCGCGCAAGGCGCTGCGCATGTTCGACAAGGTCAACGTGCCGGTGCTCGGTGTGGTCGAGAACATGGCCACCCACGTCTGTTCGCAGTGCGGCCACGAGGAACATGTTTTCGGCGAGGGTGGCGGCGCACGCATGGCCGCGCAGTACCATGTGGCGCTGCTGGGCAGCCTGCCGCTGGATATCCGCATCCGCGAGCAGGCCGACGGCGGCACCCCGACCGTGGCCGCACTGCCCGATTCGGAGCTGACCGCGCGCTACCGCGAGATCGCCCGCAACACGGCCGCGCGCCTGGGCCAGCGCGCGCGCAACCAGGCCGGCACGGTGCCGCGCGTGGTGGTCGTGGATGACTGACGCGGGCGGGACGCGCGCCCGCTACACTCGGCGGGTGCGCCACCGCGCTCCCCGCAACGACGCATGCATTTTCCGGGCGCGGTGCGCCCATCACCAGCAAAGCCCGAGCCGATGTCCATCAAGAGCGACAAGTGGATCCGCCGCATGGCGCAGCAGCAACGCATGATCGAGCCGTTCGCGCCGACCCAGGTCAAGCGCGAGGGCGAGCGGCGCCTGATTTCCTGGGGTACCTCCAGCTACGGCTATGACGTGCGCTGTGCCAACGAATTCAAGGTGTTCACCAACATCAACTCGACCATCGTCGATCCCAAGGCCTTCGACGCGCGCAGCTTCGTCGACGTGGTGGCCGACGAATGCATCATCCCGCCCAACTCGTTCGCGCTCGCGCGCACGGTCGAGTACTTCCGCATCCCGCGCAAGGTGCTCACGATCTGCCTCGGCAAGAGCACCTACGCGCGCTGCGGCATCATCGTCAACGTGACGCCGCTGGAGCCGGAATGGGAAGGCCATGTCACGCTGGAGTTCTCCAACACCACGCCATTGCCGGCGCGCATCTACGCCAACGAGGGCGTGGCGCAGATGCTGTTCTTCGAGTCGGACGAGGAATGTGAGACCAGCTACAAGGATCGCGGCGGCAAGTACATGGGGCAGACCGGCGTGACCCTGCCCAGCGCGTGAATCCGCCCTGAAGCCGCTGGCGCCGCCTGCACCGTCGCGGCGCGCGGTGGTAGGCTAGTCAACCCATTTGGAGATTCCTGCAACGATGCCCAGCCTTGTCCCAACCCGCGGCCCGCTTCGGGCCTTCGTGCTTGCAGGTGCACTGGTGCTGCTGGCCGCATGCGGCAGCAAGGCCGTGGTGGTGCCCAACGTGGCGCAGGCGCCCAACATCCCGGCCACGTTCGACGTGACCCTGCTCGCCGACAAGGACAACCAGTTCGATTTCGACGGTGCGCCACTCACGCCCGAGGACCTGCGCGGCGCGTTCCGCTACCGGATCGAGGAACATCTGCCGATGTCGACCGTGCTGCTCAAGCGCGGCGAGAAGCAGAAGATCAAGAAGGAGCACATGTCCACGCTCGCGCGCATCGCGCTGGAAATGAAGTTCAAGGCGTTCGTGCTCGAGAATGACGGTGCCATCTCGCAACTGGTGACCGAACTCCCGGCGGCCGACTGACGCTGCCGCCACACCTCAGCAACCCTGGAGACGACAGTGAACAAGATGATGGCATGGCTCGCGGCGCTCGCCCTGGTGCTGGCGGGCGGTCTGGCGCAGGCGCGTTCGGACATCCGCGACGGCAACGCGCTGATCAAGCCCGAGAAGAACGCGCGCTACTCGATCGACGGCTTCACCATGGGCAAGGCCGAGCTGTATGGCTACATCGGCGACCTGCGCGATTCCCAGCACATCACCGGCATCGTGCTCAAGAAGGGCGGCGACGACGAGCAGCGCCACATCATCGCCACGATCGCCAAGGCGCTGGGCCTGAAGTCGTTCGAACAGGATGGCCGCGAGCTCAGGGAGCTGCCGCAGCCGGACCTGCCGGCCACGCCACCCCCGGTGGAGCCCGCCACCGATGGTGCAACCGCGGCACCCGCCAGCGACGGCGCCGCCGCAGCCCCCGCCACCGCGCAACCGGTCAGCGAGCCGGCGCCGCAGGACGAGACCGGCCACTGACCGGGCACGGTTCCGGCAGCGCGGTGCCTGTCCGCGCCGCCAGCGGCCCCGGCCGGCGCAGGCCGTGGGTGTGGCTCGTGCTGCTTGCGCTGTGGCTGGGTGGCGCGCAGGCCGGCCCCATCGCGTTCGTTGGCGAGACCTTCCACGACTGGAAGGAGCGCCTGTTCGGCAAGGGGCACCCGCTGCCCGAAGTGGTCGATGCGCCCGCCACCGGCGCGATCACGCTCGTGCCAGGGCAGCCGCTGCGCATCCGCATCGACGCCCAGGCGCCGCAGCGCGACTTGGCCAAGGGCCACAGCCACTACCGCGAAGTCGTGCTGCCGCAGGCGCTCGCGCATGCCTCGCTGCGCGTGCAGGTGGTGACCCAACGCCAGCGCAAGGTCGGCAATACCGTGTTCCAGCCGGTGCTGTACCTGCAGGGCGAGGATGGCGCGCTGCGCGAGCCGCTCGTGGTCAAGCCGCTGCACCTGGACATCCGCCCGTTCCGCAAGTCGCGCCTGCTCGGCTGCGTGCGCCTGGACGATGTGCGCGGCTTCCTGCTCGCGACCGACGCCAGCGTGGTCGGCAAGTCCTGGGAGGCGCAGGTGCGCGAGGCGATCAAGGCACCCAGCGCGAGCGGCTTCTACTACGCGACCGACGCGATCAAGGCGCGCCTGCCATTCGCCGCAACCGGCCAGGTCATCCTCGACATCAGCGCCGAGGACGACGCCGGCCCGACCTGCTGAGCCAATGGATTTGAATCACAGACCGCAGGGGTCGGTGTCGAAGCCGTCCTGGAACAGGATCGGCCCGCGCGACTGGAAGCGGATGTAGGTGGTGGCGATCGAAGCAAACCACGCCTGCAGTGCAGGTGGGATCAGTACGTCGCCTTGCGCGTCGGCATCCAACTCGTTGTTGTTGAGGCCGAGCACCGCGAGCGGCATGGCGCCATAGCTGGTGGGCAAACCGCCGCGCAGGCGGTTGCCGCCGAGGCTGAGCGTCTGCAGGTTGCCCAGGTGTCCCCATTGCGGTGGCAGCGTCCCCTCGAACTCGTTGTCGAACAGCGCCAGCGTGTGCAGTGCGCTGGCGTGGCCAAGGCAGGCCGGCAGCGGGCCGCCGAGGTGGTTGTTGCCGGCCACCAGGATTTCCAGCTGCGTCAGGGTGCCGATCGCA
The DNA here is from genome assembly GCA_014338185.1 of Lysobacterales bacterium. Taxonomy (GTDB): domain Bacteria; phylum Pseudomonadota; class Gammaproteobacteria; order Xanthomonadales; family Rhodanobacteraceae; genus Dokdonella_A. The sequence goes on along the minus strand of QUBV01000012.1, from coordinate 44,471 downwards.
GGGGACAGCGTGCCGCTGAATGCGTTGTTGCTGAGTATGACCGAGCGCAGTTGCGGCATCGATGCGAGTACATCCAGTGGCCCGGTCAGCGTATTGCCGTCCAGCCACAGCGCCTCGAGCTGTGACAGTTGTGCGAACGTGGCCGGCAGCGGGCCGCTGAACGCGTTGCCGTACAGGTACAGGTGGCGCAATTGCGCGAGCTGCCCGAGTTGCGTGGGGATCGGACCGCTGAGCTCGTTGTCCCCCAGGCCCAGGCTCACCAGCTGGGCCAGACTGCCCAGCTGCGGCGGCAGCGTGCCGGTGAGCGCATTTTGGCCAAGCCGCAGCGAGACCAGATGCGTGAGCTGGCCAAGCTGGCTCGGGATCGGGCCGACGAGCTGGTTGTCGGACAGATCGAGATTGCGCAAGCCCGGCAGCTGCGCGAGGTTGGTCGGCAGGATGCCCTGGAGGTTGTTGCCGGCAAGGTCGAGCGTCCATACCACGCCCGAGACCGGCTCGACCCAGACGCCGTGCCAGCTCGCCACATCGGCGCTGCCCCAACCCGTGCGTGTGAACCACTGGTCGCCGTTGGTGAGGTTGTACAGGTTCACCAGCGTCACGCATTCGGCCCAGCTCACGTTCATGCCGGGTTGGGTGCACACCGCGGTGCTGTCCAGTGCCAGCGCACTGCGTGATGGCAGCCCCACCGATGCCAGCAGCAGCAAGGTGCTGGCGATGCGTGCCAAGCTCATGGCGCGTCCCCCGTGTCACGTCGCATGTCCGGCACATGGTAGCCCCGTCCACCGGGCCGGGGCCAATCGCCGCGGCAGCCGCGCCGCCGCTTCAGGCGATGGTGCCGCCGCTCGCCTGCAGCTCGTGCTCGATGGTGAGCGCGCATTGCAGCGCCACCTGCACGCCCTCGAGCATCGTCGACAGCGCCATGCTGGGTTGGCCTGGGTGGCGCGCGGCCTGGTGCGGCAGCCAGGGCAGGTGCAGGAAGCCACAGCGCGCCGTCGGCGCACATTGGGCCAGGCGATGCGCGAACAGGTACATCACCTGGTTGCAGACATAGGTCCCGGCCGACAGCGACAGGCCCGCGGGAATGCCGCGCGCGTGCAGCTCGGCCACGATCGCCTTGAGCGGCAGCGTGGCAAAGCAAGCGGCGGGGCCGTGTTCGACCACGCGCACGTCGATCGGCTGCGCACCCTCGTTGTCGGCGATGCGCGCGTCGATGAGGTTGAGCGCGACGCGCTCGAAGGACAGTTCGCTGCGCCCGCCGGCCAGGCCGAGCGCGAGCACCACGCCGGGCGTGTGTTCGGCCAGCAGCGCATCGATGCGTTCGCGCGTGCGCGAGAACGCCACCGGCAGGATCGCCCCGACCACCGGATGCGCGCCGATGCGCGTGTCCGCCAGCGCACGCACCACTTCCTGCGCGGGATTGTCGGGATCGGCGCCGAAAGGTTCGAAGCCGGTGAGCAGGATCGGTCTTGGCATGCGCATCAGAACACCAGCCACCACATGAGCAGGAAGTTCACCACCAGCAGCGCCAGCGCGGTCGGCCACTGCACGCGGATCACGCCGTACTGGTCGGGCAGTTCCAGCAGCACCGCGGGCACGATGTTGAAATTGGCGGCCATCGGCGTGAGCAGCGTGCCGCAATAGCCGGTGAGCATGCCGATCGAGCCGAGGATCGCGGGCGCCGCGCCGTGCTGCTGCACCAGCAGCGGCAGGCCGACGCCGGCCATCAGCACCGGGAACGCCGCGAACGCATTGCCCATGATGACCGTGAACAACACCATGCCCAGCGCGAAGGCGATGAGGCAGGCGAGTGCGCTCTGGGTCGGGATCAGCGCGCCGACCAGCGCGGTGATCGCATCGCCCACGCCGGTGGTCGCGAACACGCTGCCGAGCGTCGCCAGCAGCATCGGCAGCAGCGCCGCCCAGCCCAGCGCGTCCAGCAGCCGCCGTCCCTCGCCAAGCCCGGTAGCCACCGGCACGCGCGTGACGCGCAGCGCGGCGCCGAACGCGATCACGCAGGCCAGGCCCAGCGCGGTGAGCGTCGACTGGCGATCCTCGATGAGCGGCACCCCGCCCCAGCGCAGGTACGGTCCGGCCAGAACCAGCAGCAGCGTGACCAGCGGTATCGCCAGCGCGGGAACGAACAGGCGGTTGCCCAGGCGCTGCGCCCAGGTGCGTCGCGCGGCCTGGGCCGCGGCATCGTCGCTGGCCATGCCCAGCCCACCGCGTGCGGCCATCACGCCCAGGCCGAGCACGCCCACGCCCATCGCCTGCGCCGGCCAGCGCGTGCCCGCGCTGCTTGCGGCGAGGATGAGGTCGCCGAACAGGAACGGGCAGGCGAGGATGGCCCAGAAGGTGGCCATCGACCAGCGCCGCTCGCGCAGGTTGAGCAGCGCCGCGTACAGCACGAACAGCCCGAGCAGCGTGTAGATCCAGCTGAGCTTCAGCATGCGGGCTCCCGTGTATCGGCGGTCGTGGCCGACTGCGCCGCGCGCGCCTCGCGTTCGAGCCGGCGCTGGAAGCGCGCGATGCGCAGTGCGTGGATCACGAAGGCCGCGATCGCGGTCGGCAGTGCCCACAACGCGATCGTGAGCGGTTCCAGTTCGATGCCGTTCTGGGCGTAGAAGCCCTGGATCAGCAGCACCGCGCCGAGCGCGATGAACACGTCCTCGCCGAAGAACAGGCCGACGTTGTCGGTGGCCGCGGCCATCGCATCGACGCGGTGGCGCGCCGCGGCCGGCAGCGTGCCCGTGGTGCGCTCGGCGGCGGCCTGGCTCATCGGTGCGACCAGCGGGCGCACGGTCTGGGCGTGGCCGGCGACGTTGGTGAGGCCGAGCATCGACAGCACCTGGCGCAGGCCGAGGTAGCTGAGCAGGAAGCGGGTGAGGGTGAGGCCGCGGAAGCTGGCGATCCAGTCGCGCGCTCGCTCGCGCAGGCCGCAGTGTTCGAGCAGGCCGATCACCGGCAGCGTCATCACCATGAGCAGCAGTGCGCGGTTGCCGACGAATGCATCGCCGAGCATCGCGAGCAGGTCGCCCAGGCCCATGCCCGCGGCCAGCCCGCTCACCACGCCCGCGAGCACCACCACGAGCACGGGGTTGAGGCGCAGCACGAAACCTGCGACCACGGTGGCGACGCCGAGCAGGGGCCAGTAGTTCATCGGGATTCCTCGTTGGCAAGGCTGGCCACGCGCACGCCCGCGGCATCGAGTGCGTGGCGCAGCTGCGCCGCGATGCGCGCCGCATCGGCGCGGTCGCCGTGCACGCACAGCGTATCGGCGCGCAGTCGCAACAGCGTGCCCGCGCGCGTGCGCAACTGGCCGCGTGTGGCGAGCGCGACCGCCTGCGCGGCGATTTCGTCGGGTGAGTCGAGCAGCGCGCCTGGCTCGGCGCGCGGCAGCAGCGTGCCGTCGGCGGCGTAGCCGCGGTCGGCGAAGGCCTCGTGCGCGACCGCGAGCCCGGCGCGCTCGCCCGCGTGCGTGAGTTCGCTGTCGGCCAGCCCCACGAGCACGAGGCGGGGATCAAACGCGCGCACCGCTTGGGCGATCGCATCGGCCAGCGCGCGCTCGCGTGCGGCCATGTTGTACAGCGCACCGTGCGGCTTGAGGTGGCGCAGGCGCTGCCCAGCGGCGTGTGCAAAGGCGGCCAGCGCGCCGAGCTGATACAGCGTGAGCGCGTGCACCTCGGCCGCGCTCAGCCGCATCTCACGCCGACCAAAGCCCTGCAGGTCGGGCAAGGCCACGTGCGCGCCCACGGCCACGCCGTGGTGCACCGCGAGCGCGACCGTGTCGCGCATCGTGGCCGGATCGCCCGCATGGAAGCCGCAGGCGATGTTGGCCGAGGTGACGTGCGCGAGCACGCCCGCGTCGTCGCCCATGCGCCAGGCACCGAAGGATTCGCCGATGTCGCTGTTGAGGTCGATGCGTGGGCTCATGGCAGCCGGGCCGCGATCGCGGCCTGCAGGCGCGCGAGTTCGTGTTCACGCGCAAGATAGCGGGTTTGCGCCTCGTCGAGGTCGATCTCGACGAAGCGCAGCGCATCGCCCGGGCGGCGCTGGGCCAGCCGGTCGAGGTCGATGCCCGCGATCTGGCCGATACGCGGGTAGCCGCCGGTCACCGGGTGCTCGGCCATGAGCGCGATCGGCTGACCACCCGGCGGCAGTTGCAGGGTGCCGCGCGCCACCGGTTCGCTGACCGGTTCCAGCGGCTGTGCCAGCGCAAGCCGCGCGCCGTCGAGGCGGAAGCCAACGCGGTTGGAATCGGCGGCGACGCGGAACCGCGCGCGATACAGCGCGGCCTGCGAGGCCGCGTCGAGCGCAGCGTGATGGTGGCCGCGGATCAGGCGCAACGGCCGCTCCGGGTCGGCGTCGAACCACGGTCGCGGATCGAGCGACCAGCGCACCGCTCGCGGTGCGGGCGTGCGGCGCGCCACGAACAGCAGCGTATCGCCCTGCGCGAGCGCGCTGCCCAGGCCCGCATTGAGGTCGCTCGCGCATGAACCGAGCACGCGCCGGCAGCGCAGGCCGCCCGCGAGTGCAAGGCTCATGCGCGCACCGCGCTGGGCGCGACCGCAGTCGAGCACGCTGCCGGCGGCGATCGCCAGCGGTTGCCACATCGGCGCTGCGTGGCCATCGAGCGTTGCGTCGAACGGCGCGCCGGTGAGTGCGATCGTGGTGTCGGCGTCAAAGCGCAGGCGCGGCCCGACCAGGGTGATCTCCAGCGCCGGCGCATCCTCGTCATTGCCGACCAGCGCGTTGGCCAGGCGATGGGCGGTCGCATCCATGGGTCCGGCGCAGCCGATGCCGAGCGCGCCCAGGCCGAAGCGGCCGCGATCCTGCAGCATGGTGAGCAGCCCGGGCTTGAGCACGTTCAGACTCATGCCGGTGCCTGCTCCAGCCGGACAAATTCGGCGGCATCGATCGCGCGGAACCTCACGCGGTCACCCGGCAGCAGCAGGCTGGGTTCGGCGCGTGCGGGATCGAACAGGCGCAGCGGCGTGCGGCCGATGAGCTGCCAGCCGCCCGGCAACTCGGCCGGGTAGATGCCGGTCTGGGCACCGCCGATCGCCACCGAACCGGCCGCCACCCGCAGTCGCGGCTGGGCGTGGCGCGGCATGCGCAGTGCGGGATCGAGGCCGAGCAGGTAGGGAAATCCCGGCGCGAAGCCGAGCATCGCCACCTGGTAGTCGCCGCCACTGTGTCGCGCCACCACTTCCTCGATGGTGAGCGCGGCATGCGTGGCCACCGCCGCGAGGTCGATGCCGTGTTCGCCGCCGTAGCACACCGGCACGTCGATCACGCGCCCGGCCGCGGTGGCTTCGCGGGGCGGCGTCGCCAATACCGCCTGCAGCGTGCCCGCGAGGTGGCGCCACGACGGCTCGCCATCGCGACCGGCCCAGAACGTTGCGTCGTAGTGCAAGGCGAGCGTGGCATAGGTCGGGATCAGGTCGAGCAGGCCGGGCATCTCGACCTCACGCAGCCACGCGGCCGCCGCATGCACGCGCGCATTGGTGGCGCGATCGATGCCGGTACCAAAGCGCAGCAGCAGCAGGTTCTCGCCCAGCGGCTCGATCTCGATGCCGGTGGCGGTCGCCAGCCGCATCAGGCCAGCTGCGCCCGCAGCGCGCCGCGCAGCCGCGCGACGAGGGCCTCGCGCGCCGCCGGCGCATAGGCGCACGCGGTGCCGTGGCCCCATACCGGCTGCGGCCACGCCGCGTCGTTGCGGTAGCGTGCGATCACATGCACATGCAGCTGCGCGACCACGTTGCCGAGTGCGGCGATGTTGAGCTTGTCGGGCTGCAGTTCGAGTTCCAGCGCGCGCCCCACCGCGGTGATCTCGTCGAGCAGCGCGCCGCGGTCGCCCGCGTCGAGGTCGACCAGTTCACGCGCGCCGGCGATGCGCGGCACGAGGATGAGCCAGGGAAAGCGCGCATCGTCCATGAGACGCAGGCTCGACAGCGCGAGGTCCCCGATCGGATGGCTGTCGGCCGCGAGCCGGGCGTCGAGCATGAAGCTCATGCCACACCGCGCAGGTGGCGGGCGAAGAACGCGGCGGTACGCTCGCGGGCGAGGCGTGAACTGTCGGCGTGGAAGTACTCTTCGCTGCCATCGCGGTCGAACGCATGCTTGGCGCCGGGGTAGACGTGGATCTCGGCCTGCGGCCAGGCTTCGCGGTGGCGCTGGATCGCCTCCGGCGGGATCGAGCTGTCGCGCGCGCCGAAATGGAACAGGAGCGGCGCCTGCGCGACCTCGTCCATCACCTGCACGTTGCGGCTGCCGTAGTAGCTCACTGCTGGCATGCCCAGGCGCGTCGCGGCCAGCAGCGCGATGGTGCCGCCCCACGAATAGCCCACGCAACCGATGCGGCCGGCCGAGGCGATCGCTTCGGCCGCGCTGGCCACGTCCTCGACCGCCAGTTCGAAACCGACCTCGCCGACCAGCTGACGGCCGCGGCGCGTGGCTTCCTCGTCGTACCCCAGCGCCACGTCACGCTCGACATGGTCGAAGAATACGGGGGCGATGGCTGCGTAGCCGGCTTGCGCAAGGCGCTCGACCACCGAGCGCACCCATGCGTTCATGCCATAGATCTCGTGCACCACCACGATGCCACCTTGCGCAGGCTGGGGTGGCTGTGCGTGCCAGGCACCGATGCACTGCATGCGCGAGGTGTTGAGGCTGATCATCCGGCCCATCGCAATCTCCGTCGCAAACCCTGCCAGCCTATGCTTGTCGCGCCGGCTGTCAATCCGCGCTCACGGGCGGAAGCGGCGCACGCAGTTGCGGCCCTCGTTCTTGGCCAGGTACACGGCGCGATCGGCTGCATCGAGCAGCATGGCCGCATCGGCCCGCGGACCGAGGTCGGCGAGGAAGGCCACGCCGATGCTGATCGTGGCCAGGCCACTCAGGCTCGGCGCGAGGCGGGCGAGTGAGGCCTCTACGCGCGCGCGCAGGCGCTCGGCCATCACCATGACTTCCTGTTCGCTGTCGTCGCTCACGATCGCCACGAACTCTTCGCCGCCGTAGCGACCGACCACGTGGTCGGCGCCCAGGGCCTCGCGCAGCGTGGCCACACCAGTCACCAGCACTTCGTCGCCGAACAGGTGGCCGTGCTGGTCGTTGATGCGCTTGAAGTGGTCGAAATCGATGAGCATGAGCGCGAGCGGTCGCGTGTGCGCGAGCGCATCGGCGACGCGCTGGCCGAGGCAGTCGAGCAGGTGGCGGCGATTGGCCACCTGGGTGAGTGCGTCGGTGGTGGCCGCGCGCAGCAGGTCGCTGGCTTGGGCGCGCAGCGTGGCGTTGGCGCGGTCGAGCGCGCTGCGCTGCTGGTCGATCTCGAGGTTGCGCGCGGCCAGCTCGCGATTGAGCCGGCGCACGCCGCGGTGGCGCCACACCAGCGCCGCAAACGCCAGCAACAGGCCCACGAGCGCGAGCAGCACGATGTCGCGCACCAGTGCCTGACGTTCGATCCGCGCGGCCTGCAGCTCGTTGTCCTTGGCCAGCAAGGCGACGCGATGCTCGGCGTCGCTGCGCTCATGGCGCGCCTCCAGCACCGCGAGCTGGCGGCTGGTGCGGATGCCGCTGAGTTCCTCGCGCAGGTGCATGGCCTTGTTGGCGTAGTCGAGCGCCTCGCGCGCCTTGCCCTCGTCGCTGGCCAGTTGCTGGCGCAGCGCATAGGCGTCGGCCAGTTGCGGGCGCAGGCGGGTGTTGGCGAGTTCGCCGATCGCCGACTCGATGAGGCCGCGCGCGCGCGGCAGGTCGCGCTCGGCCAGCGCGGCCTCGCCCAGATGCAGCAGCGCGCGCGCGACGATCTCGCGCTGGTGCACGCGCCGCCCCAGTTGCAGCGCCTGCTCGAAGTGGCCCACGGCCGCCTGTGGCTGGCCGAGGCCAAGCAGGGCACGGCCGAGTTCGAGATGCTCCAGGCCCTGGTGCGGCAGATCGTCCAGCGCGCTGTCGATCGCCAGCGCCTCGGCCGCGGCGGCCTGTGCGCCGGGGTATTCACCCAGTTCGTTGAGCAGGCTCGCGTAGGAGCCGATCACCGTGGCATAGGCCGACGGCGGTGCGCCGCGCTCGCGCGCGGCCTGCAATGCGCGCTCGAAGTAGTTGCGCGATGAGGTGGCATCGTCGACGTCGCGATACAGCAGGCCGAGGTTGCGGTAGACGTGGTCGATGCGGTCGGGATTCATCGCCAGCGCGTCGAGGTGGGCCTCGAGCGCGCCGGCCACTTCGCCGCGATCGCGCAGCACCGTGCCCAGGTCGGTGAGTGCGCGCGCGGCGCCGGCGCGATTACCGACGGATTCGAACAATTCGCGCGCGCGCTGCTGGTGCGCGGCGGCCAGATCGAGATGGCCGCGCCGACGCTCGATGATGCCGAGGATGTTCTGGGCCTGGCCTTGGGCGGAGGCATCATCCAGGCGTTGGCCGAGCGTCGTGATGCGCTGGGCCAGCGTGAACGCGCGCTCGTAGTCGCCCAGCGCCAGCGCGCTGCGCCCGAGCGCCTGGGTCAGTTGCAGGCTTGCCGGAGCGTCACCGCGTCGGTCCGCGAGTTCGAGCGAGCGCGTCCACTGCCGGTCGGCGATGGTGGGGACATCGAGTGCGGCGGCGAAATCGCCCAGTCGCGTGAACAACCATTCGCGGCCCGCGCCGCCGGCGATCGCGCCGGCAAGCTCGCGCGCGCACACTCCGCCGAGGCGGCTGTCGACCGCGGCCACGAGGGCGCGGCTGCCCAGTGCAACGTCTGCCTGCGGATAGCTGCCCGCCTGCACGAGCCCTGCCAGCGCCACGGCGGCCGCTGCGCCGGCCCGGCTCAGGATTCGTCGCCAATCGGGTCGGTGCGAGGGGGCACCCGCATCGATCAGGGTCATGGGCAGTGCACGTGATGGCGGACGGGAACGCAACCGCGCCATCCTAGCATTGGCGGGTGACCCAGGAGGGTCGCGATCGCTAAAATTGACGATTCCCCGCCATTCGGCCCTGCCCATGTCGCTGCGCAATCCCAAGGTCGGTTTCGTGAGTCTGGGCTGCCCCAAGGCACTGGTCGATTCCGAGCGCATCCTCACCCAGTTGCGGGTCGAGGGCTACGACATCGTGCCCAACCAGCATGCCGCCGACGTGGTGGTGGTCAACACCTGCGGCTTCATCGATGCGGCGGTGGCCGAGTCGCTCGATGCGATCGGCGAGGCGCTGGAGGAGAACGGCAAGGTGATCGTGACCGGCTGCCTGGGCAAACGCGCCGAACTGATCCGCCAGACCCATCCGGAGGTGCTGTCGGTGTCCGGCCCGCAGGACTACGCGAGCGTGATGAACGCGGTGCACGAGGTGCTGCCGCCCAGGCATGATCCGTTCCTCGACCTGGTGCCGCCGCAGGGTATCAAGCTCACGCCCAGGCACTATGCGTACCTGAAGATTTCCGAAGGCTGCAACCACCGCTGCACGTTCTGCATCATCCCGAGCCTGCGCGGCGACCTCGTCTCGCGTCCGGTGGACGAGGTGCTGGTCGAGGCGGAAAAGCTCGTCAAGGGCGGCGTCAAGGAGCTGCTGGTGGTGTCGCAGGACACCAGTGCCTACGGCGTGGACCTCCGATACGCGGCGCGCGAGTGGCGCGGTCGCAGCCGGGCCACGCGCATGCTCGACCTGTGTGCCGGACTGGCCGAACTCGGCGCGTGGGTGCGGCTGCACTACGTGTATCCGTACCCGCACGTGGACGAGGTGATCGATCTCATGGTGGCCGGCAAGGTGTTGCCGTACCTGGACATCCCGTTCCAGCACGCGAGTCGCCGCATCCTGCGCCTCATGAAGCGTCCCGGTGACGTCGAGCGCGTGCTCGCACGCGTGCAGGCCTGGCGCCGGGCTTGCCCCGAGCTGGCCATCCGCAGCACCTTCATCGTCGGCTTCCCCGGCGAGACCGAGGCCGAGTTCGAGGAACTGCTCGATTTCCTGCGCGAGGCCCAGCTCGATCGCGTGGGTGCATTTGCCTATTCGCCGGTGACCGGGGCCAAGGCCAACGCCTTGCCCGACGCGGTGCCCGAGGAGCTCAAGGAGGAGCGGCTGGAGCGGTTCATGGAAACCCAGGCGGGGATTTCCGCCGCACGCCTGGCCCGCAAGATCGGCACGCGCCAGCGCGTGCTGGTCGACGAGGTGGACGAGTACGGCGCGGTGGCACGCTCGGCCGCCGACGCACCCGAGATCGACGGCATCGTGCGCATCGACGACGGCCAGCGGCTCAAGCCCGGCCAGTTCGTCGATGTCGACATCGTGCATGCCGACGAGCATGACCTGATCGGCCGCCTCGCCGGCTGAGCGCCACGCGCGACCGGGTGTTGCTCCGGGAACTTTTGCGCCGCGTTGCGGTATCTTTCCGCGCCGGTCGATGCGGCCGGCCCATTGGTGGCAGCCGATCCGTGCGTCCCTGGCGCGTGGCGGGCTGCCTCGTTGACAGGATGCGTGGACCACGATGATCGAGACTCGCGAACTCAGCAAGCGTTACGGCCAGTTCACGGCCGTCGATGCGATCAGCTTCAAGGTCGAGCCCGGACAGGTGCTCGGATTCCTCGGACCCAACGGCGCCGGCAAGTCGACCACGATGAAAATGCTGGCCGGCTTCCTGGCGCCCAGCGCCGGCAGCGCGACGGTGGCCGGTTTCGATGTGCAGGCGCAGCCGTTGCTGGCCAAACGCGCGCTCGGCTACCTGCCCGAAGGCGCGCCCAGCTACGGCGAGATGACGGTGCGCGAGTTCCTCGACTTCATCGCCAGCGTGCGCGGTCTCGCGGGCGATGCCGGCGAGCGGCGCATCGACGAGGTGATCGCGCGCCTGCACCTGGAGCGCGTGCTCGAACAGCCCATCGACACGCTGTCGAAGGGCTTCAAGCGCCGCGTCGGCCTCGCCGGCGCGATCCTGCATGATCCCAAGGTGCTGATCCTGGACGAGCCCACCGACGGACTCGATCCCAACCAGAAGCAGGAGGTGCGCAGCCTCATCAACTCGATGGCGCGCGACAAGACCATCATCATCTCCACCCATCTGCTCGAGGAGGTGCATGCGGTGTGCACGCGCGCGATCATCATCGCGGGCGGGCGCATCCTGGCCGATGCGACGCCGGCCGAGCTCGAATCACGTTCGCGCTACCACCAGGCGGTGTCGTTGACCGCGACCAACCTGCAGCAGGCCAAGGATGCGCTGGCCAAGGTTGCCGATATCGCCGCGCTCGAGGTCGATCCGCAAGACAACCGCATCACCGCCTTCCCCAAGCCCGGACGGCAGATCTTCGTGGCGGTAAGTGACGCGCTCAAGGCCGACCAGGTCGTCGTGCGCGAGCTTGCGCTCGAAGGCGGGCGGCTGGACGAGGTGTTCCGCAGCATCACCCAGGGCGCCGCGGGCGCGGAGGTGCGCACATGAGCGGCACCACCACGATCTTCAAGCGCGAACTTCGCAGCTATTTCGCCACCCCGGTGGCGTATGTGTTCATCGTGATCTTCCTGCTGCTGTCGGGGGCGTTCACGTTCTACCTCGGCGGTTTCTACGAACGCGGCCAGGCCGACCTGCAGCCGTTCTTCACCTTCCATCCGTGGCTGTACCTGTTCCTCGTGCCTGCGGTGTCGATGCGGCTGTGGGCCGAGGAGCGCAAGAGCGGCACGATCGAGTTGCTGCTGACTCTGCCGGTGACGATGTGGCAGGCGGTGCTGGGCAAGTTCCTCGCGGCATGGAGCTTCATCGCGCTGGCGCTTGCGCTCACCTTCCCGATCTGGCTCACGGTCAACTACCTGGGCAATCCGGACAACGGCGTGATCTGCGCGAGCTATCTCGGTTCGCTGCTCATGGCCGGGGCGTTCCTCGCGATCGGTTCGTGCCTGTCGGCGGCCACGCGCAACCAGGTGGTCGCCTTCATCCTCACCGTGGTGGTGTGCTTCCTGTTGCTGCTGGCGGGTTACCCGATCGTGCTCGGCGCGATCGGGGCGATTGCGCCACAGGGTGTGGTCGATGCGATCGCGGGGCTGAGTTTCCTGGCCCACTTCGAGTCGATCGGCAAGGGCGTGGTCGACCTGCGCGATCTCATCTACTTCGTGCTCATGATCGTGGCCTGGCTGTATGCCACCGCGATCGTGATCGACATGAAGAAGGCAGCCTGAGGAGGATCCGACGATGGCATTCAATCGCAAGACCTTGTCGGGTTCGGCGCTGATCGTGCTCGGCGTGCTGCTGGTGGCGGTGCTGCTGCTGGCCAACGTGCTGCTGCGTGGCGCGCGCCTCGACCTCACCCAGGGCCACCTGTACACGCTCTCGGACGGCACGCGCAACATCCTCAAGTCGATCGACGAGCCGATCAACCTGTATTTCTTCTATTCCGACCGGGGTTCGCAAGAGCTTCCGCAAGTGCGCGCCTATGCCACGCGCGTGCGCGAGATGCTGCAGGAGATGGCCGCCCACGCCGGCGGCAAGCTCAAGCTGCACCTGATCGACCCGCTGCCGTTCTCGGAAGACGAGGACCGCGCGGCGAGCATGGGTCTGCAGTCGATTCCGGTGTCGGCCGCGGGCGACAAGATCTTCCTCGGCATCGCCGGCACCAATTCCACCAACGGCCAGGCTGCGATTCCGTTCCTGCAGCCGGACAAGGAGGCCTTCCTCGAATACGACCTGGCCAAGCTCATCCATGAGCTGGAGGTCCCCAGGAAACCACTGGTCGGGCTGCTCTCGGGATTGCCGCTCGCGGCCGGCTTCGATCCGGCCACGCGCCAGATGCGTCAGGCCTGGGCCGTGGACCAGCAGTGGACGCAGCTGTTCGACGTCAAGAACCTCGACGCGGCCACGCTCAAGACGATCGAGCCGGACATGAACGTGCTGATCGTGGTGCAGCCGCGGCAGTTGCCCGAGGACGCGCAGTTCGCGATCGACCAGTTCGTGCTGCGCGGCGGGCACCTGCTGGTGTTCGTCGACCCGATGGCCGAACTCGACGACAGCGGCGCCGATCCCAACAACCCGATGGCGGCGATGATGGCGGACAAGTCCTCCGACCTGCCGCGGTTGTTCAAGGCCTGGGGCATCGAATATGACCCGCACCAGGTGGTGCTCGACCGTTCGCGCGCACTGGCCGTGAGCGTGGGCGAGGGACAGGCACCGGTGCGTCACCCCGGCATCCTCGGCCTCACCGCGGCCGACCTCAATCATGACGACGTGGTGACGGCGAGCCTCAACACGATCAACGTGACCAGTGCGGGTCATTTCGACCTGGCCAAGGACGCGGGCGATGCCAAGCTCGAGCCGCTGATCCAGACCTCGTCCGACGCCACCAGCGTGGCCTCCGACCGCCTGCGCATGCTCTCCGATCCATCGAGCCTGCTGGCCGACTACAAGCCGGGCGGCAGCCCCTACCTGATCGCGGCGCGCTTGAGCGGCAAGCTCAAGAGTGCGTTCCCGGAACGCAAGGGCGAGGGTGTGCTGGCGCAGGCCAAGGACCAGGCCCAGGTGGTGCTGGTGGCCGACACCGACCTGCTCAGCGACCGCATGTGGGTGCAGGTACGCTCGTTCCTCGGCCAGCCGCTCATGAACGCCTTCGCCAACAACGGTGATTTCGCGGTCAACGTCGTCGACAACCTCGCAGGGTCGAGCGATCTCATCGCGATCCGTGGCCGCGCGACCTCGCAGCGGCCCTTCACCACGGTGGACGCGATCAAGCGCAGCGCCGACGACCGCTTCCGGGCCAAGGAGCGTGACCTGCAGCGTGAGCTGGCCGACACCGAGCGCAAGCTCACCGAGCTGCAGGGCGCCAAGAGCCAGGACCAGGCGCTGGTGCTCTCGCCGGAGCAGAAGTCCGAGCTCGACAACTTCCTCCAGCGCAAGGTCGAGATCCGCAAGGAACTGCGCGCGGTGCGGCGCCAGCTCGATGCGCAGATCGAGTCGCTCGGCACGCGCCTCAAGCTCATCAACATCCTGCTCATGCCGCTGCTGGTCACGTTCGGCGCGCTGGCCTACGCCTGGTGGCGCGCACAGCGCCGGCGTGCCGCACAGGGAGGACGCCCATGAACAACAAGACCCTGTTCGGACTGGCCATCGCCGCAGCCGTGGCGATCGTCGCCGCAATGCTGCTCAACCGTCACGATGCACCGCGCAGCGACCTGGCCGCGGACCAGGCTTGGCTTGCGCCTGCGCTGCGCGACCACGTCAACGATGTGGACCGGATCGTACTCAAGGGCGCCGGCAACAGCACGCTCGCCACGCTCGCGCGCGGCGACAAGGGCTGGAGCCTGGCGGAGAAGGGCGGTTATGCGGTCGACACCGGCAAGGTGCGCGAATTGCTGCTCAAGCTGGCCGACGCCCGGCTGGTCGAGGCCAAGACGTCGAACGCGGACAAGTACGCGGTGCTCGGCGTGCAGGATGTGGACGCGGCCGGCGCCAAGGGCACGCTGCTGGAACTGGGTGGCCTCGCCCAGCCATTTGCGCTGGTCGTGGGTGACAGCAACCCACGTGGCGGCACCTATGTGCGCCGCGCGGGCGAGTCGCAGAGCTGGCTCACCAGCGCCAGCCTCATGCTCGACAAGGATCCCGTGAAGTGGCTGCAGCCGGAACTGGCTTCGATTGCGGCCAGCCGCATCGCCCAGGTGGACATCCGCCACGGCGACGGCACCAGGGTGCATATCGCCAAGCAGGCCGAGGGCGAGTCCGACTTCACGCTGGCCGACGTGCCCAAGGGGCGCGAGGCGGGCGATGCGTTTGCGATCAATTCGATCGCGGGTGTGCTCGATGGCCTGCGCCTGGAGGATGTGCAACGCGTCGGCGAGGCGCCGGTTGCGGCCAATGCGCTCAAGGCCCGCTTTGAGACCTTCGACGGCATGGTGGTGGTGGTGACCGCGTGGATGCACGCGGACAAGCATCTGGCCACGCTGGAGGCGTCGCTCGATTCCGCACGCGCGGACCATGCGGTCGACGCGGCCCAGGCCAAGGCCAAGGCCGACTACGACAAGGCCGTGGCCGATGCGGCGGCGGCCCCCAAGCCGCAGGAGCAGGCTGCCAACGACGTGCCGCTCAAGCCGCTCGCCCTGACCGATCCGGCCAAGGATCGCGAGCAGCGCCTGACCAAGCTCAAGGCCGAGGTGGACGCGCTCAACACGCGGGTGACCGGTTGGGCCTTCGTGCTGCCCGCCTACAAGTACGCGAGCCTGGACAAGCCGCTCGCAGACCTGCTCAAGCCGGTCGAGGCCAAGACCGGCAAGCGTTGAGGCCTGCGCGGTCCCGGTCCGGGCCCGGTCCTGCCGGGCGGACCCGGCCGCGCGTGCGCTGAAGCCGGGCCAGTTGCGGATCGCGCGCGTGACAGGGTTGCACGCGCAGGGCGGGCCGGTCGCGACGCGCCGATGCGGTCATCGCGTATGCCTCGTGGGCGCAGATGGGCCCGCGCCGACCTCGCTGGCTCAGTCGAGCTGGATGCAATCGAATTCGACGACCGGATCGACGTCGGCGTCGTAGTCCACGTCCTCGCGCGCAAAGCCGAACAGGCGCAGGAAGTCGCGCTTGTAGTTGGCGTAGTCGCTGAGCTGGAACAGGTTGTCGGTGGTCACCTGCGGCCACAGCTGCTTGCACGCGTCCTGCACGTCCGCGCGCAGTTCCCAGTCGTCCAGGCGCAGGCGCTGTTCGGCATCGAGCGCGGGCGCTGCCCCGTCGCTGCGGTACAGGCGCTCGCGCAGCAGGCGGTCGAGCTGGTCGATCGTGCCTTCGTGCAGGCCCTTTTCCTTCATCACCTTGAACACCAGCGAGATGTACAGCGGCATTGCGGGTATCGCGGCGCTGGCCTGGGTGATGACCGACTTGAGTACGGCCACGTTGGCGTGGCCGCCATGCTGTGCCAGCCGCGCATCGAGCCGGCGCGCGGTGGCATCCAGGTCGGCCTTGGCACGTCCGAGCGCACCATGCCAGTAGATGGGCCAGGTGATCTCGGTGCCGATGTAGCTGAAGGCGACCGTGCGCGCATGCGGCGCGAGCACGCCGGCGCGGTCGAGGGCGTCGATCCACAACTCCCAGTCCTGGCCGCCCATGACCGCGACCGTGTCGTCGATCTCCTGGTCGGTGGCCGGCTCGATGGTGGCTGTCACGATCGTGTCCTTGTTGGTGTCGATCGCGGTCGAGGTGTAGGCGCTGCCGATCGGCTTGAGCGCCGAGCGCCGGATCTCGCCGGTGCCGGGCATCTTGCGCACGGGCGCGGCGAGCGAATACACGACCAGATCGACGCAGCCGCCCATCTCGTCGCGGATGAGGTCGATGACCTTGGCGCGGGCCGCATCCGAGAATGCATCGCCGTTGATCGAGCGGCTGTACCGGCCGGCGGCCTTGGCGGCGCGGTCGAACGCGGCCGAGTTGTACCAACCGGCGCTGCCGGGCTTGGACTCGGTGCCGGGCTTCTCGAAGAACACCCCGAGCGTGTTGGCGCCGAAGCCGAACGCGGCGCTGATGCGTGCGGCCAGGCCGTAACCGGTCGAGGCGCCGATCACGAGCACGTTCTTCGGGCCGTCGCCGCGCACGCCACGCGCCTGGGTCGCGGCGATCTGGTCGCGCACGTTGAGCTCGCAGCCACGCGGGTGCGTGGTGATGCAGATGAAACCGCGGACTTTGGGTTGGATGATCAACGTCGGCTACCGGCAGCGGGCGGGCCGCCGATTCTAGCAGGCACGCCGTCGCTCACGTCGCGCCCGGATGGCGCTCGCGCCAGCGTGCAAGGCGCTGTTCGTAGTCGGCCAGCTGTTCGGCGTAGACATCCTGCACACAAGGATCGCAGCCACTGTCGCAGCAGTCGCCCGGCAGTGGCCGCTCGGGTGGCTGCGGCCGTGGGTCGTGCGAGGGGTCGTCGATCACGACATGAAGTATGCGACGTGCTGCGCGCAGCAACATGAACACAGTGGAAAGCCGGCGCCCGGGTCGGGCTGGTGGCGAGCGCGCCATGATTGCGTTTGTGCGCAGGCGGCGCCACATTGGCTGGCGTTGGGATGCATCGACCGCGCATGTGGCGCGCGATGCGTGCGATCCGGCGGCGGAGGTCCGCAAGCCATGTCATCCACCCAGGCGGTCAAGCCGGTCGTGCCGCGCGAGCGACTCGACACGCTGCTGCGCCAGATCCGCGCCTGTACCGTGTGCGCACGCCACCTGCCGCTGGGGCCGGCGCCCTTGCTCCAGGTCGGTGCCGGCGCGCGACTGCTCATCGTGAGCCAGGCACCCAGTGCCAAGGCACACCTGGCCGGCATCCCCTGGCATGACGCAAGTGGGCGACGCCTGCGCGAATGGCTCGGCATCGATGAGACGCTGTTCCACGATCCCGCACGCGTGGCGATCGTGCCGATGGGGTTTTGCTATCCCGGACGCGGGCCGCACGGCGACCTGCCGCCGCGACCGGAGTGTGCACCGCTGTGGCACGAGCGCGTGATGGCCCATCTCACCCAGGTGCGCCTGACCCTGCTGATCGGCGCATGGGCGCAACGCCATTTCCTCGGCAGCGGGGCCCGCCTCGGTGTGACCGAAACGGTGGCCGCGTTCATGCAGGGGCCGTCGCCGTGGCTGGCATTGCCGCATCCCTCGCCGCGCAACACCGCGTGGTTCCAGCGCCACCCTTGGTTCGAGCGCGACTTGTTGCCGCTGTTGCGCAGACGCGTGGCAGAGGTGCTCGAACTTCCCGATACAGGAGCATGAATCATGACTACAGCCAAGCCGACCCGGCGCGATATCGTGTTGCAGCGCGCCTATGAGGATCCGGGCGCACGCGACGGTTATCGCGTACTGGTCGACCACTTCTGGCCACGTGGTCGCAGCAAGGAGGTGCTGCGCCTGGACGAATGGGCCAAGGACATCGCCCCCAGCGCCGAGCTCATCCACTGGTACGGCCATGTGCCCGAGCGCTGGCCCGAGTTCCAGCGCCGCTATCTGGCCGAACTGGCCACCGCGCCACATCAGCAGCGGCTGCGCGAGCTGCTCGCGGCAGCCGGCAGGCGGCGCATCACGCTCGTCTATGGGGCGCGCACGCCCACGCAGAATCAGGCCGTGGTGGTGCGCGAGGCCTTGCTCGCGTTGTAGCGGGCGTGCCCATCCTGCCGCATTCGGCGCGTGCGATGCGGGATTGGGCCGCAGTCCGCGCGCGCCTGCGTGCGGATGCTAGAGTCGGGCGTCACCAGCGCTTGATGAGGATCGACCCGATGGACAGCTTCTACCCGATCGGCACGCCGGGCCAACCATGGGGTGCGGCCGAACGCGCACAGTGGCTGGCACGCCAGCGCCGCCAGCGCAGCTATGCCGACGACGTGCTGGCGCCGCTCGATGGCCTGCGCGGCCAGCATGAGGTGAGCCAGTACGGCGAGCTCGTGTATGGCGCCGAGCGCTTCACGCTGCATGCGATCCGCTCGCGCCACTGGGCCGAGACCTTGCCGTGCGCGCTCGTGACCGGCGGCGTGCACGGCTACGAGACCAGCGGCGTGCACGGTGCGCTCGCGTTCGCGCAACAGCACCTGGGCGACTACGCCGGACGGCTCAACGTGCTCGTGGTGCCGTGCGTGAGTCCGTGGGCGTACGAGCGCATCCACCGCTGGAACCCGCTTGCGCTCGACCCCAACCGTTCATTCCATGGATCCGGTTCCTGCGCCGAATCCACCGCGCTGCTGCAACTGGTCGCGCCGCTGCGCGAGCGCTGCCTCGTGCACATCGACCTGCATGAGACTACCGACAGCGACGAGTCCGAGTTCCGCCCGGCACTGGCCGCGCGCGACGGCAAGCCGTTCGAGCCTGGCACCATCCCGGACGGGTTCTACGTGGTCGATGACACCGAGCAGCCACAGCCGCAGTTCCAGCATGCGATCATCACGGCGGTCGCGCAGGTCACCCACATCGCCCCGGCCGACGCCAACAACCAGATCATCGGTTCGCCCGTGGTGGCCCCCGGCGTGATCCGCTATGCGCTGCGCGAGCTGGGCCTGTGCGCGGGCATCACCGCGGCGCGCTACAAGAGCACCACCGAAGTCTATCCCGACAGCCCGCGCGCGACCCCGGGGCAATGCAACGCGGCGCAGGTGGCCGCGGTGCGCGCGGCGCTCGATTTCGCGCTGGCCCAGCCCGCCTGAACAACGGCGGCAGGCAGGTCCGAAGACTGCGCAAGGGTGCGCAGTGCGGGGGTCTGCGCCGACGTGTGGTCCCAGTCATCGGTTGAGGGCTGTGCGCGACCGGTTCGATGGCGCGCCCACACCGGCGGTGGCTGGCGCCACGCCCACGGCTGTCGGCAGTTGCGCTAGTCTTGCGGGCTTCGCCGCGCTTGGGGATAGCCATGGTTGATGCACGTCTGGAGCCGCTGCTCGCGCTGCACCGCGCCGGCCGCCTGGGCGAGGCCGAGGCCGGCTATCGACAGTGCCTGGCCGAGGGCATCGACGCCACGCTGCCGCTGTCCGGGCTGTTGCTGCAACAAGGGCGCCACGCGGAGGCGGCCGGATTGCTCGAACCGGTATTCGCAGCGGGCACCCACAGTCCCGACATGGCAGTCAACCTGTCGATTGCGCTGCGCAAGCTTGGGCGTGATGCCGATGCAGTGCGTGTGGCGCGCCAGGCCAGCACCAGCGCACCCGAACGCCCGGCGGTATGGAATGCGCTCGGCCTGGCAGCGCTGGAGGCAGGCGATGCACAAACTGCGCTGGCGGCCTTCGGCGAGGGCCTGCGCCTGGTTCCCGGCAACGCCGCGCTGGCCCTGCATCGGGCCAAGGCATTGCGTCGGCTCGGCCGCCCTGCCGAGGCGCTGCCGTTGCTGGAGCAACTCGTCGCCACCGCGCCGGACCTGCTCGAAGCCTGGCGCGACTTGACCACCGCGCGCAGCGCCGTGGGGCAGCATGCCGCAGCGCTCGACAGCGCGACCCGGGCGCTGCAACTGGATCCGCATGATCCGGACGTGGCACTCGAACACGCCAGTGCCTTGATGCATGCCGGGCGCACCGGCGAAGCCATCAGGCGGCTGGAACGGCTCGAAGGCAAGGCGCAGACCTGGATGTGGCTGGCCCAGGCACGCCTGCGCGACAACGACGTGGCCGGCGCCCGCGCGGCCTATGCGCGCGCCGCGGAGCGCGACCCGGACAATCCGTTCGTCAAGCATTTCCTCGCGGCGATCGATGGCGACTTGCCCACCGAGGTCGAGGCCGACTACATCCGCAAGCTGTTCGATGATTTCGCACCACGCTTCGAATCGATCCTCGTCGATGGCCTAGCCTACGGTACCCCGAAGCTGCTGGCGCAGTTCCTCGCCGCAAACGGCGTGACGGGGGCCAGGCAGGTCCTGGACCTGGGATGCGGTACCGGCCTCATGGGCGTGGAACTGGCGGCGCCCGGACGCATGATCGACGGACTGGACCTGTCCGAGCGCATGCTCGCGCAGGCGCGTGCCAAGGGCATCTACCGGGAACTGCACTCGGCCGAATTGCTGCAGTTCCTGCGTGATACCCCGCGGCGCTGGGATCTCGTGCTGGCAGTGGATGTGTTTGTCTACGTTGCCCATCTCGCGCCGGTGTTCGCGGCGGTGCACCAGCGGTTGGAGGACGGCGGACATTTCGCATTCTCGATCGAATGCAGCGACGGCGCCGGCACGCAGCTGTTGCCGCGCACTGGGCGTTATCGCCATGCGCCCGAGCAATTGGTGCGGTTGCTCGCCGATGCCGGCTTCACTGCCATCCGGCGTGAGCCGGTGACCGTACGCTTTGAAGTGGGCGAGCCGGTCGCAGGCGAACTTTTGCTCGCGCGTCGCGGCTGAGGCAGGGGCGAGCGTCGGTCCGGGTGCGTGTGGCGCCCGATGGGGCGTCGACCCGCGTGGTGCTGGGGCCATGCGTCAGGCACAGGCGGTGGCTGGTCGCACTGCCATTGGAGGCCCGTGGCCGCATGCACGCCTGGCGCCCGGTTTGTCGAGGCGATGCAGCAGTGCGCCACCCGTCCGGGTGTATGCGCTAGGCTAGGCGGCTGTCGATCCGTTCCCGTGCGCCCATGGCCCATCCGCGCCTCGAATCCTGCCTCGCGCTCCACCGTGCCGATCGCCTCGTCGAAGCCGAAGCCGGTTACCGTGCCTGCCTGGCCGACGGCATCGATGCACACCTGCCGTTGTCGGCCCTGCTGCTGCAGCAAGGACGCCACGACGAGGTGGTGGCCTTGCTGGAGCCGCAGGTCGCCACGCATGGCGACAATGCCAATCTCGCGATCAATCTGTCGATCGCGCTGCGCAAGAGCGGCCGCAATGACGATGCGCTGCGCGTCGCGCGCCAGACGACTGCACAGGCGCCCGGCCATCCCGCGGCATGGAACGCGCAGGGGCTCGCTGCGCTCGAGAGCGGGGATGCCGAGACGGCGCTGCATGCCTTCGAACAGGGGCTGCGACTCGCGCCCGGCCAGCTCGCGCTCGACCTGCATCGCAGCAAGGCGCTGCGCCACCTCGCGCGGCATGCCGAGGCGGTCCAGGTCCTGCAGCGCTTGGTGGCGTCGGCACCGGACATGCTCGAGGCATGGCGCGACCTGGCCACGGCACAGACCGCACTCGGTCAGTACCAGGCCGCGCTCAAGAGTGCCGAACGTGCCATGCGCCTGGCACCGAGTGATGCCGAGGTCAGCCTGCAGCACGCGGTGGCGCTGCTGCACGCGGGCCAGACGCGCGTGGCGATCCAGCGGCTCGAACAGCTGCAGGCCGATCCGCAGGCCTGGGTGTGGCTCGCGCAGGCGCGACTGCGCGACAACGACATCGAAGGCGCGCGCGCCGCCTACGAACACGCTGCTGCGCGTGATCCCGACGATCCCTTCATCCGACACTTCATGGCGGCGCTGGGCGGTGAACTGCCCGAGCAGGTCGAGGCCGACTACATCCGCAAGCTGTTCGATGACTTCGCGGCGCGGTTCGAGTCGACCCTGGTGGATGCACTGGCCTACAGCGCGCCGAAGCTGCTGCCGCGCTTCCTCGCCGCGCACGGCGCCGATGATGCGAACCGGATCCTGGACCTGGGCTGCGGTACCGGCCTTGTTGGGGCGGCATTGGCAGCAGCAGGACGCACGATCGATGGCGTGGACCTGTCCGAACGCATGCTCGCGCATGCGCGTGCCAAGGGCGTCTATCGCGAGTTGCACGCGGCCGAGCTGCTGCAGTTCCTGAACGGGACGCGGCTGTGCTGGGACCTGGTGATCGCCGCCGACGTATTCGTCTACGTCGCGCATCTTGCGCCGGTATTTGCAGCCATTCACTCCCGCCTCGAGCCGGGTGGATGGTTTGCGTTCTCGATCGAATGCAGTGACGGGCCCGATACGCAGCTGCTGCCACAGACCGGGCGCTATCGCCACTCGCCCGAAGCGCTGGTGCGTGAGCTGGCCGCCGCCGGGTTCGACCAGGTGCAGCGCGAGACCCTCACTTTGCGCATGGAGATGGGCAAGCCGGTCGCAGGCGAACTGCTGCTCGCGCGGCGCGGCTGAGGCGCGGTCGCGCGTCAGCGTGCGGGCACGCGCGGCTCGCGCCGCGCCAGCACACCGTCGAACATGCGCCGGCCGGACAGGCCGGCGCGCTGCAGGCGGCGCATTACCTCGGCGGGCAGGTCGCGACCGTGCGAGCGCGCATTGGGCGCCCCCGTGTAGTGGAACAGCAGCGCGCGCGGGCGCAGCACACGCGCCAGCTCGTCGTAGAAGGCCTGTGCATACAGCTCACCCGCGATCGAAAAGCGTGGCGGGTCGTGCAGGGCCGCGTCGAACGAGGCGCTCGGCAGCGTCGCGATGTGGCTGGCGATGTCGCGCTGTTCCACCTGCAGGCGCGCCGTCAGTGCCGGATCGGCCGGGTCGGGCGACCACGGGTTGAGGCTGCGCAGCCACAGCACGTCGGGACTCTTCTCGAACGACACCACGCGCATCGCGCCCGCTTCGCACGCGGCGCGCGCGAAGTAGCCGAGCCCGCCGCAGGTATCGAGCACGGTCTTGCCGGGCGGTGCCACCAGTGCGACCTTGCGCTGCGCATCCGTGACCGGCGACATCTGCGACGTTGGCAACATCTTGATGCCGTCGATCTCGAAGGTGGGCGCTCCCCACGGCGTCGGCACGAGCTTGATGAGCGCGCGGTCGTAGCGCTGCGCGACCACGAACGCCGCGCCGTCCCAGTAGTGGATGGCGCGCTCGCGCAATGACGACGGCCACGGATAGTCGTGCCCTCGCCAGCGCCAGACAGCAGGCGCGAGTTGCACCGGGTCGTTGCCGCGGCCGAGGTCGAGCGAGCCGGTCCAGCGGTCCAGTCCCGCGCCGAGTGCCGCTCGCATTTGCGCGAGCAGCGGCGCGGTGAGCAGCGGACCACGATAGCGCTGTGGCTGGGCTGCGTTCATGGGCCGGCCGTGACGGAGGGTCGGCGCGCGTCGCACGGTGCGCCGCCTCGCCGAGCGGGTGCCTGCAGGCGCTGGCAGCCGGCCTCAGCGTGCACGCAGGATTCGCTCCAGCCGATCCGGGCTGCCGGCGATGCGGCGCAGGTGCGGATGGCGCACGCCGCCGCGGTATGGAATCGATACCGTGCGCAGGTGGTCGCCGCGCCGCACCAGCAGGCGGATCGGCGCGCCATCGCGCTGCGCGCTCGCAAGCGCGCGCTCGAGCCGCTCGCCGCTGTAGGTGGCATCGTTCACTCCGATCACGAGGGTGTCGCGCGCGAGCCCCGCTTGCCATGCGGGGCTGCCCCAGACCACCGCCGCCAGGCGCCCATCGGCGTCGGCGATGCGCAGGCCGAGCGAATGGCTGAAATCACGCAGCTGCTGCGCCTTCTCGGTGGCGGCGATGGCCGGGTTCACGCCCGGCTCGTACACGAGCTTCCAGCCAGCGCGCGCGAGCGCGGCGTGCGACCAGTCGGTGTGCGCATCGAGCCGGCTGCGCAGGAAGGCGTGCCAATCCTGCGCCGGCAACAGGCGAGTCAGGGCGGCCACCACCTCGGCCTCGTCATAGGTCGAGGTCGGCGTGAGGCCGCCCGGACCGGCGAAGAACGCGCGCGCGAAGTCGTCGAGCGAGCGGCGCTCGCGCGTGCCCTCGCGCAGGCGCGCGTCGACATCCAGCCACAGCAGCGCACCCTCGTCGTAGAAGTCGTAGGCGCGCTGCCAGTCTTCCCATGCCTGCGGCGCATCATTGAATTCGATGATGCCCTCATTGACGGTGTCCTGCAGGTCGCGCCAGCTGCGTCCGGAACGCTGCTCGGCCGCGGCGACGATGGTTGCGAGCACCGCCAGGCTCTGTTCATGCGTGCGCAGCCCAGCGCGCGCCGACAGCACCCAGGCCCAGTACTGGGTCTGGCCCTCGTACATCCACAGCAGCGCGTTGCGCATCGGCGTGTTGTAGTCGGGCGTCGCGGTGGGTGCGGGACGCCGGTACTTGCCGTTCCATGCGTGCACGTATTCATGCGCAAGCAGGTCGTGGTCGACAAATGGCGCCTCGCCGCGCAGATAGCCGGCCGGCTGCCCGTTCTCGCTGGACTGGCGGTGCTCAAGCCCGATCGCGCTGAACAGCGACGAGGTTGCGAGCAGGAACTCATAGTGGTCGAACGGGCGTGCGCCGAACACGCGATCGGCCTGCAGCACGAGCGCGCGGTGCGCCGCCAGCATCGCCGGTGTCGCCTCAAGCTCCTCGGGCGCATCGGCCATCGCATGCAGCCGCACCGGCGCGCGCGCAGCGTCATCGAGCGCAAGGCTGCGCAGGTGCCGCGCCGCATACAGCGGCGAGTCGATAAGCGTTTCGAGCGGGGTCGCCGCAAACTCGACCCAGTCACCCTCACGCCGGCCGCCCTCGAGCGCCGTCGCGAACGACCAGCCGGCGGGCAGGCGCACCCGAGCATGTACCGCCAGTTGGGCCGCCGCCGGCGTGACCGGATACAGGAGCACGCGATGCCACTGCAGTGCGAGCATCTGCGCGGTGGTGGCGATGCGACCCTGGTCGGCCGCGGTGGGCGAGAAGTACTGGAACTCGACGTCCAGTTGCCGCACTCCCTCGGGAATCTCGGCGTGGAATGCGTACATGTTGACCTCATCGCGGCGCCAGCGCAGCAGCTGGCCATGGCCACGCAAGGTGAGCCCGGCGATCTGGTGGATCGGACCGGTTGGCGCGTGGTTGCCGGGAATCCACTGCGGGTAGAGCAGGGTGAGCGGGCCGGGTTGGACCGCAAGGCTCTGCTCCACGCGCTGGATGTTGCGATCGATGTCGCTGACGTCGACGCGCAGCTCAAGCACCGCAGGTGCGGGTTCCGCCTGCACCTGCACTGCACCGGTTGTGGCGCCGACCACTCCGACGCACAGTACCGCCCGCCACCACCAAGGCCCCATTCGCATGGCTGCACCCCGCCGCATCGATGGATCGATCATAGCCGGCGCGAGGGCCGCGCGACCGCGGTCCATGCATGCGGGCACGGCGGGTGCAAGGCGATCGGCCGGCAGGCCGACGGCCAAAAAAAAGAACGCCCCTTGCGGGGCGTTCCACGCGGCATGGGCCGCAACAGACAGTCGGGACTGCCCGATCAGAACTTCACGGTGACGCTCGTGAAGAAGTAACGGCCGGCCTGATCGTAGCCACCCGGCGAGTTTGCGTTGGCCGGATCGACGCTGCTGCCGACAAGCGGCGGGATCTTGTCGAACACGTTGTTCACGCCCACGGTCCAGTCGGCCGGACCGAAGGTGAAGGTACCCGACAGGTCGATGTAGTTGTAGGAACCAAGCACGTTGCCGTTGCCAACGAGGATCGCATCCGTGTCCAGGTTCTGGCCGGTGAGCGCATCGACGTAGTCCATGCTGCCCATGTGGCGCCAGCGCAGGTTCACGCTGTACCAGTCACGCATGAAGCCAAGGTTGGCGATGTGGCGCCAATGCGGGCTTTGGCACGAGGAGTTGAACTTGCCCGCGCAATCGAAGCTCGTGCCCGGCACCATCGGCAGGTTGTCGATCTCGACCTTGAGTGCATACGAGCCGACGAAGTTGGCGTTGAAGCGGCCGCCCAGCATGTCCCAACCGTAGGCTGCGGTCAGGTCGATACCGGTGTGGTGCGACTTGCCGAAGTTGCCGGCGAGGTTCTCGATGTAGCCCGAGGTGGCGGGATTGCTGCCCAGCCAGAGGTCGCCGGTACCCGGACGACGGTGCACGAGGTTGCAGATGTCCGCCACGCCCAGGGTGCCGCACAGGTTGAGGATGGTGTTGGCGCCAATCGCCGCGACACGGTCCGTCATGCGGATGTCGTAGTAGTCCACGCTCAGGTCCAGGCCGGTGATCGGCGTGAATGCCGCACCCAGGGTCCAGGTCTTGGCCTGCTCCGGCTTGAGGTTCGGGTTGCCGCCACTGAACTGGTTGTACTGGCCGGCCGGACTCTCGGGGATCGTGCCGTACTGCGCCGGCGTCACACCCATGCGGGCGCACTGTTCGGCGGTGAACTGCGGGCTGGAACCGGCACACGGATCATCACCCTCGAACAGCGAGATCGACTGGGCCAGGAACAGTTCGCCCACGCTCGGCGCGCGGATCGCGCGGTTGAAGCCGCCGCGCACGCGTACGCCACCGATGTCGGCATTGGCACCGATCTTGTAGCTGTTGGCACGGCCGCTGGTGTCGTAGTCGGACGCACGGAAGCCCAGATCGAGCGCCGCGCTGCGGAACAGGCCGTCACCCTCGAGCAGCGGCACCGCGCTCTCGAGGAACAGTTCCTTGACGCTGATATCGCCGCTGATCGGGGTCGTGGGGCCGCCCGAGCCGGTGAAGTTGCCGGTGGCCGAGTTGCTGTCGGGTTCGCGGCTGTACTTGCTGCGACGCCATTCCAGACCAGCGACCAGCTTGATCGGGTCGTTGTTGGCGCTGGCGAAGCCCCAGCCGATGTCGCCGCTCACGTAGCCGTTGAGCACGGCCAACGAGGTGCCGACCTTGATGATGCCGGTGCCGGCGACCGCCGCGATCGCCTCGGGCGTGACCGCATTGGGCTGCCAGATGTTGTACGGCACGCAGCCGGAGAACGATCCATCCGGACAGCCGAGCAGCGCCTGCGCGACGCGATCGGACAGGAAGTCACCCTTGGAGATGTTGGTGTTCTCGGTGCGCGAGAACAGGTAGGAGGTGTTGTAGCTCCAGCGGTCGGTGATGTCGCCCTCGGCGCCGGCCACCACGCGGAACGAGTTGGTGTCGTCGTAGAAGATGCGCGGGCCGCCTTCGACGTTGCGCTTGCCCGCGAGGATGTACAGCTCCTCGGCGTCGGACAGGCCCAGGTCCGAACACATCGTGTTGATGACCGGGTTGTCGCAGGCGATGAACAGATCCTGCGCGAAGAACGTGCCCGACTCGGCGATCTGCATCACGCTCTTCTTGTTGATCGCCATCATGTCCGCGTAGGGGCGGAAATGCTCGTTGACTTCGTAGCGCAGCGAACCGCCGAAGTTGTAGCGGGTGTCCGGACGCTGGTAGTAGTTGATCGGCGCGTAGTTGTAGAGCATGCCGATGCCAGGTTCCCAATGGCCGGTGGCCGGGTCATAGTGCGCGGCGAAGCCGGAGCCTGCGAGTGTGTCGGCGGCGTCGAAGATGTAGAAGTTCGGTACGGGCGCGGTGCCCGAGCCGCCACAGGACGTGCCGGCCGCATTGAATGCGCACGAGGAGTAGTCACGCTCGCCCTGCATGAGCGGATCGTTCTCGCGCCAGCTCAACCAGCCCATCGCATGGCCCTTGCCGTCGGCGAACTGGCCGCCGATCGCGATGTCGATGTTGCGCGACTCGCCATCGAAGCCCGAGTTGCCGGTGGGGTAGGTGAAGCCACGGGCATCCATGAGGCCGTGCATCCACTTGGTGTTGTTGTCGTGCTGGTAGGCCGAGGTGCCGGCCGAGAGGCTGACGCCCTCGAACTCGGTGTCGAGCACGAAGTTGACCACGCCCGCGATGGCGTCCGAGCCGTACACGGCCGAGGCGCCGCCCGTGAGCAGGTCGACGCGCTTGATCACCGCAGCAGGCACGATCGAGATGTCGGCCGACTCGACCGTGCCGGGCGGCAGGCGATGGCCGTTGACCAGCGTGAGCGTGCGGTCCGGACCCATGCCGCGCAGGTCGATGGTCGGATAGCCGGTCGCGCCGTTGTTCATGAAGTTGTCGAAGTACGGCGACATCTGCGGAAACTGGTTGACCAGGTCGTCCGCGCGGGTGGCGCCGGTGAGCTTGAAGGCCTCGGCCTCGATCTCGGCGACCGGGCTGGACGCCGTCATGCTCTGGCTCTTGATGCGGGTGCCGGTGACCGTGATGCCTTCCAGGGTCTGTGCCTCGCTCTGGGCCGCGTCATTGGACCGGGTGCTCTCCTGGTCCGGGGTTTCCTGCGCGTGGGCGGCAACAGCGATCGTGCCGGCGCCGAGGAGCGCCAGCAGGAGTGCTTCGCGCAGCTTGCTCTTCTTCAATCTCATGACAACTCCGAAGGTGGTGAGAAAAGGGTTGGAATGGGCGTGTTCCACACCACGGCATCCAGTCACCCACACGATGCCGGGTCGCGATGTTGGAGGCGCGCGCCAAGACCGTCCCCGCTCCGGGCGCCCAGAACAAAAAACCAACATTCGGTAAACGCGAATATAACAGCTCTCTTTACGATTCGTCGACAATTGGTGACATGGCGCATAACGCATTGACATGGAAGTGTTTTTGGTGAGATCCAGGCTTCCCGGCGAACCGGATTTCGGGCCATCGCGACCCGCGTGGAATGGAGCGGGAACCGCACCGGGGCGGCGTGGGCGGGGCTCAATGGAAGTCGCGCGAGGCATGCGCGAGGCGTGGCAGCAGCGCGCCATAGTCGTGCAGGCGTCGTGCAATGAGATGGCGCACGCCTTCCTCGCCGACCTGCAGCAGGCCATCGACGGCCATGATCGTGGCCTCGACCAGCACGCGCGACTGGCGCAGCGCCAGTGCCTGCCATACCACCACGTTGATGAGGCCGGTTTCATCCTCGAGCGTGACGAAAGTCACGCCGTTGGCGGTGGCAGGACGTTGCCGCATCGTGACCAGGCCCGCGCAGCGCAGTGGCCGATCGGGCTGCAGCCAATGCATGACCTGGCTCGCCGTCACCACGCGCCGCCGCTGCAACTCCCGCCGCAGCAGGCTCAGCGGGTGCGCCTTGAGCGACAGGCCTTGCGTGGCGTAGTCGCCGAGCACTTCCTCGTGCAGCGCGGGTGCTGGCAGGACGACGGCATCCTGCCGCGCGGCTGCGGCCGCCAGCAGCGGTGTCGCCGCCTCGATTCCGGCGCTGTCCCAGCGTGCGCGATGCCGATGGCCGCTGAGCGTGCGCAGTGCATCGGCATCGGCCAGCCAGGCGCGCTCGCGTGCATCCAGCCGCGCGCGGCTGACGAGGTCGGCCACGTCACGGAACACCCGGTGCCGGCGCGCGGCCACGATGCGCGTGGCCAGTTCGGCGCCGACGCCACGGATCTGGCACAGGCCCAGCCGCAGCGCCAGTGGCGGTGTATCCGTCCCGGCCGGGGCGGGCAGGCGTTGCAGCGTGGCTTCGGCGTCACTGTGCAGCACGTCGACCGGCAACACCGTCACGCCGTGGCGGCGGGCATCCTGTATGAGTTGGGCCGGCTGGTAGAAACCCATGGGCTGGGCATTGAGCAGCGCGCAGGTGAAGGCGGCCGGATGGAAGCACTTGAGCCAGGCCGAGGCCCAGGCGAGGTTGGCGAAGCTGGCCGAGTGCGATTCGGGAAAGCCGTACTGGCCAAAGCCCTTGATCTGCGCGAACAGGCGCTCGCAATAGGCGGCGTCGTAGCCGCGCGCGAGCATGCCGGCGCGGATGCGATCATGGAATGGCTCCAGGTTGCCGTCGCGCTTCCATGCCGCCATCGCCCGGCGCAACTGGTCGGCCTCGCCCAGCGTGAAGCCGGCGACCACCTGGATCAGCTTCATCACCTGTTCCTGGAACAGCGGCACGCCCAGGGTGCGGGCCAGCACCTCGCGCACCGCCGAAGCGCCTTGGCCTGCGGCGCGCTCCTGTGCCGAGAGCGGGTAGTCCACCGCCTCCTTGCCCTGGCGCCGGCGCAGGTAGGGATGGACCATGTCGCCCTGGATCGGTCCCGGCCGCACGATCGCGATCTGCACCACGAGATCGTGGAAGTTGCGCGGCCGCAGGCGCGGCAGCATCGACATCTGCGCGCGCGATTCGATCTGGAACACACCCACGGTATCGGCCTTGCAGATCATGTCGAAGACCGCGGCGCTGGCAGGTGCGTCGGGCGCGGGGATGTCGTGCAGGCTTGGCCGCGGGCCCAGGCGCGGCTGGCGCCACAGGCCATGGGCGTGCAACAGGTCCAGACACTTGCGCAGGGCGGTGAGCATGCCCAGGGCCAGCACGTCGACCTTGAGCAGGCGCATTTCCTCCAGGTCGTCCTTGTCCCACTGGATGATCGTGCGCCCGGGCATCGCCGCGTTCTCGACCGGCACCAGCTCGTGCAGCGGCGCCTGCGAGATCACGAACCCGCCCACATGCTGCGACAGGTGGCGCGGGAAGCCGCGCAGTTCGGCGGCCAACGCGAACAGGCGTTGCAGCACGCGACTGGCCGGATCGAAGCCGTGCTCGCGCATTGCCGACTCGAACGCGATGCCGCTGCGCATGCGCGCATGGGCGCGGGCCAGCCCGGCCAGTTCGTCATCGCCGATGCCGAGCGCACGGGCGACGTCGCGCAGCGCACTCTTGCTGCGGTAGCGGATCACGCTGGCGGCCAGCGCGGCGCGTTCGCGGCCGTACCTGGCGTACACGTACTGGATCACTTCCTCGCGCCGCTCGTGCTCGAAATCGACATCGATATCGGGTGGTTCGTCGCGATCCCGGGACAGGAAGCGCTCGAACAGCAGGTTGCCGTTTTCGGGCGTGACCGCGGTGATGCCCAGGCAGTAGCACACGGCCGAGTTGGCCGATGAGCCGCGGCCCTGGCACAGGATCGGCGGCGTGCGCGAGCGGGCCCAGCGCACGATGTCCTCGACGGTGAGAAAGAAATGTTCGTAGCGCAGTTCCTCGATGAGGGCGAGTTCGCGCTCCAGTTGCGTGCGCACCGCAGGCGGCACGCCGGCCGGCCACAGCAGCGCGGCGCCGCGCCAGGTCAGTGCGCGCAGGTGTGCGATCGCGCTGAGGCCGGGTGGCACCAGTTCGAGCGGATAGCGGTAGTCGAGGCTGCCCAGATCGAACCGGCACAGCGCGGCGATGCGCAGCGTTTCGGCCAGCAGCGGAGCCGGATACAGCATCGCCAGGTCGTCGCGTCGGCGCAGGTGGCGTTCGCCGTTGGCCTGCAGCGCATGACCGGCCTCGGCCAGCGTGGTGCGGGCGCGGATCGCGCTCATCACGTCATGCAGGGCGCGCCGTCGCCGCACGTGCATGTGCACATCGCCGCTGGCGACGAGTGGCAGGTCATGGCGCGTCCCCAATGCCTGCAGCGCGGCCAGTCGCGCCGCATCATCGCCGTTGCGGTGCAGTTCCACCGCAAGCCAGCCGCGCGTGCCGAACTGCTGGCGGAACCAGCGGGCTTGCGCATCGAGCCGGGTGCTGGCGAGGGCCGGAACCCACAGCGCGAGCACGCCGCCGCCCAGCGTGGCCACATCGGCGCGGGTGAGCCGGTAGCTTCCCTTGTCGCTGCAGCGGCGGCCCGTGGTGATGAGCCGGCACATGTCGGAATAGCCAGCCTGGTCGCGTGCGAGCAGCACCAGCTTGAGGCCATCGTCGAGCGTGATTTCACAGCCGACGATGAGGCGGCTGCGGCGCCCGCGGGCGGCGACCCGGGCCCGCACGATGCCGGCCAGCGAGCACTCGTCGGTGATCGCCAGTGCCGTGTACCCGAGTGCATCGGCGCGTGCGAACAGTTCCTCGGCGCTGGAGGCGCCGCGCTGGAACGAGAAGTTTGAAAGGCAATGCAGTTCGGCGTAGGCAACCCCATCCGTTGCCGTCGCAGGTTGTGGCGGTGGCGCAGGCTTCATGCGAACCAACCATGCAGGGTCCAGTGGGTGTGGCTGCCGGCCTCGACGAAGGCCCAGGCGCGCTGTCCGCTGCGCAGTTCCACCACGTAGTAGTCGCGCCGCTGGTCGTGGCCGTCCCACCAACCGCTCTCGATGCGCTCGGGGCCGGTGAGGATGCGCGGTGGCGCGTGGTGCAGCGCCAGCGGGCGCTGCAACAGCCAGAACGGACGCATCGGGGCCGGGTGGGACTCGCCGCGCGCGGCTGGCGCGGCCGTATCGGGCGGGGTGTGCCGCCAGGCGCGCGCGGGGCGATGGTCGGCGACACAGGCCAGACCATGCAGTGCGTCCTCGCCAAGGCGGGCGCGCAGGCGCTCGGCCAGTGCCTGCCAGTCGAGCCGGCCCTGCTCGCGCGCATCGAACAGTTCGCGGTGGGGCGGCACCAGTGGCGGCAGTTCATCGACCTGCAGCGTGAGCGACCATGCCGGCGCCGGCAGTGCGCTGCGTTCGAGCCGCACGCGCGCAAGTTCGAGCAGACGCGCCGCATCGCGCTGTGGCGCGAGCAGGCCGACCGGAATGCGGGTGCTGGCGCCGCGCTCGTGGCCGAGCACGAGCGTGAAGCGCTGCACGCCGCCATCGCGTGCGATCAGGAACAGTTCCAGTTCGCGCAGCAGGCGCTGCAACGGAAACGCGAGCATCGTGGTCGCATGCACGGCCGCCTCGAACTCGAGCCGGCGGACGAAGCGCGCGGGCGGCTGCCAGCGTGGCCAGGCTTCGGCAATCCGGCCGCGCAGGCGATCCAGGTGCGCCAGTGCCGGCGCGCCGATGCGACGCGCCAGTTCCGCACGCGGCAGCCGGAACAGCTGGCCGAGCGTGCGCAGGCCCATGCCATGCAATGCGGCGACCGTGCCGGGCTCGAGCCCGCCCTGCGCGAGCGGCAATTGCGCGAGCGCGCCCTGCAGTACCGCGAGCGTGGTGAGCGCGATGCCATCATCGGCATCGGCCAGCACCTGGGCCGCGCTGGCCGTGGGCGCGGCCGCGATGCGGCAGGCGAAACCACTGCGCGCGACCTCCTCGCGCAGGCGCCGCTGCAATGCGGGCCAGCCACAGAACAGGTTCAGGCTGGCGCCGACCTCGAGCAGGATCGCGGTGGGTTCACGCAGATGGATGAGCGAGCTGTAGCGCGAGGCCAGCGTGGCGAAGGCCTGCAGGGCCTGCTGTTCGGCCGCCACGTCGCGTGCCAGCAGTTGCAGTTGCGGACACAGCGCATGCGCGGTGGCCGGATTCTGCCCCGCATGCACGCCGGCGCTGCGCGCGGCGCTGTTGGCAAACACGATGCGGCGCTGCTGCGCCGGACCATCGCTGACCGCCAGCGCAGCCGATGCTGTGGCCGACACGGCACGCAGTGCATCGAACGCAAGCTGCGGGAAGCGCAGGCAGGCCCAGAGCATGACCGCGGTGCCGTGTCATGCGCGCAGGCGCAGTTGCGTGGTGCCGCCCACGCGGCCGCGGCATTTGATGAGTTCGAAGCGCGTGCCATCCGCCGCGGATGTGATGCGCAGGCGCAGTGCACTGGGACTGGCCTGGCTGGCGGCAGCCAGTGGCCGGAACACGAAACCGGGCGTGCCGCTGCTTTCCGCCGCCAGTTGCAGGCGGCGCAGTTCGCGGTAGTCGCCGTGCGCCAGCCAGTGGAGCACGGCGCCGCAGCACCCCGAGCGCAGGCATTGCTCGGCAGTCCAGTGGGTGTCGGCGTGGGCGGCATCGATCTGCACCACATGTTGCAGGTCGACGCCGGCCGCGGCGAGTGCCGGTGCATAAGGAATGTAGGGCGGCGCCACCAGCACGACCCGTCGCCGCGCCCGGGTGAGCGCAGCCAGTGTCGGCAGCAGCAGGGAGCATTCACCCAGGCCATCATGTTCGCTGAGCAGTTCGCACAGCGCGCCGCGCGGCCAGCCGCCGCCGGGCAGCAGTGCATCGAGCGCGGCATGGCCGCTGGGCAGTACATCGACCGCCGCCACGGCAGGAGACTTGCGCCGCCAGACGCCTGGATGGCGCAGCACGGTTTCGAGCGCAGCGCTGTCGCGTGATGGCGCTGCCACCACGGATGCGGCCGGCGGAGCCGGCATCGCCGCCGCAGGCGCGGGCCACGCCGTCGAGGTGGGTTCGGGTGCGAACAGGTCGGCCGCGGGAGTGAACATCATGCTTGCCTCGTTGCGCCGGCAGGATCGATACGCAGCAGCCCGACATACAGGCCTTCGATCGCGAAGCCGTGGCGTTGCTCGTCCACCTCGAGCGGAGCGAAGTCGGGATTGGCCGGCAACAGGCGGATGCGGCCGGTGCGCGTGTCCAGGCGCTTGACGGTGACTTCATCGTCGATGCGCGCGACGACGATGCGGCCATGCTCGGCAGTGGCCGTGCGATGCACCGCGATGAGGTCGCCATCGAGGATGCCTGCATCGCGCATGCTCAGGCCGTGCACGCGCAGCAGGTAATCGGCGCGGGGGCGGAACAGGTCGGGATCGACGGCGTGCTGCGCCTGGATGTTTTCGGCAGCGAGGATGGGGCTGCCGGCGGCGACCCGCCCGACGAGGGGAAGCGAGGTCGCCGCCAGCGCCCGTGAGCGATGCGGCAGGCGCAGCCCGCGGTGGTGTGGCAGACGCTCCAGCACACCCTTGCGAACCAGCGCCGCTACATAATCCTGCGCTGAAGTATGACTTGCAAGCCCCAGATTATGCGCAATTTCCCTCAGCGTCGGAGCGTGGCCGAATTGCTCGAACCAGGCCTCGATGCAGGCCAGCACGCGCTGCTGGTTGGGAGTGAGGTCGATGTCGTTCATATGTACATTTGTACGTGTTCCGGAGGTGGCGTGCAAGTGCCGGCCGGTGCCATCGAGCGCCGCGTGCGGACCGGGGGCAGCCTGCCGCATGGCTGTCGCAGCAGGTGAGCCGGCCGCAGTTGCCGGCGGCTCCGGTGGGCGCCCAGAATCGGATTCGTCCCGGCAGCGGAGCAGGTGCGATGCGGCAGTGGTTGTGGTTGGCAATGGCGTTGCTGGCGCTGGGATCGGGTGGACGCCGGGCGTTGGCTGCCGGGGGCGACTTCCTGCTGCTGCCCGACAGGGTCTGGACCGGGCAGGCCGATACGGCCGAGGCGGGACTGGCCGTGCTCGTGCACGATGGCGCGATTGCCGCGGTCGGCCGCCCCGACACGTTTGCGCTGCCTGCCGGAGTGCGTCGCATCGAACTGCCGGGTGCGACGCTCACGCCCGGGCTCATCGACCTGCATGCACACCTGTTCCTGCATCCTTACGACGAACGCTCGTGGAACGACCAGGTGCTCACGGAGGCGCAGGACTACCGCAGCCTGTTGGCGGCGAAACATGCGCGCGCGACCCTGCTGGCGGGATTCACCACCTTGCGCGATCTCGGTACCGAGGGTGCCGGTTATGCCGATGTGTCGGTCAAGCGCGCGATCGAGGAGGGACTCATCGCGGGTCCGCGCCTGTACATCGCCACGCGCGCGATCGTGGCCGGCTCGAGTTATGGCCCCGGCCCGCGCGGCTTTCGCCCCGGACTGGACCTGCCGCAGGGCGCGCAGGCGGTCAACGGCGTCGATGATGCGATGCGGGCGGTGCGCGAACAGGCCGCGCATGGCGCCGACTGGATCAAGTTCTATGCCGATTACCGGGTGGGCCCGAACGGCGAGACGCTGCCGACCCTGAGCGCGGCGGAGATGAAGGCGATCGTCGACACCGCGCACCAGATCGGTCGTCCGGTGGCCGCGCACGCGGGCAGCGATGCCGGCGTGCGCATGGCGATCGAAGCCGGCGTCGACACCATCGAGCATGGCGATGGCGCGAGCGAGGCGACGCTGCGCCTGGCGCGCCAGCGCGGCGTGGCCTGGCTGCCCACGCTGACCGCGGTGGCGGCGATCGGTCAGTACTTCGACCACTACCGGCCCGGCGGCGAACCCACGCCGCGCATGCGCCAGTCACAGCGGGCGTTCCGCGATGCCCTCAGGCTCGGCCTCGTGATCGGCAATGGCAGCGACGTGGGCGTGTTCGCGCATGGGGACAACTGGCGTGAGCCGGAGTGGATGGTGCGATTGGGCATGACCCCGGCGCAGGCATTGCATGCGGCGACCGACGTGGCGGCTAGGATCCTGCGGCAGCAGGACCGCATCGGCCGCATCGCGGTCGGCCTGCGCGCCGACCTTGCCGCCTTCGAGGGCGATCCCGCCAGCTCGATCGACGCGCTGCGCAAGGTCGTGTTCGTGATGAAGGAGGGCGTGGTGCATCGCGCGCCGGCCACGCCCTGACTGCGCCACGGCAGCAGCTGCGTGGCAACCGGTGCAACAAAAAACCCCGCATTTGGCGGGGTTTTCGGTGTTCCGTCGGACGTTGTTGGACGCTTTCGGACTTGTGGATGGCGGAGCGGACGGGACTCGAACCCGCGACCTCCGGCGTGACAGGCCAGCATTCTAACCAGCTGAACTACCGCTCCGCGTTGTATGTGCCCGCCGCATCCTGCAGCGTTCGCACCTTTCACTGAACTGGCGTCCCCAAGGGGATTCGAACCCCTGTTACTGCCGTGAAAGGGCGGTGTCCTGGGCCTCTAGACGATGGGGACGCTGGAAACCGGAAAACCATTGGTGGAGCCAGCCGGGATCGAACCGGCGACCTCTTGCATGCCATGCAAGCGCTCTCCCAGCTGAGCTATGGCCCCTCAAGGGAGCGCGAGAGGATAGTGAGGTGCATGCGTTTCGTCAACCATGATCGTGCCGCGTTGCCCGATCGTGCGGACGGACAGCGCAGTGAACCATCAATCGGCAGCCGCTGCCGGTGCGACGCACGCACAAGACACGCCGCCCACCGGTCCGCGGACCGCATCCGCGGCGTGCCGCGCGGCATGCGTCGAGCGGCGCGCGCCGCATCGATGCGGATGCGATCCGTGCCGTGCGGCGGGTCGCCATCGTGCAGGTGGCCGCGCTCGCAAGCCACATTCGCCGCAGCGACTGGGGTGCGGGCCGGATGCCCAGTGCGGGTGCGAAATCGCGGAAACGCCAAACCGGCGAGAGATCCGGGTAGATGGACATCTGAAAGCGCTGAATCAGGCCGTCGTCCGCGGCTCCGTCCTTGATCGAGCCGCGCACATACTCCGCGAGCTTGCCAGGCTGCACGCCGCCCATGATGGAGACGGCGCAGGCTTCGATACGCGTGGTGCCGCGGCTGATGCGGTCGAAGTCGAAAGATCCCTTGCCATTCCAGCATTCCAGGAAGAACGCGCGGTCACCTTCGCGTCCTTCGCGATCCAGATTTGCCAACCACCCGGCAACCTCATCACGTACGTAGATCAGACCGCGAGGGTTGTCGCCAAGCAACTCGCCAAGCTTCTCAGTCGTCGCGTCGTTGACCACCAGCCGCGGCTCACGAGGGCACTCGCGCTCTTCCCTGGTTGCCGCCGCGAGCGCACCCTCTGCCGCGCCCCGGTCGCCTTGCGACACCAGTTTCCGAACCGACTTCAGCGCAATCTGTGCCTCGATCTCCGAAATCTGAGCCATTCGCTCGTGCACTCCACGGGCTTCTACATACGACTGGCGTGCCTCCGATTCCAGAGTGTCGAGCATCCGCCGCGCTGGTGAGATGGCTGGAGACTTGCCGGCGCTGGGGCGACCAACGATTACTCCCCACAGGATCGGCACCTCGTACCATGAAATGTTGCGCTTCAACCGCACTGCGATTCGTCTGCCGATGCAACCGCTCATCGCAATCACTGCGGGAACGCCAACGAACTCGACCGGGACCTGCAACGAGTCAGCGTGTTCGTAGACCCACTGGCGAATGCTCGATGGCAACAGAGAGAGTTCGAGGGATGGTACCGGTGGCAGCGCAGAAGGAAGCGGTGTCGGGAAGAGGCGATCAACGTTGGCGGATGGCGCGATCATCACGACTTCTCACATTCTGCAGCCGGTGAGCGACATGTCACGCAGAAGCCTGCTGCCGCGCATCCGCGATCCGGTTGCGGATCCAAGCGTCCACTTCGGATGAGGCCCAGCAAGTGCAACGCGGAGAGAGGCGAATGCCGGTCGGAAACTGACCGTCGCGAGTGAGGCGGTAAATCTGGGTCTTTGAAAGCCCTGTTCTACGAACTACGTCGGGAAGTCGAAGCAGGGTAGGAGCGTTATCGTGC
This sequence comes from Lysobacterales bacterium, assembly GCA_014338185.1. Lineage (GTDB taxonomy): Bacteria > Pseudomonadota > Gammaproteobacteria > Xanthomonadales > Rhodanobacteraceae > Dokdonella_A. The sequence goes on along the minus strand of QUBV01000012.1, from coordinate 6,393 downwards.
ACTGGCTGGTCCTCAAAATCGTCCGGTGGGACGGTGTGGAACCAGCGTAGGGGAACGGTCGTCGCACCGATCAGGGAAATGGCGCGATCTGCAAGCGCCATTCGGTATCAGATCGCGATTTCTGGGGCCATCCTCCAGTCAGACGGCTCACGACGTGAGCCTTGGTCCTGATCCGAGAACTGCAACAATTACATCGCGCAGCTTCTCCCGAAGATCGGCATGCGAGGCCCAGACAATGTGCGCAAACTGCCTCGTGTCGAAGTGCACGTTTCGTAGGTCGTCTTCTCGAACAGTCCAGACCACAGTCTTGCCGAAGCCAAGCGCGAGACCGGCTTCGAAGTAGGCGCCTTGTTTCTGCTCTGTAACGTCGACGACCACGAATCGTGAAGTTCGTATGTCCGCAACGATCTTCTGGTCGATCCGGTGAACATGGACGTCAGAGTCGACGCGATGCGCAGAGTAGCCAGCGTCCTCGATTCCTGGTCGAAGGCCCTCGATCCAAGTTGGAAGCATGGTCTCGGAGAAAGACATCGCCACAAACGCCCTTGGCAAGACAGTTGCGGGCCCCTTTTCGACGTGGTCCCAGCCTTTGGCCGTCAATCTCGCACGGTAGTTCGCATCAAGATCGATCGTCTCGAAGTCGATAAAGCCCGACTCTCTCAGCGCATCGAGGTGAAATCGAAGCTCGTCGTCGGTGGCTGCCCAAGCCAAGGGAGAGTCTGCATGAAGACTCCCCGAGTAGTAGGTGCCCGGAGATCTGCTGAGCGTGGCCAGCGCCTTCAGCAGTTCCAGGGTGCGTTCGGAGACACCGTAGGTGGGTAGCGACAGACGAAGCTGGGGAATCCGTTCCTGCACGAGCAACGGCTCGTCGGAGCCGTACACCTCTTGTGCTCGAAGCCAGGCGCTCAGGCGATAATCAGGTAAAGGCTCCGCTTGAAGGCGAATCCTCGCCATCTTGGCGATGGTATAGCGACCGCATCGTGCACAGTTGATCCGGGTTCGACTGCCGTGATCCTCCGTGCCGAGTACGTGAATGGCATCGCTACGACACACAGGACAGCTTGTCGGGTCTGGCATCTGCAGTCACTCCGGACGAGTCCACCGCGATGCTATCAGCCAGGGGCGATAGGCACTAACCACAAGGCGCTCAAGGTCAAACGAGGGCCTGCCCATGCACACGTCGACCACATTCATCTCGATGCCCAGGTGCGCGTACGCGCGCATGCTATTCGGAGCCGTCGACTGCCGGGCTGGAGCTTCGTCTCAGCTCGAGGCCCTTGCGTAGAAGCGCGCGCACCTCATCGCGGCGCTTGCGTGCGTTGGCAAGGCTTACCTCGGGGTAGGCGCCGAGACTGATCCGGTTGCGTGCGCCGCTCGGACGGATGTAGCGGAGCCGCCAGATGCGCGCGCCGCTGGGCAGGCGTTCAAGCATCAGGCCGCCGCCGTCGAATAGCCGCTGCTTCTTGCTCTTGCGGATCTCGGTGTCGGTCAGTGGAGCGACGGTTCGGGGCATGGGGTGCTCGCGTGCAGGGGGCGAAACCAGCGTAGGTTCCCCACCGCGCGAAAGACCCCCGGAATTGGCCCAAGTGCGAGCACTATTCCGGCGAAGGAAGTGCCTGAAGGAAGCGGGTCTGGAGGGCGTTTAGGTACACGGTGGGACCAGCTCCATCGTCCCCTCCCGGCGCTCCCGCCAAAGATGTACCTAAACGTGTACCCAAGACGCTCTGGCTTGGCTGGCACCGCCTGGCACCCGCTGGCACGACCAGAAACAAAAAACCCGCCAGATCGGCGGGTTTCAGAAGGATTACGGGACTCTGTGGCACGTCCTGCAATCATATGTTGGTGCCCAGGAGAGGACTCGAACCTCCACGGTTTTACCCGCTAGTACCTGAAACTAGTGCGTCTACCAATTCCGCCACCTGGGCAGGTGCCCGGTCGCTGGCGACCGGGGCGCGAACCTTACTGGCCGCGCCCGCGCATGTCAACGCGGGCGCGGGCCATCGCGGCATGCGTCACTGCGACAGCGGTGAGCCACCGAACTTCCAGGTGAACTGCAGGTAGTAGCTGCGGCCGACCGAGTCGAACCAGGAGATGTCGTAGTAGGGATAAGCCGTGTAGGTCGGATCCTTGGGCGGCATCTTGTCGAACAGGTTGTCGATCGACAGCGACAGCTGCATGTGGTCGTTGAAACGGTACTGGCCCGACAGGTTGTAGCGGTAGGTCGCGCCGATCCAGGCCTGCTCGCCCGCTTCGATGTCGACGATCTGGTCGTAGGAATCGGAATTGGGCAGGCGGCCCAGGCGCTGGCCATGCAGCGACACCGTCCACGGGTCGAGGTTCCAGGTCACCGTGGCGCTGGCCTTGTTGCGCGGGATGTCGAAGCCCGAGTTGATCGCGAACTCGTCCTGCACCACGTCGCCGCTGTATTGCTGGAAGGTGTGGCGACGCGTCCAGGTGTAGTTGCCGTTGAAGTGGAAATCACCCGCGCGCGTTTCCAGCTTGTAGTGCGCGCTCAGGTCGACACCGCTGGTGCGCTCGCGCGCGACGTTGATCGGGTTGACGAACACACCGTACAGACGCCCGCCGGACAGGCGCGTGACGCGGCTGATCGCGTCGACGCAGCTGGGCGAGTTGGCGTCGACCGGGTTGCCGTTGACATCGCTGCCGATGCGGCAATTGGCCTCGAGCTGGAGCAGGCGGTCGGTGCTGAGGTCCTGCACCTGGTTGCGCATGTCGATGTTGAAGTAGTCCAGCGACACGTCGAACTCGGGGACCGGCGACCACACCACACCCGCGGTCCACGAGGTGCTGGTCTCGGGCTTGAGCTTGCGGTTGCCCTCGCGGGTGCGGATCAGGCCTTCGTCCGACCAGGTGCAGTCGGTGATGTCCTCGTCCGGTTCCTCGGTGCGGCAACGGTAGTAGTCGGTGCCCGAGGTCTCGTCGTTGCCGACGCCCGCGAACACATAGTGCAGGTCCGGCGCGCGGAATGCGGTGCCGTAGGACGCGCGTGCCAGCAGGCTGTCGAGCGGGCGCCATTCCAGGCCCGAACTCCAGGTGAACTTGCCCACGCCGTTGCCGGCGAAGTTGTAGCGGTCGTAGCGGCCGGCCACGCTCAGGTTGAGCCGGTCGAGCAGCGGCATGCGCAGCTCACCCGCGGCGGCCCAGCGATTGCGGCTGCCGTGGCCGTCGGAGTCCTTCCACGAATAGTAGTAGTACTGCGTCGCCAGCGGGTCGGGGCGCAGGTTGTAGGACTGGAAGCCGTATTCGACCACGCCGGCAAAGCCGGCCGCGCCGCCGGGCAGGCTGAACAGGTCGATGTTGGAGAAGGCGAAGGACAACGTGTCGCTCTGCGACTTGGGGTGGTAGACCGTGCGCGCGAAGATCGAGTCGTACTCGGAGCGCGTGAGTGGCGTGTACAGGCGGTCGGGGTCGGCGTTGAAGATCGGGTAGCCACTGTCCTCGTCGACGCCCAGTTGCGGGCCGAGGAACAGGTTGTTGGCGGCCGCGGCGACGATCTGCGGCCAGCTCACGTCGGCGTGGTACTGCGAGTGCGCGAGCGAGGCTTCCCAGTCCCAGCTTTGCAGGAAGCTGCCTTTGAACCCGGTGGTGAAGGCGAAGGTCTTTTGCGTGTTCTCGATGAAGCCCTTGTTGAGGCCGCCCATTTCCTCGGGCGTGAACTGGCGCCCCCAGTACTCGATGTCCTGGGTGGCCTGGTTGTAGAAGTAGCCTTCCTCGTTGCCGTCGGGCGCCATGTAGCTCCACTGCTCGACGTCGCGGAACATCCTGACCTTGCTGTAGCCGGCCTGGATGTCGGCGAACCACTTGAGGTCGTCACCCAGCGGCATGTTCATCGTGGTGTAGGTGTTGATGCCCTTGCGCCCGCTCAGGATCGTGCCGTAGCCGATCGATGCCTGGCTGCCGCAGAAGTCGCCGTAGTTGCGCCGGTTGAAGTAGCCGGTACTGCCGTTGTTGAGCCAGGCCAGGTTGGCGCAGGTGGCCGCGCCCGGATCGATGTAGTCGTCGTACCAGTCGGTGCGCAGGAACACGCGGCGCGCGGTCTGCGAACGCGCGGTGGGCGCATCGGCGGTGGAGTCCTGGATCTTGCGGTCGTAGGCCCACAGCGGCTTCTGGTCGATCAGTTCGGCGCCGAACATGAGGTTGAAATCGCCATGGCTGAAACCGGTGCTGATGTCGAGCTTGGCCGACTCGCCGCCGCCGCGCGAGGTGCCGCCGTAGCGCAGGTCGAGCGTGGTGCCGTCGGCGCTGTCCTTGAGGATGAAGTTGACCACGCCCGCGATCGCGTCCGAGCCGTACACGGCCGAGGCGCTGCCGGTGAGGATTTCGATGCGCTCGATCAGGCCGACCGGGATGTTGGAGATGTCAGTGAAGTTGCTGCGGCCCTTGAACGGCAGCGGGAAATCGGCGATGCGCCGGCCGTTGACCAGCACCAGCGTGTGGTTGGGGCCGAGCCCGCGCAGGTCGACCTGCTGCGCACCGGGCGAGAAGTCGGCACCGCTGGACGATTGCTGGCTCTGCGTCTCGCCGCCGTTCTGGGTGATCGCGCGCAGCACGTCGGGCACGCTCATGAGGCCGCTGTTCTTGATGTCGGCCGCGGTCAGCACGGTGATCGGTGCGGGGCCTTCCACCTGCGCGCGCGGAATGCGCGAGCCGGTGACCACGATCGCTTCCAGCGACGTGCTCGAGGGCTCCTCGCTGGTCGTGGGTGTGGCCTGTTCCTGTGCGCGCACGCTTGCTGTCGTCGCGGCATAGCCGAAGATGCCGCAGGCGATGGCCGCGGCCAGGGTGGTCTTGCGCATGTCATATCCCCAATGTCGATAAGCATGGGCCTGGGCCCGAATTCCACGTGGCCGCGCTGCCGCATCCTTCGACTGCGTGCCACCCATGGTGCGCCATGATCTTGGCATGCCGCCCAGGTTGCCGCCAGTGGACTTTGGGGGTAAGAATCCACCGTCGCGATGTGTTGCAACCATCGCACCGAGCACCGTGCCTGCGAGGTGATACAGCCCATGAATCGCATTCGGATCGGCCTGTGCCAGCGGCTCGTGGTGTTGGCATGCGTCCTGGGGTCGGCGGCGGTTGCGGCACAGCCTGATGCCGGTGGCACGGATCGCGGGCGCGGCTACCGCTACTACGCCGCGGGCGACCTGCAGGCGCCCACGCCCGCCGAGCCGGAGTTCGGGCTCATGCTCATGGGCGGCGGCGACTACGTCGAGCAGGCCTTTCGCTGGTTTGCCGAGCGTGCCGGACGTGGCCATGTGGTGATCCTGCGCGCCTCGGGCAGCGACGATCTGCAGCATGAGCTCTACGATCGTCTCGACACCGTCACTTCGGTGCAGACCTTCGTGTTCGAGCGCCGCGAGGCCGCCGGCGACCCGTTCATGCTCGCCGCGATCGCGCATGCGCCGGTGGCGACCAGGCGCGCTACATCCGCTACTGGAAGGGCACGCCGCTCAACGAGGCGCTCGACCGCCATGTGCGCGACGGCAAGCCGCTGGGTGGCACCAGTGCCGGCCTGGCGATCCTCGGCAGCGCGAGCTACGGCGCGCTCGACGGCGGCAGCGTCACCTCGGGACACGCGCTGTCCGATCCGCTGGGCGAGGCGGTGACGCTCGACCACGATTTCCTGCACCTGCCATTCCTTGCGCGCGTGGTCACCGACAGCCATTTCGGTGCGCGCGACCGGCTCGGGCGGCTGGTGGCGTTCCTCGCACGCGCCGAGCACGATGGGCTGGTCGAACAGCCGATCGGGATCGGTGTGGACGAGAACACCGCTCTGTGCATCGATGGCGATGGCGTTGGCCGCGTATTCACCGAGAGCCAGGGGCGCGCGTGGCTGGTGCGCGCGCGCGAACGCGACGCGGTGCTCGGCATCGCCACACCGTTGAGCGCGCAGGATGTGCGCGTGACCCTCGTCGGCCCGGACAGCCGCATCGACCTGGTCACATTCGACGTCGACGCGCCGCTGTTCACGACCACCGCGGTCATCCACGCGGGCGAACTCGCGCTTGAGGACGCATTGCCCGAGCCACCGTGAACGCATGTGCGGGTCCGGTCGCGTCCTGCGGATGATGGGCCGGCCTGTCCATGGCGTCGCCAACGGGCGTACAGTGCACCGCGCCAGCCCGGTGGCCGGCGCCACTTCTTCTCTGCACAGCGAGCAACTTTCTTGAAGCGATCCGGATCACGCGGCCGACCGCCGCAGCAACCCAGCGTGCGCCGCGGACCCGGCAAGCGCGCCGCCGGCACCAAGGCCAAGGCGCAGGGCGCGGCGGCGGGCAAGTCCGCGCGCGCGAAGACCACGGCGGGCACGCCGCGCTCGCGCCTGCCGGCGTTCATGCCGCAACCCGCGCCGCCAGCGCCGCGGGCGCGCAA
>QUBV01000081.1 GCA_014338185.1 Lysobacterales bacterium | reverse complement strand
GCGGGCAAGTCGCTGCTGGCGCTGGCCGATGCGAGCGCGCGCGACGCGGGACTGGGCCAGGCGCTGCGCCACGTCGAGCCGGCCGGTCCGCGCCACGTCAAGCTCAGCTTCGAGAACGCCAACTTCGATGCGCTGGCACAGTGGCTGGAACTGCTCGCGAGCGGTTACGGCGTGACCACCACCGAACTGTCGGCCGATCGCGCCGATGGCGCGGGCCTGGTCAATGCGCGCGTGACGCTGCAGGACGCGCCATGACCCGGTCCCAGCGCAGGCGCCGCGCCGCCGCCTGACCCGCCGCCCACATCCAGTCCGCCACGGATCTCCGCCCATGCGTGTGTTCAAGTACCTCCTCGTCCTAATCCTGCTCGTGCTCGCCGGTGCCGGCATCTGGCTGTGGCGCCTGCCCGCCGCGACCGCGTGGCAGCAGGTGCAGCCGCGCATGCCCGCGGTGGGTCTGAGCGGCATCGGCGGCACGCTGTGGGATGGCCATGCCGACGGCATCAGCGTGCTCGGCCACGACCTGGGCAAGATTCACTGGCAGGTGCCCAAGTGGCCGGCGCTGACCGGCACGCCCGGCGCCGAGGTGCGCATCGATGGCGGCGAGGTCGAGCTCGCGGGTCGGGTCGAGCGCGTGGCCGCGGGCCGCTACGACGTGCATGAGCTGCGCTTCAGCGTACCGGCGGCGCGGCTGGAGGCGCTGTTCGGCGCGGGCGACGTGCAGTTGCAGGGCACGCTCGCGGGGACGCTCAGGCATGCCTCGTTCGCGGGCCTGGACCTGCGTCAGCTCGCGGGCGCGGCGCGCTGGAGCGACGTCGGCGTGCGCACCGTGCGCGGCGAGCTGCAGCTGGCCGATCTGCTCGGCGAATTCGCCACGCAGCCCGACGGCACCGTCGTGGGCACGTTCAAGGACGATGGCAGCGGCGCGCTCGCGGTGGCCGGCACGCTCAGCCTGCGCCTGCCCGCGTGGGAGGCGCAGGCGACGCTGCGCGCGCGCAACGACGATCCGCACACGCTCGAACTGCTGCATGGCGTCGGCCAGCTGCAAGCCGACGGTTCCACGCTGGTGCGTGCGCAGGGCACGCTGCCGGGACTGCGCTGAGATGGCCGGCGACGCATCGTTCCTCGCCCATGCGCTCGAGGTGGCGCAGGCCGCCGCCGATGCCGCGCGCGCGGTGATTGTGCCGCGTTTCCGCGCGCAGGACCTGCGGGTCGAGACCAAGCCCGACCTCACGCCGGTGACCGAGGCCGACCGCGCCGCCGAGGCCGCGATCAAGGCGGTGCTGCGCGCGGCGTTCCCCGGCCATGCGCTGCACGGCGAGGAAGAGGGCCGCGAAGGGCAGGGTGACCACCTGTGGCTGATCGATCCGATCGATGGCACCAAGGCGTTCGTGCGCGGCTATCCGATGTTCTCGACCCAGATCGCACTCATGCAGCGCGGCGAACTGGTGCTGGGCGTGTCCGACGCGCCCGCCTACGGCGAGCGCGCGTGGGCGGTGCGCGGCGCGGGCGCGTTCCTGCGCGAGGGCGCGGGCGAGTCGCGCCGGCTGCAGGTGTCGGACCTGACCCGGTTCGACGCGCAGGCCGCGATTTCCACCGGCAATCTCAAGAGCCTGGCCGCCGATCCGCGGCGCTGGCGAGCCTACGCCGGGCTCGTGCAGCGCGTCGGGCGTATCCGCGGCTATGGCGATTTCCTGCACTACCACCTGCTCGCGCGCGGTGCGATCGACCTCGTGGTCGAATCCGACCTCAACATCCTCGACATCGCGGCGCTGGTCGTGATCGTGCGCGAGGCTGGCGGCGTGTTCAGCGACCTCGACGGCCAGCCGGTCGACCTGGCCACACGCAGCGCGCTGGCCGGGCCGCCCGTGCTGCACGCGCAGGCCTTGGCCGCATTCACGCACGCGGCGGTGTAGACCCGCGCGCCATGGGCGGCGCGCGGGCGTCCGGCGGCAGGGACTGAGTGTGCGCAGGGTGTAGCCGCCGCTGCGGCGCCGGGATCAATCCAGGCCGTTGCGGAAGATGGTGTCCAGCGCCAGCGCCGATGCCATGCAGTCCAGGCGCGGGAACGAGCGCTGGTTCTTCGGATCGGTGACGTGGGTCGGCGTGGCGGCCAATGCCGCCCCGATCTGTGCCGGCGTCGCCATCGGCCGCAACTGCAACAGGTCGGCTATGCACGCTGCCACCAGCGGCGCGGCCTGCGAGGTGCCGCCCCAGAACGAGGCGCCGGTGTCGCTGTGCTGGTCGGTCGAGGTCGTGTAGGCGCCGGGGGCATACAGAGCGATGTTGTCGCCGCTGTTGGAGAAGCAGGTGGGCAGGTCGGCACTGATGTCGGTGTCGATGCAGTCGAGGAACTCCTGGTCGGACATCGACGAATCCCACACCGCGCCGATGCCCAGCACGTTGGACAGGCATGCCGGCATCGACACGCTGGTGGGGTTGCCCTGGTTGCCGGCCGACGCCGTCAGCACGGTGCCGTTGAGGGCCAGGACCTGTGCCGCCTGATAGGCCGCGGCCGACCACGAGGTCGTGGTGTCGCAGCTGGAGGCGAACAGTCGCCCGGTGCCCACGCTCATGTTGACCACCCGCACGTCGGGATGGTTGTCCGCGAGCCAATCCAGCGATGCGGTGATGTCGGCGGACGTGCGGAACCTGCCTTCGTCGGACAGCATCCGCACCATCACGACCGATGTGGCGGGAGCGCCGCCCATCGGTGCGTGGGTGCCGTTGCCGGTGATGATTCCTGCGACATTGGTGCCGTGGCCCCAGCCGTCGGCCGCAGAGCCTGGCCCCGATTGCTGGTCGGCGCCATTGGGGCAGCAGCCTTCACCAGCGGTATCGCTGGAGCAGAAGCAATGCTCGTCGACCAGGCTGTCGGCCAGGTCCAGGTGCGTGGCGCGCAGCCCCGAATCGAGGATGCCGACCTTGATGCCCTGGCCAGTGTAACCCAGCGCGCGCACTTCGCTGACACGGGCCAGCGGTGCCGCCTGGTCCATGTGGGCGGTGCCACCGACATCGAGGTCGACTTGCACGACACGCGGATCGGCGCGCAGTACCTCGATCGCTTTGGGCCCGACGTCCAGCGCGAGCGCGGCCACGTGCCGGAAGCGATGCCGCTGGGTGAAGTCGTCGGCGGGCAGTGCGGACAGGATCGCGTCGGCAGTGGTGGCGATGCGGCGGGTGCGTACTGCGCGGTCGGCCGTGCCCGGCGCGGGTGCCTCGAACAGGACCACCACGGTGGCGCGTGGCGCATGGGCGAGGCGGACGAGAACTTCGTCACCGATCTTGCCGGGATTGCCGGCAGCTGACGTGGCATGTGCCGCGGCGAAACTCCAATACCACACCAAGGCAAACAAGGTGAATATTCTGCGCATGAGGTCGATCCTGACTGCAGCGCTCGCGCCCACAGCATAGCCCGCCTTGCCCGGCGCGCGCGCGTGGGGGTCAGGCCGCGCCGGCTGCGGCGCGCTCGCGGCCGAGCAGGAACTCGTGCACCGCGCGCGCGCAGTCGCGTCCCTCGCGGATCGCCCACACCACCAGTGACTGGCCGCGGCGCATGTCGCCTGCGGCGAACACGCCCTCGACGTTGGTGTGGTGGCGGCTGGCGGCCGCGCTGTCGCCGCGCACGTTGCCGCGTGCGTCGCGCTCCACGCCGAAGGCGTCGAGCACGTCCGGCCGGGGTGCGACGAAGCCCATCGCCAGCAGCACGAGTTCGGCAGGGATGTCGAAGCGGCTGTCGGGCACTTCGCTCATGCGGGCGTCATGCCAGTGCAGGCGCACCGCGCTGAGACTGGCCACGCGTCCCTGCGCGTCGGCATTGAAGCACTGGGTGGCGACGGCCCAGTCGCGCTCGCAGCCTTCCTCGTGCGAGCTCGAGGTGCGCAGCTTGAGCGGCCAATACGGCCAGGTGAGCGCCTTGTCCTCGTGGCGCGGCGGCTGCGGCAGCAACTCGAACTGGGTGACCGAGCGCGCACCCTGGCGGATCGCGCTGCCCACGCAGTCGGAGCCGGTGTCGCCGCCGCCGATCACCACCACGTGCTTGCCGCCGGCGAGGATCGGCGCGGCGACGTGGTCGCCGGCGTTGGCGCGGTTGCACTGCGGCAGGTACTCCATCGCCAGATGCACGCCCGCAAGCTCGCGGCCGGGCACCGGCAGGTCGCGCGGCAGCTCGGCGCCGCCCGCGATCACGGTGGCGTCGAAGCCGGTGATGAGTTCGCGCGGCGCGAGCGTGGTCGCACCGCCGCCGTCGCCGGCGCCGACGAACACGCCGGTGCGGAAGCTGACGCCTTCGGCGCACAGCTGCTCGATGCGGCGGTCGATGTGGCGCTTGTCGAGCTTGAAATCGGGGATGCCATAGCGCAGCAGCCCGCCGGGACGGTCGTTCTTCTCGAACACGGTGACGGCGTGGCCCGCGCGCGCGAGCTGCTGCGCGCAGGCGAGGCCCGCGGGGCCGGAGCCGACGATGGCGACGCGCTTGCCGCTGCGCACCGCCGGCGGCTGCGGCACCACCCAGCCTTCCTGCCAGCCGCGCTCGATGAGCTTGTGCTCGATCGATTTGATGCCGACCGGGTCGGCGTCGATGTTGAGCGTGCACGCCGCCTCGCACGGCGCCGGGCAGATGCGGCCGGTGAACTCGGGAAAGTTGTTGGTGGCGTGCAGCACCGCGAGTGCGCGCTGCCAGTCCTGCCGGTACACGAGGTCGTTGAAATCGGGGATGACATTGCCGACCGGGCAACCCCAGTGGCAGAACGGCACGCCGCAGTCCATGCAGCGCGCGGCTTGCAGCTGCGCCGACGCATCGTCCAGCGCCTGCACGAACTCGCGCCAGTGCCGGCGGCGTTGCGGCGCGGGCTGGGTCGGCTCGTGCTGGCGCGGGTACTGCAGGAAACCCGTGGTCTTGCCCATGCTCGGCTCCTCAGACGGTGGTTGCGGCGGCTTCGGCCGGGGCCGCGGCGCGACTGGCCAGTGCGCGCCGGTACTCGTGCGGCATCACCTTGACGAACTGGCCGCGCGCGTGGCTCCAGTCGAGCAGAAGTTCGCGCGCGCGGAAGCTGCCGGTATGGCGGAAGTGCGCTTCGAGCAGTTGCCGCAGGATCGCCTCGTCGGTCGCGGCCGCGGCGCCGCGCATCGGTGCGTGCCACTGTGCGCGTGCGATCCGCAGTGTCTGCTCCACCGCCGAGACCACGCCCTCGAGCGCCACCATCGCCAGGTTGCAGTTGCGGGCGAGCTCGCCCGCGGGGTCGTGCACGTAGGCCACGCCGCCGGACATGCCCGCGGCGAAGTTGCGGCCGGTGGGGCCGAGCACGAGCACGGTGCCGCCGGTCATGTACTCGCAGCCGTGGTCGCCCACGCCCTCGACCACCGCGCAGGCGCCGGAGTTGCGCACCGCGAAGCGCTCGCCCGCGACGCCGTTGAAATAGGCCTCGCCATCGGTGGCGCCGTACAGCACGGTATTGCCGACGATGATGTGCTCGGGGCCGAAGCCGCGGAAGTCGTTGGGCGAACGCACCACGATGCGGCCGCCCGACAGGCCCTTGCCGACGTAGTCGTTGGCTTCGCCGACGAGATCGAAGGTGATGCCGCGGGCGAGGAACGCGCCGAAGCTTTGGCCGGCGCTGCCCGTCAGCTGCACGTGGATGGTGTCGTCGGCGAGGCCGGCATGGCCGTGGCGGCGCACCAGCGCGCCCGACAGCATCGCGCCGACGCTGCGGTGGGTATTGCGCACGTCGACGATGAAACGGGTCTTGTCGCCGCGTTCGAGCGCGGCGGCGGCCTTGTCGATGAGCACGTGGTCGAGCGCGTCGTCCAGCGCGTGGTCCTGCCGCGCGGCATGGCGCGTGGCGACCGTGGCCGGCACCTGCGGGCGATGGAACAGGCGCGAGAAGTCCAGCCCGCGCGCCTTCCAGTGGGCGATTCCCGCGCGCGTGTCGAGCAGGTCGGTGCGGCCGACCAGATCCTCGAAGCGGCGCACACCGAGGCTGGCCATGAGTGCGCGCACTTCCTCGGCCACGAAGAAGAAGTAGTTGACCACGTGCTCGGGCGTGCCGCTGAAGCGCTGGCGCAGCACCGGGTCCTGGGTCGCGATGCCGGTCGGGCAGGTGTTGAGATGGCACTTGCGCATCATGATGCAGCCCTGCGCCACCAGCGGCGCGGTGGCAAAGCCGAATTCGTCGGCGCCAAGCAGCGCGGCGATGACCACGTCGCGCCCGGTCTTGAGCTGGCCGTCGACCTGCACGCGGATGCGCCCGCGCAGCTGGTTGAGCACCAGCGTCTGCTGCGCCTCCGCCAGGCCCAGTTCCCACGGCGATCCGGCGTGGCGGATCGACGACCACGGCGAGGCGCCCGTGCCGCCGTCGTGGCCCGCGATCACCACGTGGTCGGCCTTGCACTTGGCCACGCCCGCGGCCACCGTGCCGACACCGACCTCGGACACCAGCTTGACCGAGATCGAGGCCTGCGGGTTGCAGCTCTTGAGGTCGTGGATGAGCTGGGCGAGGTCCTCGATCGAGTAGATGTCGTGGTGCGGCGGCGGCGAGATCAGGCCCACGCCGGGCACCGAAAAGCGCAGGCGCGCGATGTAGTCGGTGACCTTGTGGCCGGGCAGCTGGCCGCCCTCGCCGGGCTTGGCGCCCTGCGCGACCTTGATCTGGATCTGGTCGGCCGACACCAGGTAGGCCGCGGTGACGCCGAAGCGGCCCGAGGCGACCTGCTTGATGCGCGAGCGCAGCGAGTCGCCTTCCTGCATCGGGATGTCGCGCGCGACCTGCTCGGCCCCGAGCACGCTGGCCAGCGTGGCGCCGGGCGGCAACGGCTCGCCGCGCAGCTCGTGCAGGTAGCGCGCGGGATCCTCGCCGCCCTCGCCGGTGTTGGACTTGCCGCCGATGCGGTTCATCGCGATCGCGAGCGTGGCGTGCGCCTCGGTCGAGATCGAGCCGAGCGACATCGCGCCGGTGGCGAAGCGGCGCACGATGTGCGCGGCCGGCTCCACCTCGTCGAGCGGGATCGCGCCGGCCGGGTCGGTGCGCAGCGCGAACAGGCCGCGCAGGGTCATGTGGCGGCGGTCCTGGTCGTTGATGAGCGCGGCGTATTGCGCCCAGGTGCCCGCGTCGTTGGCACGCACCGCGTGCTGCAGGCGCGCGATCGCAGCGGGCGACCACAGGTGCTGCTCGCCCTGCGCACGCCACGCGTAGTCGCCGCCCGCGTCGAGCGCATCGTCGCGCAGCGGGTCATCGGCATGGGCGGTGCGGTGCTGGCGCAGCGCCTCCTCGGCCAGTTCGAACAGGCCGATGCCCTCGATGCGGCTGGCGGTGCCGGTGAAGTACGCATCCACCAGCTCGCGCGACAGGCCGATCGCCTCGAAGCCCTGCGCGCCGGTGTAGGACATGTAGGTGGAGATGCCCATCTTCGACATCACCTTCTGCAGGCCCTTGTTGATCGCCTTGATGTAGTTGGCGATCGCCTGCTCGGCGCCGCCGGCGCCTTCGCCATCGGCGCAATGCCGCGCCAGCGTGTGCAGCGCGAGGTAGGGATGCACCGCCTCGGCACCGTAGCCCGCGAGCAGCGCGAAGTGGTGCACCTCGCGCGCCGAGCCGGTCTCGACCACGAGTCCGGTCGAGGTGCGCAGGCCGCGTTCGACCAGGTGCTGGTGCACCGCGGAGGTGGCCAGCAGCGCGGGGATCGCCACGCGCTCGCGGTCGGCGCGCCGGTCCGAGACGATGAGGATGTTGTGGCCCTGGCGGATCGCGTCGGCCGCCTGCGCGCACAGCGAGGCCAGCCGCGCCTCGATGCCCGCGCTGCCCCAGCGCGCGGGATAGGTGATGTCCAGTTCGTGGCTGCGGAAGCGGCCCCTGGAGTAGCGGCCGATCTTGCGCAGGCGCGCCATGTCGGCGATGCCGAGCACGGGCTGCGCCACTTCCAGGCGCAGCGGCGGGTTGATGTTGTTGATGTCGAGCAGGTTGGGCTTGGGCCCGATGAACGAGGTGAGCGACATCACCAGCTGTTCGCGGATCGGGTCGATCGCGGGGTTGGTGATCTGGGCGAAGCACTGGCGGAAGTAGTCGTACAGCGAACGGTTGCGATCGGACAGCACCGCCAGCGGCGCGTCGTTGCCCATCGAGCCGATCGCTTCCTCGCCGCCCTGGGCCATCGGCAGCAGCTGGAACTTGAGGTCCTCGACGGTATAGCCGAACGCGCGCTGGCGCTCGCGCAGCGCGGACGTGGCCAGTGTTTCCGCACGCGGCTCGGGCAGGTCGTGCAGGCGCACGCTGATGCGCTCGACCCATTGCCGGTACGGCCGCGCGTTGGCCAGCTGCTGCTTGATCTCGTCATCGTCGATGATGCGGCCCGCTTCGGTGTCGATCAGCAGCATCCGGCCCGGCTGCAGGCGCCACTTCCTGACGATGCGCGAGGGCGCCACCGGCAGCACGCCGGCTTCCGAGGCGAGGATCACGAGGTCGTCGTCGGTGACGAGGTAGCGGGCCGGGCGCAGGCCGTTGCGGTCGAGCGTGGCGCCGATCTGGCGCCCGTCGGTGAACGCGATCGCGGCGGGTCCGTCCCACGGCTCCATCAGCGCGGCGTGGTACTCGTAGAACGCGCGCCGGTTCGGATCCATGTGCGCGTGCTGCTCCCACGCCTCGGGGATCATCATCATCACCGCGTGCGCGAGCGGATAGCCGGCCATGAGCAGCAGTTCGAGGCAGTTGTCGAACGAGGCGGTGTCGGACTGGCCCGGGTAGATCAGCGGCCACAGCTTGGGCAGATCCTCGCCCAGCACCGGCGAGGAGATCGCCCCGGTGCGCGCATTGAGCCAGTTGACGTTGCCCTTGACCGTGTTGATCTCGCCGTTGTGGGCGATGAGCCGGTAGGGATGGGCCAGCTCCCAAGCCGGGAAGGTGTTGGTGGAAAAGCGCTGGTGCACGAGCGCGAGCGCCGAACTCGCGCGCGGATCGGCCAGATCGCGGTAGTAGCGGCCGACCTGGTCGGCCAGCAGCAGGCCCTTGTAGACCACGGTGCGAGTGGACATCGACGGCACGAAATACTCGGTGCCGTGCTTGAGCCGCAGCGCGCGGATCGCGTGGCTCGCGGTCTTGCGGATCACGTACAGCTTGCGCTCGAGCGCGTCGGGCACCATCACCTCGGCGCCACGGCCGATGAAGATCTGGCGGATCACCGGCTCGCGCGCCTTGACCGCGGCCGACATCGGCAGTGCCGCGTCGACGGGCACGTCGCGCCAGCCGAGCACGTGCTGGCCTTCGGCGACGACCTTGCGTTCGAGTTCCTGCTCGCAGGCCAGGCGCGAGGCTTCTTCCCTGGGCAGGAAGATCATGCCCACGCCGTACTCGCCCGGTGGCGGCAGGTTCACCTGCTGCCGTGCCATCTCCTCGCGGTACAGCGCATCGGGAATCTGGATCAGGATGCCCGCGCCGTCGCCCATCAGCGGATCGGCACCGACCGCGCCGCGATGGTCGAGGTTGCGCAGGATCGCCAGTCCCTGCTGGATGATCGCGTGGCTCTTGCGGCCCTTGACGTGGGCCACGAAGCCGATCCCGCAGGCGTCGTGCTCGTGGCGGGGGTCGTACAGGCCCTGGGCAGGTCGCTGGCGCATCACTGGCTCTCCGCGATACAGGCGCCAGCCGAATATACTGCGTCGCAACAAATTGACAATGGAACCACTGCCCGGCACTGGTCTGCTGCCGCCGCAGCGCGCGGTCGCGCGGATGTGCATATGCAGCGAATGCGATCGCCGCGCGCGCCCGTGACGACGCCCGCGCGGCGCGCCCTGCGCTTGTCCG
>QUBV01000080.1 GCA_014338185.1 Lysobacterales bacterium | reverse complement strand
CGCTGCGCTTCCTGCCGCGCGAGCGCGTCGCGGCGCTGGTCGGCGCAGGCGTGGGCGTGGCGCAGCCGGCCGCGATCACCGCGGTCGAACACGAACTGGCGGCGGTGGTGGGTGCGGCGTCGGCGCGCCTGCTCATGCGCGTCGCGCGCGGCGACCGCGGCGGCCAGCTCGACACCGTTGTCGACATCGTCGGCGAAGCCAGCCGCGACCTGCGCTTCAACCAGCGCGTGCTCGAGGCCGCGCTGGAGAACATGAGCCAGGGCATCTGCGTGGTCGACGCCACGCTCGACGTGGTGGCGTGGAACCGCCGCTACGCCGAGCTGTTCGACTATCCGCCGGGCCTGCTCGCGCTGGGCCGGCCGGTGGCCGAGCTGATGCGCCACAACATCGCGCGCGGCCTGCTCGGCGAAGGCGACATCGAGGCGCGCGTGGCGCGCCGCCTTGCGCACATGCGCGCAGGCACGCCGCACCTGTCGGAGCGGCGTTTCGCCGACGGCACGATCGTCGAGATCCGCGGCAACCCGATGCCGGCGGGCGGCTTCGTCGCCACTTTCACCGACGTCACCGCGTTCCGCGATGCCGAGCGCGCGCTCACGCGCGCCAACGAGACGCTCGAGCAGCGCGTGGCCGAGCGCACCGCGGCGCTGGCGCAGGCCAGTGCGGCGGCCGAGCGTGCCAACCGCGACAAGACGCGCTTCCTCGCCGCGGTCAGCCACGACCTGGCGCAGCCGTTGCAGGCGGCGCACCTGTTCACGCACGCCCTGGCCCAGCGCGAGGACGCGGCCGCGCATGGCGACACGATCGCGCGCATCGACGGCGCGCTCAGCTCGGCCGAGGCCCTGCTCGGCAGCCTGCTCGACATGTCGCGGCTGGAGGCCGGTGGCATGCAGGTGCAGACACAGGCGTTCGCGGCCGCCGGGCTGCTCGACGGACTCGCGGCCGAGTTCACCCTGCTGGCGCGCGACAAGGGTCTGCAGCTGCGCTGCGTGGCCACGCGCGCATGGCTGCACAGCGATCCGCAGCTGCTGCGGCGCGTGCTGCAGAACTTCCTGTCCAATGCGATCAAGTACACGCGCCACGGCCGCGTGCTGCTCGGCTGCCGGCGCGTCGCCGGCGACCTGCGCATCGAGGTGTGGGACAGCGGCGCCGGCATCGCCGCGGCCGACCAGACGGCGATCTTCGAGGAGTTCCGGCGGCTGGACCGCGGCACCAGCGGCCTGGGCCTGGGTCTGTCGATCGCGCAGCGCATCGCCCGGCTGCTCAAGCACCCGCTCACGCTGCGCTCGTGGCCCGGGCGCGGCAGCGTGTTCGCGATCACGGTGCCACGCGCGCTGGCCGCGCCCGCGCCGCGCGGCGCGCCGCCCACGATCAGCACCCTCGCGCCGCGCGGCCACGTGCTCGTGGTCGACAACGACGCCGCGGTGGCCAATGCCACGTGCGCGCTGCTCGAAGGCTGGGGTTGCACGGTGGCGACCGCGCACGACGTGGCCAGCGCCCGCGCCGCCTGCGCGCAGCGTGCGCCCGACGTGCTGGTGCTCGATTACCACCTCGATGCGGGCCTGGACGGACTGGCGCTGCGCGCGCAACTCGCGCCCCGTGATGCGCGCGCGCCCTGTCTGGTGGTCAGCGCCGACCATGGCCACGCAGTGCGCGCGGCGGTGGCGGCGGCAGGCTGTCAGCTGCTGCACAAGCCGCTCAAGCCGCTCGCGCTGCGTGCGCTGCTCAGCCGCCTGCTGGCCACGCGCGGCGATTGAGGACAGCGCCGGCATATGCATATGGCCGATCGTCGCAAGCACGTCCCGGTCGTCGAACAGCCGCGCACTACACTGGCCTCCTGCGGTGTGCGGCCACATCGCCCCGAGCGAGGACGATCATGAAGCGCGAGACCATCGCCATCCACGGCGGCTTTGCCGGCGATCCGCAGACCCACGCGGTCGCGGTGCCGATCTACCAGACCACGAGCTACTACTTCGACGACACCCAGCACGGCGCCGACCTGTTCGACCTCAAGGTGCCGGGCAACATCTACACCCGCATCATGAACCCGACCACCGACGTGCTCGAACAGCGCGTCGCGCAACTGGAGGGCGGCATCGCCGGGCTCGCCTTCGCCTCGGGCATGGCCGCGATCACCGCGGCCGTGCAGACGCTGGCCAAGGCCGGCGACAACATCGTCGCCACCGCGCAGGTGTACGGCGGCACCTGGACCTTCCTCAAGCACACCCTGCGCGACCAGGGCATCGAGGCGCGCCTGGTCGATGGCCGCGACCCGGCGGCGTTCGCGCGCGCGATCGACGCCGGCACGCGCCTGGTCTACTGCGAATCGGTCGGCAACCCGGCCGGCAACGTGGTCGACCTCGCGGCGCTGGCCGAGGTCGCGCATGCGCACGGCCTGCCGCTCGTGGTCGACAACACCGTGCCCACGCCCGCGCTGTGCCGGCCGATCGAGCACGGCGCCGACATCGTGGTGCACGCGCTGACCAAGTACCTGGGCGGCCACGGCAACAGCATCGGCGGCATCATCGTCGACTCGGGCAAGTTCCAGTGGCAGGGCAATCCCCGCTTCGTGCAGTTCTCGACGCCCGAGCCGGCCTACCACGGCGTGGTCTACACCGAGGCGTTCGGCGCGGCCGCGTTCATCGCGCGCGCACGCACGGTCGCGCTGCGCAACACCGGCGCGGCGCTGTCGCCGTTCAACGCGTTCCTGATCCTGCAGGGCATCGAGACGCTGGGCCTGCGCATGGAGCGCCATTGCAGCAATGCGCTCGCGGTCGCACGCCACCTCAAGGGCCATCCCAAGGTGGGCTGGATCCACTTCGGCGGGCTCGAGGGCGACCGCGACCATGCCCTGGCCCGCAAGTACATGGATGGGGGAATCCCCTCGTCGCTGCTGAACTTCGGCATCAAGGGCGGGCGCGATGCCTGTGCGCGCTTCATGGACCGGCTCGCGATCATCAAGCGCCTGGTCAACATCGGCGATGCGAAGTCGCTCGCCTGCCATCCGGCCACCACCACCCATCGCCAGCTCAATGACGATGAGCTCAAGGCCGCGGGCGTGAGCGCCGACCTCGTGCGCCTGTGCGTGGGCATCGAGCACGTCGACGACCTCATCGCCGACATCGAGCAGGCGCTCGCCGCGGTGTGAGCGCGCCGGTGTCGCCACGCCGGCCGCGATCGCGGTGCCCGTGGCCAAGCGCGTGCCAAGGATCGAGATGGCCTGCAATCGTCGCGGCGGCGCCGAAGTGCCACGGCACGCCGGGTGTTGCTGCGCGCGCGAGACCCGGCACGTCCAAGTGCCCCTGCCGCGGCTCCGGGCTGGAACGCCGCGGAAGGTCAGTCGTCGAGTCGTTGCGCGGGATCGGCCAGTTCGAGTGAGCGCAACAGCACGCTGGCCTGGGTGCGGTTGCGCACCTCGAGCCGTTCGAAGATCGCGCTCAGGTGCGCCTTGATCGTGCGTTCCTGCACGCCGAGGCGATCGGCGATCTGCTTGTTGAGCAGGCCGTCGGCCACCAGCACCAGCACGCGCATCTGCTGCGGGCTGAGCGCGGCCAGGCGCGCCGCGAGCTGGCGCTCGGTGGTCGCGACCGGATGGCCGGCGAGGCTGGCCTGCAGCGCCGGCGGCACCCAGGTTTGCGCCGTGAGCACGGTGCGCAGCGCGTCGTGCAACTCGTCCAGATGGCTGCGCTTGGAAATGAAGCCGAGCGCGCCATGCACGAGCGCGCGCTGCACGGTGGCCACATCGTCATGGGCCGACACCAGCACCACCGCGACCGCGGGATACTCCGCACGCAGCGTGGCCAGCGCCATCAGGCCATGGCTGCCGGGCATGTGCAGGTCGAGCAGCACCAGGTCGGCGGGCGGCGTGGTGGCGAGTTCGGCCAGCGCGGCATCGAAGGTGCCCACTTCGACGATGTGCGCCTCCGGTGCGACCGCGCGTACCGCCTGGGCGAGGGCGACGCGGAACAGCGGATGGTCGTCGGCGATGAGGATCTGCATCGGTGAACTGTAGGCGCTCGTGGCGGCGAATTCACGCGGCGACTGCATGGGGCGCCGCCGCCGCATTGGACCATGGTCCGATGCAGCACGCGCGCCGTTGGCCTAGGCTGTGCCGATGCGTGCCATCATTGTCCTGATGCTCGGTTGCGGTCTTGGCGCCTGCGCGCTGCGGCCCGCGACCACGGAGAAGCCCATGATCGAGCGCGAGCTGGTGGGTGCGGTCCGCGAGAGCGCACATCGCGGCGACGATGATCTGCTCAGCGCGGGCCTGGGCCTGATCGGACTGCGAGCGCCGGCGCCCGCGTTCACCGCTGCCGACGCCCCTGCGGCCGCCGAGCTGCGGCGGCGCGCGATCCATGCGAGCTGGGCCGGCATCGCCGACCTCGGCCCGCTCGGCGGCTACGGCAGCGTGTATGGCGCCGTGCCGAACGTGCCGGGCCGTGAGTTCAGCGCGTTCGTGCGCCTGCCCGGTGCGCGCGCGCCGCATCGTGTGCTGCTGCAGCTTCCCGACGACTTCGACGCCAAGGCGCGCTGCCTCGTGGTCGCGCCCGCGTCGGGTTCGCGCGGCGTGTATGGCGCGATCGCGCTGGCCGGCGCCTGGGGCCTGCCGCGCGGCTGCGCGGTCGTGTACACCGACAAGGGCGCCGGCAGCGGCTATTTCGACTTCGATTCGGACAGCGGCGTGGCACTCGACGGCACGCGTGCGCGGCGCGGCCAGGCCGTGCTCGAGTTCGAGCCGGACGCGGGCGCGGGCGATCAGGGCATCGCGGTCAAGCACGCCCATTCGCAGGACAACCCCGAGGCCGACTGGGGCCGCCACGTGCTGCAGGCGGCGCGCTTCGGGCTGGCCATGCTCGGGCGCGCCTTGCCGGCGCAGGCACCGTTCACCAGCGACAACACGCGCATCATCGCCACCGGCCTGTCCAATGGCGGCGGCGCGGTGCTGCAGGCGGCCGGGCTCGACGACGCGCACCTGCTCGCGGGCGTGGTCGCGCTCGAACCCAATGTGCACGTTGCAGGCCACGGCCGCGCACTGTACGACTACGTGAGCGAGGCGGCCTTGCTGTTGCCGTGCGCGCTCGTCGATGCGCGCTTCGACGCCGTGCCCCTGGCGCGCATGCAGGGCGCGCACCCACCGGCCTGGCTCGCGCGCTGCGCGGGACTGCGCGCCGACGGTCTGGTCGAGGGCGACGATGCCGCCGCGCAGGCGCGCTCGGCGCTCGCGCAATTGCGTGCAAGCGGGTGGCGTGAGCAGACGCTGGCGACCGCGGCCAGCAGCACGCTGTTCGACCTGTGGCGCGCGGTCGCCGCGACCTATGCCTCGGCCTACCTGCGCGCCGCACCGGCTGCGATGCCGTGCGGTCATTCCTTCGCCACGCTGTCGGCGGTGGGCCTGCCCGAACCCGCCCCGGCCGCGGTGCGCGCGGCGTGGTGGTCCGACGCCAGCGGCATTCCGCCCGGCGCGGGCGTGGTGCTGCTCGGCGGCATCGAGGCCGGCGCCGATCCGACCCGTCCCGGCATCGACTGCCTGCGCGCGCTGTGGACCGACCCGAGCGCGTCGGCCGCGCGCTTGCACGCCGCGGTCGCGGCCACCGCCGCGCGCGTGCCGCGTGCGGACCTGCCGGTCCTCGTGGCGCAGGGCGAGCAGGACGGTTTGCTGCCACTGGAGTTCAGCAGCGCGCCCTATGTCGAGGCGCTGCGCGAGGCCGGCCGCACGCCGGTGTACTGGCGCGTGCCGCACGCCCAGCACTTCGATGCCTTCCTCGCGCTGCCGGGCTTCGGCGAGCAGCATGTGCCGCTGCTGCCCTACGGTTACGCCGCACTCGATGCGCTGTGGGCGCATCTGCACGAACGCGTGCCGTTGCCGTCCTCGCGCCGCTTCGACACACGCGCGCGCGGCAGCGTCCCGCTCGAACGCGGCATGCTCGGCGGGTAGGCGGCGCCGCACGAACCAGGCGCCGACGCACCCCCTTGCATGGCGAGGCCCGACCGCATCGGTGTGGGCGCTGGAACGCCGCCAACGCTCAGCGCGTGGCCAGGCGCTGCGCATGGCGCGCGGCGCGGCGTTCGCGCCGGCGCTGGCTGATGCGGGCGAAGATGAGGTAGATCGCGGGCGTCGACAGCAGGGTCAGGCTTTGCGACACGATGAGGCCGCCGATCATCGCGATGCCGAGCGGACGGCGCAGCTCGGCGCCGGTACCGAAGCCGATCGCGAGCGGCAACGCGGCGCAGATCGCCACCATCGAGGTCATCATGATCGGGCGGAAGCGCACGATGCAGGCTTCGCGGATCGCCTCCAGCGGCGCCAGCCCGTGCTCGCGCTCGGCCACCAGCGCGAAGTCGACCATCATGATCGCGTTCTTCTTGACGATGCCTATGAGCAGGATGATCGCGATCATCGACACCACCGACAGCTCGGTGCCTGTGACGACCAGCGCCAACAGCGCCCCCACACCCGCCGACGGCAGCGTGGACAGGATCGTGACCGGATGGATCAAGCTCTCGTAGAGGATGCCGAGCACGATGTACACGGCGATGATGGCGCCGAGGATGAGCAGGTTGGTGTCGCCCTGCTGGCGCTGGAAATCACGGAAATCGCCGGCGAAATCGAGTCGGATGTCGCCGGGCAGGCGCATGCCGGTGACGGTGTGCTGGATCAGGGCCTGGGCCTGGCTCATGCTCACGTCGGGGGCGAGGTTGAAGCTCAGGCTGGCGGTCGAGAGCTGGTTCTCGTGATTGACCTGGGTCGGCGCGAGGCCGTCGCTCATCTTGGTCACCGCGCTGATCGGCACCATCGCGCCCGAGTTGGAACGCACGTACAGCCGTTCCAGCGACGAGGGATCGCTCGACTGGTTCGGCAGCGCGCTGACCACCACCTTGAACTGGTTGATGTCGGAGTAGATGGTCGACACCTGGCGCTGGCCGAATGCATCGTTGAGCGCGCTGTCGATCGCACCGACCGAGACCCCGAGCCGCGCCGCGGTCGGCCGGTCGATCAGCAGCGTCTGGCGCAGGCCCGCTTCGTCGATGTCGCTGCCCACGTCGCGCAGCTGTGGCACCTGCTTGAGCGCCTCGACCAGCTTGGGCAGCCATTCGTGCAGCGTGGTGATGTCGTTGCCGACCAGTTGCACCTGATACTGGCCACCGCTTCCACCGCCGCCGCCACCACCGCCGCTGGGCAGGTCCTGCACCGGCCGCAAGCGCATCTGTACGCCCGGCATGGCGCGCGCGGCCGCATTCAGCCGCGTCATCACCTGGAAGGTCGACTCGCCATTGCGCTGTGCGAGCGGTTTGAGCGTGATGTAGAGCTGGCCGCTCGCGCCACCGCCGCCCCAGCCGCCGCCGAGCCGCGAGCCGACGCTGTCCACCGCCGGATCCTTCATCACGAGGTCGGCGACGCGCTGGGTCTGTTCCATCATGCGCGACGGCGAGATGTCGGTGCCGGAGCTGATGCGACCCCACAACATGCCGGTGTCCTGCTGCGGGAACAGCCCGCCCGACACGAAGCGCATGAGCACGATCGTCACCACGATGAGCAGCAGCGGTTGCAGCGCGGTCAGCCGCGGCCAGCGCAGCGAATGGTCGAGCAGGCGCCGGTAGGTCGCGAGCATGCCCGCGTGGAAGCGATCGAGCCAGGCGCCCAGGCGCGAGGGCGTGGCGGCCGCGTGAGGCTTGAGGAAACGGCCGCACAGGGCTGGCGTCAACGTCAGCGACACGATTGCCGAGAACACGATCGCCGCCACCAGCGTGATCGTGAACTCCTTGAAAAAGCGCCCCGTGATCCCGCTGGCGAAGATGACCGGAATGAATACCGCGATCAGCGACGCCGTGATCGACACGATCGTGAAGCCGATTTCCTTGGCGCCCAGCAGCGTCGCCTGCAGGCGCGACATGCCCGCGTCGATGTGGCGGATCACGTTCTCGATCACCACGATCGCATCGTCGACCACGAACCCGATCGCGATCACCAGCGCCATCAGCGACATGTTGTCGAGCGTGTAGCCAAGCACGTACATCACGATGAACGCGCCCGCCACCGACAGCGGCACCGCGGTCGCCGCGATCAGCGTCGGCGCAAGCCGGCGCAGGAACAGCGCCATGGTCAGGATCACCATACCCAGGCTGATCAGCAGGCTGATCTGCACCTCGTCGACCGAGGCGCGGATGATCGGCGTGCGATCGAAGAACGGCGTGAGCTGCACGTCGTCGGGCAGCCAGGTCTGCATGAGCGGCACGTCGGCCTTGACCCGGTCGACCGTGGCGATCACGTTGGCATCGGCCTGCTTGCGCACGAACATGAGGATCGCGCGCCGGGTGCCGAACCACGCCGCCTGGTACTGGTCCTGCTGGCCATCGCGCACCGTCGCGACATCACTCAGCCGCACCGGCACGCCGTTGCGCGTGGCGATCACGAGGTCGGCGAACTCGGCCGCGGTGTGCAGCGCATCGTTGGCGGTGATCGCCATGGTGGTACGCCCGTCCGACAGGAACCCCTGCGGCGAGGTCACGTTGGCGGCCACCAGCGCGTTGCGCAACTGGTCCGGCGACAGCCCCATCGCGCTGAGCGCGCGCAGGTTGAGGTCCACGCGCACCGCGGGCGTGGCGCCGCCCGCCACGTCGACGTCGCTCACGCCCGGCAGCTGGCGGATGCGCTGCGCGAGCAGCGAGTCGGCATAGTCGTACAGCTTCGCCAGCGGCTGGCTATCCGAGGTCAGCGCGAGCGCGAGCACGGGCTGGTTGTTCGGATTCATCTTGTGATAGGTCGGCGCGTTGGTGAGCCCCGATGGCAGGTCCGGCGCCGCGGCATTGATCGCCGCCTGCACGTCGCGCGCCGCGTCGTCGACGTTGCGACTGGCGTCGAACATGATGAACACCGACGCGCTGTTCTCGCTGCTCCACGAATTGATCGTGTCCACGCCCGGGATCTGGCCCAGGTGCCGCTCCAGCGGCGCCGCCACGGTCGACGCCATCACGTCGGCACTGCCACCGGGCTGGTTGGCGGTCACGAAGATGCCCGGGAACTCCATGTTCGGCAGCGCCGCCACGCCGAGCAGGAAGTAGCAGATCATGCCAACCGCGAACAAACCCATCGCCAGCAGCGAGGTACCGATCGGGCGACGCACGAAGGGGCCGGAAATGTTCATGGGGTGTGGGGTGTGGCGCTCGGCTGCGCTGATGGTTGCTCGGTCGTCCGCTTTGGCGCGACAACCGACTCACGTCCCTGGTGGGTTCGTCCCGCACTCGGCGGATTGATTGCGTTTGATGGCGTCGGTGGTCGTTCGGTCGTCCGCATTGGTGCGACAACCAACTCACGTCCGTGATGGGTTCGTCCCGCATCCCTGCGGGCCGGTTCCTTTTCTTTGCTTGCCCAAAGAAAAGGAACCAAAAGAAACGGCACCCTTGGGGCCGCGGTCACGCGCGCATCGTGCGCGCGCGACTGCGCGGGTGCGCTACGGGGGTTTGCCGACAGTGCATCCATGCACTGCGGCAAACGCGGCGCGATCCCTCGCGCCGCCCCTGCGGGCCCGACCTGCGCGCCCCCGCCGCGGCCCACAGGGCACGGGGCAAAGCCGCGCGGCCATCGTGGCCGCGCCAGCGCCTCGCGCATTGGCCCGATCGTGGGCACTTGGGCAGCCATGCCGGTGCCTGGGCCGACTGGTGAGTTGCAGGCACATGCCGTGGGACCCGCCCCTGGGTAAGACGTTGCCTGCTTTGCTTGGGCGCGCAGGAGCGCGCTGCTCTTGCCGATGCCCATCAGCGGCGGCGGGCGGTGGCCGAAGCGGCCCGCAGGGGGAGCGCGATGGATCGCGCTCATTGC
>QUBV01000011.1 GCA_014338185.1 Lysobacterales bacterium | reverse complement strand
ACACTGACCTCGTCAGCGTACCCGCCGTGGCGCACTGACCAAACACCGACGCCCAGCGTCGCGATGACCGACTGTTACACCACGGACTGGGACACGATCACCAGACCCCTTACCCGGCAGTGAAGACAGACCAGTGTTCCGACCGTGCCGAAGACGATGGTGGCGGCAACTTCGGTCGCATTGCACGTTATGGCTTGCTCGATGAGTTCGTAGCGTCGGTCAAGAAGCAAGAAGTTTCCGGTATCCCCGTTCTCGCATGGCTGACGTTCTTCCGAATTTTCAGTGACAACGCTCGCAACCTGGATACTGTTGTGGCTACGGTCGAGAGCGCGCTGCGACGCTACGCCGACCACGGCGAGAGCGAGCACGCAGCGTTGGTCGAGGCCTTCGAGCGGATCGTGGCCATCTTGAAAGGGCAGACGAGTTAGACAGCTTTCGATGTACTAAAGAAGCATTCGCGAAAGCGGACAGCACGGCCACATGAGGTTATCTCCGCGCGATTGCACGTTGTTTGCGGCCCCCGGCAAGCGAGGCGCGTACTTGGTCGGGCGTCAAGACCCGCGATGGGTCGGCTTGGAGTTTGTCGTAAGCAGACTTAACTTCGGTCCGTAGCCACTGCTCGACGGCGCGATCCCGCGCAAACAGAGCTCGCAGGCCATTGCAGATCACTTCACTTTCATTGGCGTATTCGCCGCTGGCGACCTTGGTCTTCACTGCGTCGGCCAACTCGCTCGGAAGCGTGATGCTGAATTGTTGAGTAGAGCGCATGGGCGTCAGGCTACTCCAGAAGGGCGGGATTTGATCCGGCTTCGAAGAAGCCGTGACACAAGACGGAGACGGAAATTGAACGCTCGTGCCATCCTGATCATCGGTACAGTACAGGTACAACACTCAGTTCGCAGCGCCTCCGCCAACCTTCGCTAACCTGCTGATCCAGAACTTCTTTCCACTTCGCACGCCTTCGCTCGACTTCGCTAGAATATCAATAACTTATTGATTTCCTTGCAGACTGTTAATCAGGGGGTCGTTGGTTCGAGTCCAACTTCGGGCGCCACCTGGGAAAGGCCAGCACAGCAGTGCTGGCCTTTGCTTTTTCTGGCGCGCGCGCAAGCCACGCCGCGCGCGGGGCGGAGCGCCGATGCCGCTTCCCTGCCGCGACGTGCATCCGTTCAGCCGGCCTCGACGCGATAGCAGGGCACGTAGCGGCTGCCACCGGGCAGTTTCATGCGATCCTGCTCGACGAAGCTTGCGAGCATCGCGTCGAGCGCCTGCATGATGTCGCGATCGCCGTGGATCGCGAACGGGCCATGCTGCTCGATCGCGCGCACGCCTTCTTCCTTGACGTTGCCGGCGACGATGCCCGAGAACGCGCGCCGCAGGTCGGCGGCGAGCCGGTGCGGCTCCTGTTCGCGGTGCAGGTTGAGCGCGGCCATGGCGGCGTGGGTGGGGCGGAATGGGGTCTGGAACTCGCCTTCCACGTGCAGCGCCCAGTTGAAGAAGAATGCATCCTGGTTGTCGAGCCGGAAGCTGCGCACGCGCTCGATGCCCTTGCGCACGAGGTGGGCAACCTCGCGCGGGTCATCGACCACGATCGAATAGTGGCGCGCGGCCGCCTCGCCCAGCGCCAGCCGCAGGAAGCGATCGATCTGCTCGAAGTAGGCTGCCGACTCGCGCGGACCGGTGAACACCAGCGGGAACGGCAGATCCGCATTGGCCGGGTGCATGAGGATGCCGAGCAGGTAGAGGATTTCCTCGGCGGTGCCCACGCCACCCGGAAACACGATGATCGCGTGCCCGAGGCGCACGAACGCCTCCAGCCGCTTCTCGATGTCGGGCATGATGATGAGGTTGTTGACGATCGGGTTGGGCGACTCGGCCGCGATGATGCCCGGCTCGGTGATGCCGATGTAGCGATTGTGGCGGCGGCGCTGCTTGGCATGGGCGATGGTGGCGCCCTTCATCGGCCCCTTCATCGCGCCCGGGCCGCACCCGGTGCAGATGTCCAATGAGCGCAGGCCCAGCTCGTAGCCGACCTTCTTGGTGTAGTCGTATTCCTCGCGGCTGATCGAATGGCCGCCCCAGCACACCACGAGGTTGGGGTCGACGTTGGCGCGCAGCACGCGTGCGTTGCGCAGGATGTCGAACACCGCATGGGTGATGCCGGGCGGATCGGCGAGATCGAACGCACCGGCGTCGATCTGCGTGGCCACATACAAGATGTCACGCACCACCGCGAACAACAGCTCGTTGACGCCGGTGATGATGCGCCCGTCGACGAACGCTTCGGCGGGCGCGTGGGTCAGCTCCAGCTTGACGCCACGGTCCTGCTGCAGCAGCTGGATGTCGAAGTCCGGAAACCGCTCCAGCATCGCGCGCGCATCGTCGCTCGCACTGCCCTGGGTGAGCACCGCCAGTGCGCAGCGGCGCAGCAGCACATGCAGGCCGCCGGCGCCGGCGTCACGCAGGCGCGCGACCTCTTGCCGCGACAGGATGTCGAGTCCGGCTGCGGGCGTGATGCGTGCGCTGACCGTGGGTGCGCGAGTTGAATCTTGCATGGATGTACCTCGATGAAGCTGCGCGCCGCCACGTGGACCGTGGCGGCGCCCGACCGGGTTGTCGCGGTCGACTGCACATTGTCGCGAAAAAGCAAACGGCCGGCACCGGGCCGGCCGTTTGCCTGGTCCATGGCGTCGCTTTCAGAAGGTGTAACGCACGGTCACCAGGATCGACCAGCGCTGCGACGGATTGAGCGACTCATTGACGGGCAGTGCGTTGGGCGCATAGTGCCCGCCGCTGAGCTGCTGGTCGATGTTGTAGATGTAGCGACCGGTGGCCGGATCGACACCCGCGAAGTTGGCAAGGTTGCGCGTGAGCGGGAACGACGCGCGCCGCTCCACGCCCCACTTGTCGTTGATGAGGTTGCCAAGATTGAAGATGTCAAAGCGCAGCTCACCCTTGGCACCTGCCGGGAACAGGCCCGGGATCTCCTGGCGGAAGGTCAGGTCGATCTGGTTGATCCACGGCGCACGCGCACCGTTGCGTTTGAACACGCGGCCCTTGTACTGACTCAGGTAGTTGTCGTTGTTGATGTAGTCGATGAACTCCTGGCGCTGCTCGGCGGTGGAGTTGCCGGTGAACATCACGTCATCGAGCCCGCGCGGGATGTAGGCGAGGTCGCGGCCGCCCAAGCTGTCGCCGTTCATGTCATTGCCGAACACCCAGCTGTAGGGCGTGCCCGAGTGGCCATCGAAGAACGTGCTGATCTGGGTGGTGTAGTCACCGAAGAACTTGTGCTGCCAGCTCAGCGACGCGATCACGCGACGCGGCACCGAATAGTTCGAAGTCGACACTTCGGCGTCGTTGGGGTTCACGAACGTACGGTTCTGGTAGCTCGAAAACGCCACGCTCGAGGTGCCGGGGTTGACTTCGGTGGCGCGGCTCGCGGTGAAGCCGAGCATGCCGAACCAGTTGTCCGAGAACGGCTTCTTGATCGACAGCGTGAGGGCCTCAGACTCACCCTTGTTGGTGTTGGTCAGGTAGATGAGGTTGCCGAACGAGGGGTTGGCGTTGTAACGCGACCGGTTGCTGCTGCCCGGTGCCGCATACGGATCCATGGCGTAGCTGTAGCGTCCATCGGGGAGCAGGCCCGTGGGCGCGCCCAGGTTGAGATTCTGGTACTGCACGGCCTTGATCACGTTGAGACGCTGGTACTCGGCGGTACCGATCAGGCCCCACCACGGCAGCTCACGATCAAAGCCCAGCGTGATCTTGGTGACGGTCGGCAACTGGAAGTGCTTGTCGACGAGATCGACACCCATCTGCGAACGCCCCAGGCCCGGTGTGGTCAGGGCGCCGCCCGGGATGTTCTGGTTGTTGGGGTCGGCGCTGAACGCGGGATCCGTCGGTGTGCGCAGGCGGTTGACGTCGTATTGCGCGACCGCCACGCCATTGTTGGAGTAGGGATTGGCCATCCACACGCCCGGCGTGTTGGAAATGAACACGCCGATGCCACCACGCAGCTGGGTCAAGCGCTCGGTGTCGAACTCGTAGTTGAACGACACGCGCGGCTGCAGCACGCCACCGTTGATGCGATCGGTGTTCTTGAGGCCGTAGCCACCCACCGCCGCATTGGGATTGCTGGTCGATGCCTGCAGGCCGCACACGCCGAAGTTGCCGGTGGTGCCGGGCTCCGCGGCGACGCAGGGATTGAACGTCGGCGCCGGCGTCAGGTGCGGGATGTCGTAGCGCAGGCCGAACATGAGTGACAGGCGATCGGTGGCCTGCCAGGTGTCCTGCAGGAACAGGCCGTACTGCTTCATGTCGTACACGGCCGCGACGTTGTTGAGCGTGTAGCCCGGAGCCGGATCGGCGAGGCGGTAGCGACGATAGGTGCCGCTGGCAAAGTCCTCGATCGAGTTGAACTCGTACTGGCCGAAATAGCGCTGCAGGAACAGGTTGTAATAGCTGTCGCGCTGGTAGTCGAGGCCGGCCTTGACCGTGTGGTCGCCAAGGAACCAGTTGCCGGCGAAATAGGCGTTCCAGGTCTTCACCCCGAGCACGTTGGCCTGGCTCGAGTACTCGCTGCCGAGCACCACGCTGGTGCCGGAATCGGTACCGGTCGTGCGCACGATGATTTCCGGCGCGGCCTGGCCATTGAGCGGGCCGCGCACCTGGTCGAACTTGTTGTAGCCGATCGAGGCCTCGGTCGAGAACGTGCTCGACCAGTCGTCATACAGGCTGAGCGCGAACGAGGTGTTGGTCTTGTCGAACAGGTACCAGTTGCTCGACAGGTTGAGGCGTGTCGACGAACCCTGCACGATGATCGGTTCGTCTTCCTGGGTGCGGCTGGCGCGGAAGCTCAGGCGATGTGCGTCGTTGATGTTCCAGTCGATCTTGGCCAGCGCCCGCTTGCTCTCGAGGTCAACGTTGGAAGCCTGGGTGCCGCCCGCGTCGATGCCGTAACCGGCGGCGATGCTCGTGATCTCGTCGACCTGCTGCTGGGTCAGACCACGCACGGTATTGGTTGCGCCCGAGCCTTCCGGACCCCATACCGATCCGGGCGCCTTGTTCTTGCTCTCCTCGTAGGACAGGAAGAAGAACAGCGTGTCCTTGATGATCGGACCACCCAGCGTCGCACCCGCGGTGTACTTACTGGTCCAGCCGGTCCACTTGTTGCCGGCCTCGTTCTCACCGGTGAGGTCATCGGCATTGGTGTAGGAGTAGTAGGCCGAGCCGTGGAACTCGTTGGTGCCGCTCTTGGTGACGGCATTGACCACCGCGCCGGCGCCGCGGCGCGTGCTCACGTCGTAGTTCGCGGTCGAGATGTTGTATTCCTCGATCGCGTCGGGCGAGATCGGCGAGCCCTTGGTCGGCAGGCCGTTGTCGTTGAGGCCGAACGGGTCGCCCGCATTGACGGTGTCGACCGTGATCGCGTTGTAGCGGAAGTTCTGGCCCATCGCCGAGAACGCGCCGCGATCACGATCGGTGACCACGATGCGCGGGTCGGCGCGCACAACGTTCTGGATCGAGCGGTCGGGCTGCGGCAGGGCCTGCAGCGCACGCTGCGACAGGTTGGTGCTCACGCCCTTGTTGTCGGACTGGAAAGTCGAGCCCGGCGCGATGCCGCGCACCACGATGCTCTCCAGTTCCTGCGTCGCACCCGCGCCGACAATGAGGTTGAGGGTCGATTCCTCGGCCAGTCTGAGGTAGATGTCCTTCTGGTCCGCCGCCTCACCCTGTCCGCCCGAGGCCTTGACCTCGAACGGGCCGCCCACGCGCAGGCCCTGCGCGGTGTAGCGGCCATTGGCATCGGTCATGACGGTGCGCGAGGTCCCCGAGGGCACATGGATGATCTCGACGGTCGCACCGGCCACCGGGTTGCCGGCGGAATCGACCACGCGGCCGCTCAACGCAGATGAGGTCTGCTGCGCATAGGCGGTGGACACGGCCAGCAGCGAACCGATCAGCAGCGGCAGCAGCCGCACGCGGAATTGCGATTTCATGGTGTTACCCCCAAAGTGACAA
This sequence comes from Lysobacterales bacterium, assembly GCA_014338185.1. Classification (GTDB taxonomy): domain Bacteria; phylum Pseudomonadota; class Gammaproteobacteria; order Xanthomonadales; family Rhodanobacteraceae; genus Dokdonella_A. The sequence continues at coordinate 54,151 of QUBV01000011.1, read as the reverse complement.
ACGAAAAAACCCGCACTGCGGCCGCGCCCTCGTGGTGCGCCGCCATGCATGGAAGACCTCGGCAATTCATTGCCTGCCGCGACCCTGAAACCGGACCCGTCGTCGGCAGTGCTAACGACAGTTTAACAGCGTTCCAACGTCGAGTTATAACGGCCTTGCCCATCCTGCGCCAGTGCGCGCATCCCACCCCACCCTGGCGCGACGAGCAAAATCCGGGCGCCCGGCGCCACATCGGAACCAAAACAAGCACTTGCCAACGATGGCGCACGATCGCGGCGATGCCGCCACCGGGCGGAACCGCAATGTCGCTTCATGCCGGGGCAGCCATGCGCACATAGGCGACCACGCCATCGAGGAACATCTGCACGGACAGCGCCACCAGCAGCATGCCCATGAGCCGCTCCAGTGCGGTGAGCACGCTGTGGCCGAGCCAGCGGAACAGATAGGTGGCCGACATCAGGATCACCGCGGTGGCGAGCCAGGCCAGGAACAGCGCCGCGCTCCAGGCCGCGGTACGACCCGGCTGGCTGTTGGCCAGCAACATCACCGCGGCCATCGCCGACGGCCCGGCCACCCCGGGAATCGCCATCGGCACGATGAACGGCTCGCCCTGCACATCACCGAAGATGCCGCCGCGGCTGGGTGGGAAGATCATGCGCACCCCGATCAGGAACAGCACGATGCCGCCGGCTATGCCCACCGACTCCTGCTTGAGCTGCAGCAGACGCAGCAGGTATTCACCGCCGAACAGGAACGCAAACAGCACGCCCAGCGCGATGAGCAGCTCACGCGCGAGCACGAGGCGACGCCGCTCCGGTGCCACGTTGCCCAGCAGCGACAGGAACAGCGGGATGTTGCCCAGCGGATCCATGATGAGGAACAGCAGGATCCCGGCCGACACCGTACTCATCGAACTTTCCATGCCCGGCTCCCGTGTACCGACCCGCTCGCCACCGACCCACTCACCACCGACCCGATCCCCACATCATGCTGCCGGACGCGGCCGGCTGCACCCGCATGCGCACGGCATCATCCCGGCTGGCCGTGCCGCCAGCCTCGCGCGTCAGCGCAGGTCCAGCAGCTGGCCACGCGCGCTCGCGCCCTCGGCGCCGAGCAGCCAGGCGAGCGCCGCCGCGGCCTCGCCCGGATCGGGCAGCGCCGCGGTGTCTTCGCCGTACCAGGCCGCGCGCCGCAGCGCGGTGCGCATCGGCATCGGCAGCAACGCGTGCACGCGCAGCGAGGAGTTCTCGGTCTCCTCGTGCAGGATCGACACCAGGGTTGCCAGCGCCTGCTTGGCCACACCGTAGGCGCCCCAATAGGCGCGCCCCATGCGCTGCGGATCATCCAGCACGAACACCACTGCCGCGTCGGCGGCCTTTTCGAGCAGCGGCAGGCAGGCCTGGGTCAGCCACAGCGGCGCGGTGACGTTGACATGCTGCGTGCGCGCCCACTCCAGCGGCTCGATCTGGCCAAACGGCTGCAGCGTGTTGAAATGCGCCGCGCAATGGGCGATGCCGTCGAGGCGGCCGAACTCACGTGCGAGCGTATCGGCCAGCGCCTCGTAGTCGCGCGGCGTGGCTCCCTCCAGGTCGAGCGGGTAGATCGCGGGCGTAGGCCCGCCGTGTGCTTCCAGTTCGTCGTACAGCCGCTCCAGCACGCGCACCTTGCGCCCGAGCAAGACCACGTTCGCGCCGGCCTGCGCCGCGGCCAGCGCGGTGGCGCGGCCGAGGCCGCCACCCGCGCCGGTGACCAGAACCACACGGTCGCGCAGGCAGCCGGGCGCAGGCGTGCGGGCTGCGCGCGCGAGGCGTAGCGGCGCCGGCATGTCAGTCCTTGAGCGAGTCCTGCACCAGACGGGCCAGTTCGCCCGACTGGTACAGATCGAGCGTGATGTCGCAACCGCCGATCAACTCGCCGTTCACGAACAGCTGGGGGAACGTCGGCCAGTTGGAATGACGCGGCAGGCTCGCGCGAACCTCGGGATCCTCCAGCACGTTGACCGCGTGGTATTTCGCTCCCACCGCATCCAGTGCCTGCACCGTGCGGCTGGAGAAGCCGCACATCGGAAACTCGGGCGTGCCCTTCATGAACAGCACGATCGGATGGCGCGCGAGCGTGTCGGTGATGCGTTCGATGACGTCCATTGCTGACCTGTTGCCGGCGTGTGTGCGCATGCGCGCAAAAGCGTGATTGTAGCACCCGCGCTGTTGCTTGATCCGACCTGCCGCGACTGCCTAGACTGGCCGGCCCCAGCCCCCGCAAGGAGTCCCGCATGGCCATCGAACTTCCCGCGCTGCCATGGGCGCGCGACGCGCTCGCACCGCACATCTCCGCCGAAACCATCGATTACCACTACGGCAAGCACCACCAGGCCTACGTCACCAACCTCAACAACCAGATCAAGGGCACCGAGTTCGAATCGCTGCCGCTCGAAGACATCATCCGCAAGGCCAGCGGCGGCATGTTCAACAACGCGGCCCAGGTGTGGAACCACAGCTTCTACTGGAACTGCCTCAAACCCGGCGGCGGCGGCGAACCCTCGGGGCGCCTGGCCGATGCGATCAACAAGGCCTTCGGCAGCTTTGCGCAGTTCAAGGAAGAGTTCAGCAAGACCTGCATCGGCACGTTCGGCTCGGGCTGGGGCTGGCTCGTACAGCGCGCCGACGGCGGCCTTGCCTTGGCCAGCACCTCCAATGCAGGTACGCCGCTCACCGGCACCGACCGTGCGCTGCTCACCTGCGACGTGTGGGAACACGCCTACTACATCGACTACCGCAACGCGCGGCCCAAGTACGTCGAGGCATTCTGGCAACTCGTCAACTGGGACTTCGCCGCCAGCCAGCTTGCGTGAGGACTTGGCCCGGCCGCCGCCACCGGCGGCGGCCGGGTCCGGTTCAGGCCGCGCCCGCCGCCTGCAGCGCCGCGATCACCGGCGCCACCTGGGCCTCGCGACCGAGTGCACATCCGATGCGCGTGAGCCGCTCGACCATCTCGGGCGCGGTGTCGGCGCGCAGCGTGGCATGGCCGACCTTGCGGCCCGCTCGTGGACTCTTGCCGTAGTCGTGCCAATGCGCGCGCGGCTCGGCCAGCACCGCATGCGCGGGCGGCAGGTCGCCGATCCAGTTGAGCATGACCGACACGCCCAGCGCGCGGGTGTCGCCCAGCGGCAACCCGCACACCGCGCGCACGTGGTTCTCGAACTGGCTGGCGGCGGCGCCTTCGATGGTCCAGTGCCCGGAGTTGTGCACGCGTGGCGCCATCTCGTTGCCAAGCAGGCGCCCCTCGCGCACAAACAGCTCCAGCGCGAAGGTGCCGACGTAATCCAGTTCCTCGGCCAGGCGTTGCGCATGCGCGAGCGCGAGCGGCATGAGCGCGTCGCTGTCCGGTGCGGGCGCAAGACTCGCCGACAGGATGCCGTCGGCGTGCCAGTTGCGCGTGAGCGGATAGCTGCGCAGCTCACCGTCCTGGCCGCGCACGGCCACCACCGACAACTCGCGTTCGAACGGCACGAATGCCTCGAGGATCGCAGGCGCGCCGCCCAGGGCCTGCCACGCCGGCCCGACATCGGCCGGTGATCGCAGCCGGTACTGGCCCTTGCCGTCGTAGCCGAGCCGGCGCGTCTTGAGGATCGCGGGCAGGCCGACCTGCTCCAGCGCGCGGTGCAGGTCCTCACAGCTGTCCACCACGGCGAACGCAGGCGTGTCCAGTCCGATGCGCTGGAACAGCGTCTTCTCGGCGAGGCGATCCTGCGAGGTGGCCAGCGCACGCGGATTGGGGAACACGCGCGTGCGCTCGCTCAACCAGCGCGCGGTGTCGGCCGGCACGTTCTCGAAATCGAAGGTCGCCACGTCGATGCGCCGGGCGAAATCGGCCAGCGCATTGAAGTCGCGCCAATCGGCCTGGACCAGTGGCGCGACCTGACCGGCGCAGGCATCGGCAACGCTGTCGACCACCACGAAGCGCAGGCCCAGCGGCGCGCCCGCGAGCGCGAGCATGCGCGCAAGCTGACCGCCACCGAGGATGCCGATCGTGTGCATGTCAGCGCGCTCCGGCCACACGACCACCGGCACCCGCGCGAACCGACGCAGGCCGGGCGCGACGCTCGCGCGCGGATCGCATGCCGACGCGCTTCATGCCGACTCGCGCGGATCGGGATGCGCCAGCACCGCCGCCGTCTGCTCGCCGCGGAACGCATCCAGCCGCGTGGCGATCGCCGGATCGGTGGCGGCGAGCATGGCTGCGGCATGCAGCGCGGCATTCACCGCGCCAGCGCGGCCGATCGCAAACGTCGCCACCGGAATGCCGGCCGGCATCTGCACGATCGACAGCAGCGAATCCAGTCCGCTCAGCGCCTGCGACTGCACCGGCACCCCGAGCACGGGCACGCGTGTCTTGGCGGCGAGCATGCCCGGCAGGTGGGCGGCCCCGCCGGCGCCGGCGATGATCGCGGCCAGGCCGCGCTGCAGCGCGGTCGCCGCGTAGTCGAACAGCAGGTCGGGCGTGCGATGGGCGGAAACCACGCGCACCTCGTGCGCCACGCCAAGGCGTTCGAGCGTCTCCACCGCATGACGCATCGTGTCCCAGTCCGAGCGCGAGCCCATGACGACACCGATGCAGCGCGTTGACATATTGCTTCCGGTCATGGCCGCCACGCCCCCAAAACGATATTGTACGTGGATCCTTCCCGGACGCGGACGCTGCCGTGCTCAATCCCCAGTTGCTCGACATCCTGTGCTGCCCGACCAGCAAGGTGCCGCTGCGCCTGCTGCGTGCCGACGAACTCGCGGCGGTCAATCATGCCCTGGCGCAACAAGCCGGTGACGGCAGCACGCCGCCGGCATGGGAGGCCGGACTGGTGACGCGCGACCGGCGCACGCTGTACCGCATCGACGCCGGGATCCCGGTGTTGTTGGTCGATGCCGCGCTCGCGGTCGCCGACATCGCGCGATTCCCCGAGGCCTGACCCGGTTGCACACAACTTTCTGTGACCCGATCGACAGTTCCAGCCTGCGGCGCCCTGCCCGCTCGGTGGCATAATCGGGGGCACGCGGTATCGACGGACAGCATCGCACCATGACCGCTACCAACAACAACCCGAACGTGGTGGACCTGTCGCAACGGCAGCAGGCACCCGCGGATCGCCTCGGCGACCTGCTCAAGCTCGTGCGCGGAGTGTCGCTCAAGCGCATCAACGCGCTGGTCGGCACCTTGTTCGAGAACGTCGACGACGCATTGTTCGACCTGGCCGAGCGCGCGGGCAGCAATTCGGTGCAGACCGAGTACTTCGACGGCATGCGCGAGATCCGCCGCAAGCGCCATCTGGTCGAGCGCCTGTTCCACGAGCAGGCCAGCCGCGCCTTCAACGATTTCGCGGAAGGCAAGGCCCCCGCCACCACCGACACCACCGCGCCTGCGACACCCGGCGGTGGCCTTGCCCTGGTCGACGACGTCGAGCTCGAAGAGTCGCTGGCGGTGAGCAGCATGACGGCCAAGGCCGAGAACCGCCTGCAGCGCACGCTCTATCAGGTCAACCAGCGCCTGTCGGTGATTATCGGCGGCGGCAAGGTCGACGATGCCAACAACCCGATCGGACCGGCTGCGCTGGCCAACGCGTTCCGGCTCGCCGTGCGCGAGTTCGAAGTCAACGTGCAGGTCAAGCTCATCGTCTTCAAGCTGTTCGAGCGCTACGTGATCGCGGGGCTCGAAGCCGTCTACGACGAAGTCAACATCGAGCTGATCCGCGCCGGCGTGCTGCCGCAGGTTCGCCACACCGTCGCGCGCAACCAGCAACCGGGGGCCGGCGCCCCCGCGCCCGCGGGCATGCTCGCGCATGGCACGACCAGTGACGCCGAAAATCCGGTGGCCGCCTATGGTGCGCAGGCTGGCTACGACCCGGTCCAGGCCGAGGTCTACCACACACTGCGCAACCTGCTCGCGGGCCGGCGCGGACCGATGCACTACAGCAGCGAACCCGCCGGCGGCGGCTTCTCGGCCAGCGACCTGCTCAACGCGCTCACGCTGCTGCAATCCAGCAATGCCGCGCCCGTGCGCAGCGAGGCCGAGCCCCTGGATGCCGCACAGATCGTGCAGCAGATCAAGCAGGAGCTGCTGGAACAGGTGGGCCGGCTGTCGGTGGATGCCAAGGACAAGCGCGTGTCCTCGGCCGACGAGGACACCATCGACCTCGTCGGCATGCTGTTCGAGTACATCCTGCGCGACCGCAACCTGCCGGCCCAGATGCAGGCCTTGCTGGGCCGGTTGCAGATCCCCTATCTCAAGGTCGGCATCCTCGACCGCCACCTGTTCGCGCAGAAGACGCATCCGGCACGGCGCCTGCTCGACCTGCTCGCCGAGGCCGGCAAGGGCTGGAGCGAGGAATCCGACCGCGACCACCGGCTGTTCGACCGCGTCAAGGCCACCGTCGAGACGGTACTGCGCGACTTCGACGACGACGTGGGCGTGTTCGACCGCGAGTTCGCCGCGTTCAGTGACTTCATCAGCCAGAACCGCAAGCGTGCGGATCTTGCCGAGCAGCGCGCGGCCGAGGCCGCGCGTGGCCGCGAGAAGCTGCAAGCGGCGCGGCAACGCGCCGCGCGCGAGATCCTGTCGCGCATCAGCGACCGCGACCTGCCGCCGATCGTGCATGGCGTGCTGTCGCGGCCGTGGGCCAACTATCTCGTGCTCACGCTGTTGCGCCAGGGTGAGGAATCGGACGAATGGCGCAATGCCTTGCGCTTCACCGATGAGTTCATCTGGAGTGCGCAGCCCAAGGTCAGCGACAACGAACTCAATCGCCTGCGTGCGCTGCTGCCGCCGTTGCAGAAGGCGCTGCGCCATGGGCTGGTGACGGTTGCCTACCACGAAGCCGACATGCAGCGCCTGCTGGGCGACCTGGCGCGCTTCTATGAGCGGGTGCTGGCCGGCCAGAAGCTCGAGACCAAGAAAGTCGACGAGGTCATCCGTGAAACGGTGGTCCCGGCCAACGACGATGCCGCCGACAGCACGGGTGCCGGCGTGGCCGCGGCGGCGGTGCCGGCGCCTGCCGCCACCCAGAGTCCGGTGGAGGAAGCCGTGCTCGACGGCACCTTGCTCGAACCGGAGCCGGTCGCGGCCGAGCAGGACGACGATGACGAGTTCCTGCGCACGGTCAAGGGGATCAAGGCGGGCACCTGGATCGAGTTCGTCGACGAAAACGGCCAGCGCGAACGCGCCAAGCTGTCGTGGATCAGCCCGATCAGCGCCAAGTACCTGTTCGTGAACCGGCGTGGCCTCAAGGTCTGCGACAAGACCGCGGCGTCGCTGGCCGAGGAGTTGCGCTCGGGCACCACCACGATCCTCGAAGAGGTGCCGCTGTTCGACCGTGCGCTCGATGCGATCGTGGCCAAGCTGCGCGATGCCGGCAGTGCCGATGCGGCCGGCAGTGCCGGCCAGGCGCCGGCGACGTCAGCGCCGGCGGCGCCTGCCGCCCCGTGAATGGCCGCGGCAGCCGCCGCGGCTTGCTATCCTGCGCGCCCGTCCCGCCCGCTGCCCGCCCATGCCCGGCTTGGTGCCCCCTTCCCGCGACGACATCCTGCGCGACGTGCGTCGTGCACTCGACGAGGATCTGGGCAGTGGTGACGTCACTGCGCAGTTGCTGCCGCCCACGGCGCGCGCGCAAGCGCATGTGCTCACGCGCCAGGACATGGTTCTGTGCGGGCGCGACTGGGTCGATGCGTGTTTCGTCCAACTGGACCCGCAGGCGCGCATCCATTGGCAGGCCGACGATGGCGACGCGGTGACTGCCGGCACGCTGCTGTGCCGCATCGAGGGACTTGCGCGTGCACTGGTCAGCGCCGAACGCACCGCGCTCAACTTCCTGCAGACGCTGTCGGCCACCGCCACCACCACCGCCGCCCATGTCGACGCGGTGCGCGGCACGCGCGCGCGCATCCTCGACACGCGCAAGACCCTGCCCGGACTGCGCCTGGCGCAGAAATACGCGGTGCGCGCCGGTGGTGGCCACAACCATCGCATCGGGCTGTTCGATGCGGTGCTGATCAAGGAGAACCACATCGCGGCGGCGGGTTCGATCACGGCGGCAATCGCGCGCGCGCGCGCCTTGCACCCGGGCCTGCTGGTCGAAACCGAGGTCGAGACCTTTGCCGAACTGCGCGAGGCACTGGCGGCGGCAGCCGACCGCATCATGCTCGACGAATTCGAACTGCACGAACTCGGCCAGGCGGTGGCCGAAGCGGCGGGCCGCGTGCCGCTGGAAGTGTCGGGGTCGGTATCGCTCGAGCGCGTGCGTGCGATTGCCGCCACCGGGGTGGATTTCATTTCGATTGGCGCGCTCACCAAGAACGTGCACGCGATCGACCTGTCGATGCGCATCGACGTGGTCGATCCCCACGACTGAGTTGCCTGGCCCGGCGCGGGTGGCGCCACCGGCACGCCCGCGCCACCGCCGCCTTGCGGCAGCAGGCGGCGCAGGCCGGTCCTGCAGGTCAGATCACGCCGAAGTGGCGCAGTGCGAGCGCGGCCACCACCGCGACGACGACCACGGCCACCAGCGCCCACAGTGCGCCATTGCCACCCTTGGCCGCAGCTGGCGGCACGGCCACTTCCGGTCGCGCGGCCGCCGACTGCTGGCGCGCGTCCATGCCCGGCGCGATGAGCTGGAAACGGATCGTGTCCAGCCGCAATTCCTCGCCCGGCTTGAGCAGCGTGGGCTGGTTGATGCGCTGGTTGCCGATGAAGGTGCCATTGGCCGACCCCAGGTCTTCGACCATCACACCATCGGCAGTCACCTTGATGCGCACGTGCTGCCGTGAAATCTCGTTGGCCGGGATCGAAATCTCGCAATCGGACTGGCGGCCGATGACCGCGCCATTGGTGACTGCAAAGGTCTTGCCCAGGGTGGGACCGGAGACGCCGCGCAGCACGAACTTGGGCAGCGCGGTGCGCACGCGCGTGGCTTCGTCGCGCACCGGTGCGGCCGGCTGCGCCGCGACCTTGCTTTCGCCCACCACCGAGCAGCCCACGCGCCCGATCACGATGAGATCGCCGTCCTTGATCGGCGTCGATGCAGTCACCTGGCGTCCGTTGAGCACGGTTGGCAACGTTGCATCGAGTGCGCGCAGGCTGGCACCGTCCTCGGCACCCACGATCTCGCAATGCCGTGGCGCGATGCCGTCCTTGTCGAGCACGATCGTGCAGCCCGGATCACGCCCGATCGTCACCGTCGCATTGCCAAGTACGATCGGCGCGTGATCTCCACCAGGAAAGACCAGTTTCATCGCTCCCCTCCACTGTCCGGCCGCAGGCTGCGACCACCAAGACCGCCGTGGCCACCCGGCCACCCGAATGGGCTGATTGTACCGACCTGCGCCCGCCGCGCACGCGCCGCCGTGCTTGCGGGTACACGCGGGCCCGGCCACACTCCCGCACATGAGCGGAACCCTGCTTGCCCTGCTGCTGATCGCGCTGGCGATCTGGGCCTGGATGGACGTGCTGCATGCGCGCGAGAGCGCGATCGCGCATGGCCATCGCCTGTGCATGGAAGCGGGCCTGCAGTTGCTCGACCAGAGCGTGGCCGTGAGCCGGATCCGGCTGGTCTGGCGCGATGGCCTGCCATCGCTGCTGCGCCGCTACGTGTTCGAGGTGAGCACCGATGGCAGCGACCGCCGGCCCGGCCATCTCGACCTGGAAGGCCATCGGCTGGCGGGCTGGAGCCTGCCCGAACCTGCAACGGCCGAACCGCCCCGCTTGCATCTGGTCAACTGAACGGCGCTGCCGCAGTGCTCACTTGACGATGCGCAGATGCGAGCGTCGCGGCGGCTCCTCGGGCGCGGGCGCATCCGGCGGTGGCGCCTGCGGCGCGTTCTCGGGTGGGAACATCATCCCTTGGTTGTTCTCGCGCGCGTAGATCGCCAGCACCGCGGGCATCGGCACATGCACCGACTGGCTGACCCCGCCGAAGCGCGCGAGGAAGTGGATGCTATCGTTGTCCACGTCGAACTGGCTGACCGCGCGCGCGGCAATGTTGAGCACGATGCGTCCATCCTGCACCGCACTGGCCGGGACCTGCACGCCCGCCACCGTGGCATCGACCAGCAGATGCGGTGTGAGGCCGTTGTCGCTGATCCACTGGTACAGCGCGCGAACCAGATACGGCCGGTTCGAGCTCATCACGGGTGCGTCGGTGTTCATGGGCCACAACCGCCTGCGCGGACCGGGACGGTCACGAGCGCATGATCCTTTCCAGTGGCGACAGGCTGCGCGCGAAGCCCTGGCTGTGGAAGATGCGCTCGCCGTAATCGATGATCGGCTGCGCCTCACGCGGCAATTGCACGCCCAGGTGGTCCAGCCGCCACACCAACGGCGCGAGTGCGCAATCGGCCAGGCTGATCTCGGGACTGAGGAAGAAGCGCGAGGCCTTGAACGCCGAGGCGTTGCGCAGCAGGTCCTCACGCAGGGTCTTGCGCGCCGCGTCCGCCCCCTTGCCACCCGCCTCGATCTGTTCGACCAAGGTCACCCAGTCGTTTTCGATGCGCACGATGGCCAGGCGCAGCCGCGCGCGCGACAGCGGGTCCACCGGCATCAGCGGCGGGTGTGGATAGCGCTCGTCAAGGTACTCGCAGATCACCGAGGTGTCGTACAGCACGAGGTCCCGGTCGACCAGCGTCGGTACCGAGCGGTACGGATTGAGCTCGATCAGGTCCTCGGGGGCATTGTTGAGGTCGACCAGCACGTGGTCATAGGTCACGCCCTTGGCGGCCAGGGTCATGCGGACGCGGTGTCCGTGGATGCAGTCCTGTGCCGAATACAGCGTCAGAACCGTCCGCGAGCGTTGGTTCAAGGCCATGCCGTTGTCCCCTCTCCCATGTTTGCGCCCGGAATGTACTACGCGGCAGGCGCGCTCGCCTAGGCGCACGGGCACTGGCCACAGCGCCGCGCCCACAGCGCGCCGGCAACCGCGCATGCCTCGCCAAGTGCTTGTTGCGCCAAATAAAAGGGGCGGCCACTGGCCGCCCCCGGGGAATGTCGCAGTGCACTGGCCGCGTCAGTGCACGTCCTTCCAGAACTCGCGCTTGAGCAGATAGGCCAGCAGGGTGAACACGGCCAGGTACAGCAGCACCCACACGCCCATCGACTCGCGCTTGAGCGCAGCCGGCTCGCCCACGTACTGGAGGAAGGCGGTGATGTCACGCACGCTGCGGTCGAATTCCTCGGCACTCTGGCGCCCGGGCGTAGTGAGGTCCAGGCGCTCGATCGGACCGTCAGCGGCCCCACCCTTGCGCACCGCGCTCTGCACGCCCTGCAGTTCCCACAACACATTGGGCATCGACGCGTTCTCGAACACCGTGTTGTTCCAGCCCAGCGGTCGGGTCGGGTCGAGGTAGAACGACTTGAGGTAGCTGTAGATCCAGTCGGCGCCCTTGGAGCGGCCTTCCAGCGACAGGTCGGGTGGCGCCTTGCCGAACCACTTGGTGCCGTCCTCGGCCGACAGGTTGTTGATCGCGAGGTCGCCGATCTTGGCGCCGGTGAAGATGAGGTTCGCCTCGACGTCCTTGGGATCGATCTGCAGGTCCTCGGCGATGCGCGAATAACGCACGTAACGCAGCGAATGGCAACCCGCGCAGTAGTTGAAATACAACTTGGCGCCACGCTGCAACGCAGCGGTGTCATTGAGCGACACATTGGCCGACTGCAGCGCGGCGCCGCCTTCGGAGGCATGCAGCGGTGCGCACAGGGCCAAGCCGAGCGTGAGTGCGGCAGCAAACTTGGTGAACATCGCTGTGCCCGTGATCAATGTCGTTGGCTTAGTCATGCATGGTCACCCGTTCCGGCACCGGCTTGGTGCGTTCCCTGCCGCGACTGTAGAACCACAGGAACACGAAGAAGCCGAAATAGACCGCGGTCCAGAACCGGCCGAACAGGTTCTCGATGAAGGTTGCATCGGCCTCGGCGCCGAACCACTTCGGGATCATCTCGGCGCTGACACCGGCACCGACCGCGCCGAGCATGACGAACGACACCGCGAACAGGCCGAGCGCGACCTTGTAACCCAGGCCGCGATAGCGGATCGACTTGACCGGTCCGGCATCGATCCACGGCATGAGGAACAGCAGCACGATCGAACCGAACATCGCGATCACGCCCCAGATCGCCGAACCGAAGAACGACGGGATCATGCGCAGGATCGCGTAGAACGGTGTGAAGTACCACACCGGCTTGATGTGGGTGGGCGTGGCCAGGTTGTTGGCCGGGATGAAGTTGTCGTGCTCGAGGAACCAGCCACCGAAGGTCGGCGCGTAGAAGATGATGAACGCGGCGATGAACAGGAACACGCCGACGCCGAAGATGTCCTTGACCGTGTAGTACGGGTGGAACGCGATGCCGTCGAGCGGGGTGCCGTCTTCCTTCTTCTTCTGCTTGATCTCGACGCCATCGGGGTTGTTGGACCCCACCTCGTGCAGCGCACCCAGGTGCAGCACCACGAGCAGCAGCAGCACCAGCGGCAGCGCGATGACATGCAGCGCGAAGAAGCGGTTGAGGGTGGCATCGGCGGGCAGGTAGTCGCCCATGATCCACTCCACCAGCGACTCGCCGATCCAGGGCACGGTGCCGAACAGCGAGATGATGACCTTGGCACCCCAGAACGACATGTTGCCCCACGGCAGCACGTAGCCCATGAACGCCTCGGCCATGAGCGCGAGGAAGATCAGCATGCCGAGGATCCACACCAGCTCGCGCGGCTTCTTGAACGAGCCGTACATGAGCCCGCGGAACATGTGCAGGTAGACCACCACGAAGAACAGCGACGCACCGGTCGAGTGCATGTAGCGGATCAGCCAACCCCACTCCACGTCACGCATGATGTACTCGACCGACGCGAACGCGGCCGAGATGCCGGGCGCGACTTCGAGCGCGCTGGGCTTGTAGAACATCGTGAGGAAGATGCCGGTGAGGATCTGGTTGACCAGCACCAGCATCGCCAGCGAGCCGAAGTAGTACCACAGGTTGAAGTTCTTCGGCGCGTAGTAGCCGCTCGTGTGCGAGGACAGGAACGACAGGATCGGCAGGCGATCCTCCACCCACGCCAGCACGCGGTTCTTGGGATGCAGGCGAACCATCGTGGTACCCATTACGCAGCCCCCTTGCCCGGATCAACGCCGATGAGGATGTGGGTGTCGTCGACGAAGTGGTACTTGGGCACGGCCAGATTGGCCGGCGCCGGCACGCCATCGAACACACGCCCGGACATGTCGAAGCGCGACTTGTGGCAGGGGCAGTAGAAGCCCCCTTTCCAGTTCGGGTCGAACGGTTCGGGTTTGAGGTCGGGGAAGAAGTCGGGCACGCAGCCCAGGTGGGTGCAGATGCCGACGAGCACGAGCCACTCGGGCTTGATCGAGCGATATTCGTTCTTGGCGTACTCGGGCTGCTGCGCCGTGTTGTCCGACTTGGGATCGCGCAAGCGCGCGTCCACGCCGGTCAAGGCGTCGAGCTGGGCCTTGGTGCGGTTGACCACGAACACCGGCAGGCCGCGCCAGGCGAAGGTGACCTTCTGCCCGGCCTCGATCTTGCTGATGTCGGCGAGCACCGGGGCGCCGGCCGACTTGGCCCGCGCGCTGGGTTCCCAGGATTTGATGAACGGGATCACGGCCACAGCGGCCCCCGCTCCCCCGACGACCGCGGTCGTCGCGGTCAAGAACCGGCGCCGGCCCTTGTCCACCACAGCATCGTTTGCCATCAGCACTCCGCTGCAACTCTCAAGATTCAGATCGCTGGACCGCACGGGCCAGCCCGCACGCCACCCCACGTCGCGCCCGCCCACCGGCGCCGCGTTGCCGCGCCGCCGATGCACCCGCGCACGCACGGGTGGGCCGCAAAATCGTGTTAGTTTAACCAACGCACCCAACCCGCACAATCGAATGCGGCAATACGCGCCACCCCTGCGCGCGACGCCACCGCCATGCACAATCAGCCCCTGTACAAACTCGCCGCCTTCATCCTGCGCAGCGTGGTGGTCGGACTCGCCGCCGCCTTCGTGCTCAGCGTATTCGCGCCGCAATGGGTCGAGCGTTTGCGTGGCAATGCCGCCCGCCCCGGAGCGGGTCCCGCGACCGCACGCGCACCGCAGTCCTATGCGTCCGCGGTGACGCGCGCCTCGCCCGCGGTCGTCAACATCTACGCCAACCGCATCACCGCCGCGCGCTCGGCCTACCGCGTGTTCGATCCGCTCAGCCAGCGCCTGCTCGGCTACGTGGCCGGCCCGGTGATCCCGCGCCGCGACCAGAGCCTGGGCTCGGGCGTGATCTTCGGCGCCGACGGCCATGTGCTCACCAACAACCATGTCATCAGTGGCGCCGATGACATCCAGGTCATGCTCGACGACGGCCGGGTACGGCGCGCGCAGGTGGTGGGTACGGATGTCGAGACCGACCTCGCGGTGCTTCGCATCGACGCTCGCAACCTGCCCACGATCGCGGTGCGCGCCGATGCCGCCGAAGTGGGTGACGTGGTGCTCGCGATCGGCAACCCCGCGGGCGTGGGCAAGACCGTCACGATGGGCATCGTGAGCGCAACCGGCCGGCAGCTCAAGATGTCGGCGTTCGAGGACTTCATCCAGACCGATGCCGCGATCAATGCCGGCAATTCGGGCGGCGCCCTGGTCGATGCGAACGGCGAACTCGTGGGCATCAACACCGCGGTGTACGCGCGGCCGATGAGCGCCGAATCCAACCGCACGCCCCAGATCCCCGAAGGCATCGGCTTTGCGATCCCGGTCGCGACCGCCAAGGCCGTGCTCGACCAGATCATCCAGCACGGGCATGTGATCCGCGGCTGGATCGGCGCGGACTACACCGATGTGCCGCAGGCCAACGGCGAGGCACGCCAGCGCGGCGTACTGCTCGTGCGTATCGTGCCGGGCAGTCCGGCCGCACAGGCCGGGCTCCAGGCTGGTGATGTGCTGCTCACGCTCGACGGCAAGGAAATCGGTGACCAGATGGACCTGCTCAACCGCGAATCGGCGATCGCGCCGGGCAGCACTGCGCGGCTGTCGGGTCTGCGTGGCAGCCAGCCCTTCGCCCTCGACCTGGTGATGGCGCAACGGCCCGCGCCCAGCACCACGGGCACCTGACGCGAGCGGCCGGGTCGCCTACGAACGCGGCGTCGGCGTCGCCCGTGCCAATGCCGGCTGGGCCGCTGCGCTGTAGCGCTCGCGCAGCGTGGCCACGCGCTGCACGTACACCCGCGTCTCGTCGTAGGGCGGCACGCCGCCATACTTCTGTACCGCCGCTGGCCCCGCGTTGTAGGCCGCGGTCGCAAGCGTGGTATCGCCGTTGAAGGCCTGCAACAACATCGCCAGGTAACGCGTGCCGCCACGGATGTTGTCCCGTGCATCGAACGCGTCGACCACGCCCATGTCGCTCGCGGTGCCGGGCATGAGTTGCATGAGCCCCTGCGCCCCCTTGTTCGACAGCGCCATCGGGTTGAACGCCGACTCGGCATGGATCACCGCATGCAGCAAGGCGCTGTCGACGCCGAACTCGGCCGCCGCGGCGGCGATCTCGTCCTTGTAGGCCTCCAGGTTCAGCGCGGTGCGGGCGAAGTCGATCTTCGAGTGCAAGTCGCAGGCGACGCAGGTGGCGATATAGGTGAACAGCACCGCGAAGCCGCCGCCCTTGGGCCGGATGTTGGTGTACTCGACGCTGCCGTCGGCGCGCGTGCGCTTGTAGACCGCGCCGCGCAGCACGCGTGGCAGCGGCGTGCTCTGCGCCGCGGGCAGTGCGAGGTGGGTCAACGCATGCGCGCGCTGCGGCACGCGCATGCGATACGGCGCGGCGATGAACAGCGGATTGCCGACCGTGGGCGCGCTGCTGTGCACATCGGCCAGCACCGTGGAGAAATCCTGCGGCACCACGATGGGTGCGGTCGATGCCACATTGGCATACACCGCACGGAAGTCGGCGCGCACGTACGCGGCCGGCGCGGTGGCCACGGACGCGCGTACCGCGGAGAAATCGGCGCGGTTCTCCTCGTAGCGCCAGCCCCTGGCCGGTGCCGCGACCGTGCGCGGGGGCGGCGCCGCGACCGGCTTGGCCTTGGGCGGATCGGGAAACACCTCGACCAGCTTGCAGTTGCGGTAGCCCTTGGTGGTGCTGGTGTAGGCGATCGAACCGTCATCGGCATCGCACTTGTACAGTGCGCCCGCGTGCACCAGCGCACTTGCCGCGAGCAGCGGCAAGGCGGTCACGGTCGAAAACCGGCGCAGCTTGATCAAGGACATGTCCAATTCCAGTGGAGGCAATAGTTTCCGCGGCATTGCTCACCTTGCCAAGCAACATCCATGCGGCAACGCAGCACGACGCCTCGGCAAGCGTGCCCATGCGGGCACCGGCGCAATGCGCCCGCGGCCGCCCTGCGCGCGCGTCCCTGCCGCGCGACAACCCGTCGCCGATGCCGGGGGCAGCTTCCGACACGCGCGCAAACAGTGCGTCCAAACCGGTGCCTGGCCCGGCAATGCTAGACTCGTCGACCCCCAAAGCACCACACGTCCATGGCCGGCAAGCTCTACATCAAGACCTATGGTTGCCAGATGAACGAGTACGACTCGGCCCGCATGGCCGACGTGCTGCGCGAATCGCATGGCCTGGAGCTGACCCATGACGAGTCCGAGGCCGACGTGATTCTCGTCAACACCTGCTCGATCCGCGAGAAGGCGCAGGAGAAGGTGTTCAGCCAGCTCGGCCGCTGGAAGCAGTACAAGCAGGGCGACAAGCCGGTGCTGATCGGCGTGGGCGGCTGCGTGGCCTCGCAGGAAGGTGCCGCGATCGTCACGCGCGCGCCGCACGTGGACCTCGTATTCGGACCGCAGACCCTGCATCGCCTGCCCGAACTCATCCAGGCGCGCCGCGCCAGCGGCACGCCGCAGGTGGACATCTCCTTCCCCGAGATCGAGAAGTTCGACCGCCTGCCCGAGCCGCGCGCCGAAGGGCCGACCGCGTTCGTGTCGATCATGGAGGGCTGCTCCAAGTACTGTTCCTACTGCGTGGTGCCCTACACCCGCGGCGAGGAAATCAGCCGCCCGTTCGACGACGTGCTGGCCGAGGTGGCCACGCTCGCCGACCAGGGCGTGCGCGAGGTCAACCTGCTTGGCCAGAACGTCAACGCCTGGCGCGGACCGATGCACGACGGCTCGATCGCCGATCTTGGCCTGCTCATCCATGCGATCGCCCAGCTCGACGGCATCGGCCGCATCCGCTTCACCACCTCCCATCCGCTGGAATTCTCCGATTCGCTGGTGGCGGCCTATGCCAGCGTGCCCAAGCTCGCCAACTTCCTGCACCTGCCGGTGCAGTCGGGTTCGGACCGCATCCTTGGCGCGATGAAGCGTGGCTACACCGCGCTCGAGTACAAGCAGAAGATCCGCAAGCTGCGCGCGGTGCGGCCCGACATCGCGATCTCATCCGATTTCATCGTCGGCTTTCCGGGCGAGACCGACGCCGATTTCGACAAGACCATGAAGCTCATCGACGACGTCGGCTTCGACCAGAGCTTCAGCTTCATCTTCTCGCCACGCCCGGGCACGCCCGCAGCCAGCCTCGCCGACGACACGCCCATGGCCGTCAAGCACGAGCGACTGGAACGCCTGCAAGCCGCGCTCAACGCCAACGCCGCGCGCTATTCCGCGGCCATGGTCGGCACAACCCAGCGCATCCTCGTCGAAGGCCCGAGCCGCAAGAATCCCAACGAGCTCACCGGCAAGACCGAGAACATGCGCTCGGTCAACTTCGCGGCACCGACGCAATGGATCGGTCGCTTCGTCGATGTCGTGATCACCGAGGCGCTGACCAACTCCTTGCGCGGCCGCGTCAAGTCCGGCCAGAACGCGACCACGTCGGCCGCGTAAGCCACAGTCCCGGAATCACTGCGGCGCGGCGGCTGTGTGGCGTCCGGCGCCGCGGTGCCGTCGGCGCGACCACGCGCGGCGCCACCCACACCCAATCACCTGAACCCATGATGTGCTTCCTCCACGACGGTGGGCCCACCACTGTCACGCCACGGTGGGTGATGCGTCCGGGACTTGCCCCGTTCCATCCAGGAGCTGTTGGAAGCGCGCGATCTCCGCCCCGTCACCTTCGCACCGGGCCTGGCCATGACGCGCGTACTGCCCACGGCCAGGGCTTCCCCACTCCCGCACGATGCAGCCCGGCATATCCGGGCGCCACGGATTTTCGTGCATGGCCGGTGCGAGCACTCCCTGAGCCGGGAAGCCGGAACCGACCGCTGGGCACCCGGTGTGCGCGCACGGCGCTGAACGTGCGCGCGTACCCAACCAATGGTTATTTGTGAGACGTTCATTTTTCGTTTAGCGTCCCGTTCGGCCGTCCGACTGCGGGCCTTGGGGAGTCGGCGTGCCAGCTCGCCTCGACTGAGGGCTGGAAGCGGGGGGAACCGGCTTGGCCGGTGGCCGCTTCATCGCATGCGAGCGTGTGTGCACCTGCAATCGACACAGAAGTCTGGTTGTTGACCAGCCGTGCCCTTGGCATGACCTGGTTGTTGGGCTGCTCCACCACTCACATCCCATGGGGTCAATGATGAACAACAATGAGTTCCTGCGGCGCCGTGCGCAGCGTGGCGGCCTTGTGCGCACGCTGATCGCAAGCATGATCGGCGCCGCCCTGATGTCGGCCACACCGGTATTCGCGCAATCGACCACCGGCTCGATCTTCGGCCAGACCGGCGAGGGCGGCCAGACCGTGGTCATCCAGAACCAGGACACGGGCCTGGTGCGCCGCGTGAGTACCGACGCCTCCGGGCGCTACCGCGCACTGGACCTGCCGCCGGGGCACTACACCGTGACGGTGGAGAAGGCGGGCAGCGCCGTCGCCAAGCGCGAAAACGTCAACGTGACCATCGCCGGTGGTTCCGAAGTCTCGTTCGTGGGCGCCGCCGCCACCGAGGAACTGAGCACCATCACGGTCACCGGCGGCGCGCAGCAGGCCATCGACGTGTCACAGGTCGACACCCGTTCGGTGTTCACCGCCTCGGACCTGCAGCGCATCTCGGTGACGCGCAACATCGCCTCGGTGGCCTTGCTCGCGCCCAGCGTGGTGCGCAATGCGAGCTACATCGACGATTCGGGCAATACCATCCCGAGCTTCGGCGGCTCGGCTTCGTCCGAGAACGCGTACTACATCAACGGTTTTCCGATCACCAACCCGCTCACGAGCCTGGGTTCGACCACGCTCGCGTTCGACTCGATCAGCCAGATGCAGGTCCTCACCGGAGGCTACGGCGCCGAGTACGGCCGCGCCACCGGTGGTGTCATCAACATCGTGACCAAGCGCGGCACCAACACCTGGAAGGCCGGCGTCTACACCTCGTGGTCGCCCGTCTGGGGTCGCGCAAGCCCCCACAACCTCTACTATCCCGACACCGGATACTACGGCCCCGACCGCACCAATCCCAACCTGCGCACCGACGGCACGCTCTACAGCTGGCGCAAGGACAACAACTCGTGGCAGTTCCTGACCGGCCTGTACGCGGGCGGCGCGATCATCCAGGACAAGCTGTTCGTCTACGCCAATGCGGAGATGACCCAGCGCGACGGCCGCAGCGTCAACCAGACGCGCCTTGGTGCGATCAGCAACAACGGCTGGTCCGAATACGGCTACGACTACCCGCGCTGGACCGGCAAGGTCGACTGGCACATCACCGACAACCACCTGGTCGAGTTCTCGGCCATTTCCGATGTGACCAAGTTCAAGCGTGATGGTTACACCTTCGACTATGCCGACCTGTCGCCTGGCACCACCAAGCTGAGTGGCTACGAAGCGCGCGATGACGCCCGCCTGTACATCGGCAAGTACACCGGCTACCTCACCGATGACCTCACGTTGTCGGCGCTGTGGGGCAACATGCGCATCAACCACACCAACCAACCGTGGAACTACGACCCCGACTGCCCGCGCATCTCGGCCGGCGCCACGGCGCGCATCGCCGGATTCAACTACACCAGCTGCCAGACGCAAACCGCCTTCGATGGTCCCGGCCGCGACGAAGTCAAGGGTGGGCGCTTCGACGTCGGATACCGCCTCGGCAACCACGACCTGCGCATCGGCTACGAACTGTCCGATGCCACCTCGTCGCGCCACCACGACGGCTACGCCGGCAATGACGGCTACATCTGGGTGTACTCCTTCACCGAGAATCCCACCCAGCCGATCAACGCCTCACTCGGCGTGGGCGCTCCCGCCGGTGCCGGCGGCTTCGGCGACCAGGGCTACTACGTGCGCAGCCAGCGCTACAGCCAGTACGGCACGGTCACCACCGAACAGCGCGCGCAGTACGTCGAGGACCGCTGGCAGTTCAACGACAACCTGCTGTTCCAGCTCGGCCTGCGCAATGAGCAGTTCACCAACTACACCGGCGCCGGCCAGCCCTACATCAGTCAGCGCCACCAGTTGGCGCCACGCCTGGGTGCGTCGTGGGACCTCCACGGCGACTCCACGCTCAAGCTGTTCGCCAACGCCGGGCGATACCACCTGGCCCTGCCCAACAACGTCGCCTTGCGCGCCGCGTCGGGCTCGTACTACACGCAGGAGTACTTCACCTACACCGGCACCGATCCGGTCACCGGCGCGCCCACCGGCCTCAACCACATCCCGGTCACCAACCTCGGCTACAACTGCCCGGGCAGCGACTACGTGGTGTCGGCAAACCTCGAGTGCGGCGATTCGCCCAACCCGCTCACGGTCGCGGCCAAGGACATCCGCTCGCATTTCCAGGACGAGTTCATCGTCGGCATGCAGCAGCAGCTGTGGACCTCGTGGAACTGGGGCGCCAAGGCCACCTACCGCACGCTGCGCAGCGCGATCGACGACACCTGTGCGCCGGTGCTGCATGGCGGCTGCTTCATCTTCAACCCGGGTGTGGACAACACCTTCTACGAGGAGCAGGACGACGGCACGCTCAAGCCGGTGCACTACACGGCGGCCGAACTGGGCCTGCCCAAGCTCAAGCGCCGCTACTACGCGATCGACCTCATGCTCGAACATGAGTTCACCGATGACTGGTACGGCAAGATCGAGTACACGTTCTCGCGCAACTGGGGCAACACCGAAGGCCAGCTCGCCTCCGACCTCGACACCGGCGGCGGTGGCCAGACCGACGTGTCCGTGACCCAGGACTGGGACCTGCCCCAGCTCATGGTCAACGCCAGCGGCGTACTGCCCAACCACCGCAAGCACCAGTTCAAGGTGTTCGGCTACTACCAGCTCAACCCCGAATGGCGCTTCGGTGGCTCGGCGATCATCGCATCGGGCCGCCCGGTCAACTGCACGAGCTACTACCCGACCGCCGACCGCGGCCTGTACAACGGCTCGTTCTACTACTTCTGCGGCCTGGCCGGATCGGGCAATGATCCATCCAGCCCCAACTACGTACCGCCCTCGTCCGACTACGCGCCCTCGCCCCGCGGCTCGCATGGCACCACGCCCTGGACCTACACGTTCAACGTGAACGTGGCCTGGCAGCCCGCCTGGCTCGACCACCTCACGGTACAGGCCGACGTGTTCAACCTGTTCAACCAGCAGGTGCCGGGCATGCTCAACCCGAACTCGGCCAGCAGCCGCACCGAACGCGGCCAGCTGTACCGGCAGAAGATCAACTACGGCGCCCCGCGCAGCGTGCAGTTCACCCTGCGCTACGACTTCTGACCCGCGCCACGGCACAGGGACGTGCCGCCCCCTCGGACAACCCCACTGGCGGCGCCGCGACGACGGCGCCGTTTTCGCCTGCGCGAACGCGCCCGCCAACCGGCGCGAATCAATCCAGGCGCTTGTGGAAGCGCGCGATCGCCGCGCCCATCACGATCACGCTGAACGCGGCCAGAGCCAGCGCGTCAGGCCACAACGCGGCCACGAACGCGCCACGCAGCATGATGCCGTCCACCAGGCGCAGAAATTGCGTCAGCGGATGGTGAACCGGTCGCGGGTCATGTCCGGAAACCGCATTCGGTCGCGCAGCCAATCGAGGGCATCGGCTTCCAGTTGCACCAGCGCCGGTGCGGCCTGCCACACGCCGGTGCAGCGGTTGCTGGTGTCGGCGATGAAATCAGCGAGCGCCGCCGGATACACGCCACTGCCCGGGATATGGGCGAGGCAAGCCGATCGCCATGGCCGTGAGCAAGCGAAAACTGCGTGCGCCACGCCCGCGCGAGTTGCGTGATGCATGAGTGAGCGACGGCTGCCAGCTGGGTGAAAACCGCCGTGCTCCTGGTCGAAGCGAAGGACGGCATCGGCTGGACCGTGCGCGGACCAATCGTGTTGGCGAATGAGGGCGAGGACTGGAGCGAGGCCGGCGACAACCTGGTCAGTCACCCCTCGGCCCCGTAGCTCGGACGGTCACTTCCATCGAATCCACCCATCTCCATCAACGGACCCGGAAGTTCACCATGAAAACTCGGCATTCCATTCGCACGGTGCGCCTGATCGATGCCGAACGCATGGCCCTGCTCGACCAGAACCTGAAGGCGAGCCGCCAGTTGACCGGCCTCAGCGGCGAATTGCGCGTCACCCGCGGCACGATCAAGGCTCACGATGACTGGGCGGGTCCAGCCATCCGGGCCTTCCTCCGGCACTGGGCGTCGCCGGTCCTGCGTTTCTCAGGGTACGCGCCCGACCCTTCGGCCGAGCTGGCGAGGAGTACGCCGAATGCGGCACAGGTCCGCTGCCACGCTTCGGATCGCGGCGCCTCCTTGAACTGCGTGCGTGAATACTCCTGCAGAAAAAAAAGCCCTTCCATCTCGAGCGCCTTGTCCTTGTTGGCTGCAGCGCGGCCCCGCATCCGCTCCAGGGCATCGCCGGGCGCTGTCTCGGACAGCACATCGCCAAGCAGTTCCATGACCTGCAGCTGCAGCTTCGGCTGATCCCTCAGCGGGCGGATCTTGGCGACATCCTTGAACGCCCGCGTGGCTTCCGGAAAACGGCCCAGTCGGTACAAGTCACCTCCCAGACGCTCTCCGTCCAGGGCGGCCAAGGACCTGTCGGAAGAATTGGCGTGATGCAGGCTGATGCTGCGTTCATAAAGGGGGATTGCCTCGGCCCAGCGATCCTGTCGGTCGAGAAGAAAGGCCAGTTTGGAGACGGCAGGCGCGAGGATGTGCGGTTCCCGCGAATCCGGCTCGGGCGTGCCCAGGCCCTCGATCGCACGTCGATACATCTCCTCGGCCTCCGCCCAGCGACTCAAATCCGTGTAGGCATCAGCGAGTGCCAGTTGCGTTTCGGCCAACGCACCGCTCACCTTGCCAAATTCGGCTTCGCCCAGTGCCAGTCCGCGTTCCATCGCCTTCAGCAGCGAAGGATCCTTGCTCGCTTCGTATCCAGCCTGCGCCTGCGCGGCGATCGCGAGACCGTATGGCCCGCTGTTTTCTCCATGCAAGCGCTTGGCGTGCTCGACCTTGAGGCCGAGGTACCGGCTTGCGCGTTCGCTGTCACCCTGCGCCCTCGCCGCGATCACCAACTCGTTCCAGTCGTCCAGATACAACTGCGCCGGCCCGTGTTCGGGTGGCCGCAGGAAGGCGACCCATGCCTCCTCCCGGCTGCGCAGGTCCGGCGCGTTCTGCATGAGCGCTTGCTTCCACGCCTCGTAAACGGCCTTGCCCCGGCGCCTCTCTTCGTGCGTGCCGAATCGGCACAGACGCCCTGCTTCGCAGTGCAACCAGACTTCGGCATTCATGGCAAGCAGATCCAGCACCGTCAGGAGTGGTATCTCCTCGAACTGGAAGCCGATCGCTGGCGTGCCTTTCAAGACCTCCATGTTCTCCAACCGGAGCGATGACTGTTCCTGCAGCCGCCGGGCCAGTTCGAAAGGATCCTGATCCCTCACATGGATCGTGACCAGCTTGCCTTTCACTTGCAGATCCGCATTAGCCTGGGCCGGAGTCTCTCCCTTGGCTTGCGCGGCATGGGCAAGCAGCGCGCACAGGACCAACAGGCTCCGCGCAATCTTCAACATGGAACACCTCCTCCCGTGTGGACGATCGTCCGACGCGCATCATCTGTATTCATGCAAGACCACTTGGTTCTTTCGGGGGTTCTTCCGGGAAGCCAGTGGGACAGTGCTCGGACCACTGGTCCCTGCGCTCCTGCGGGAGCGCGGACGTGTAGACCCCGCGGCTCCAGGTGCGCCGCCTCGGGCAGTACGCCGCCGCCCAAGAACCGAACCTGGTGTCCACCGCCTGGCCGCGGAGGAAGACACCCCCTGGAAACCAGGTTGCGAACCCTGTTCGCGACTCTGCGCACGGCGCCCAGCATGGTTTTGCCGTAGCACGGTCTTGACCCGCTGCTTGCCTGTCTTGGTGACCCGGTTTGGAACGCTGCCGCGCCAATCTACCAGCCCGAAGTTCTCGGCTTGGGCGGGGCGGGCCGAGGGTCAGTCGGCGGTCATGGACAGGGTTGGTTGTCGGGCACGCAGACAAGCACCCCTGCCTGACACACCGTTGTGCCAGTGCTGCACGCGCCGGGAAGACCGGTGTTGCAGGTTTGTCCTCCGCCGGGATTGCCTTCATCGACGTGCCCGTCGCAGTCGTCGTCGATGCCGTTGCAGACTTCCGGCGAGGCGGGGGTGTCGCTGATGCAGACCAGTCCAGCTGCGCCTTGGCACTGGAAGGTGCCTGAACTGCATGCGCCGACAAGGCCGGTGTCGCACGATGTGCCAGCTCCGAGAGCGTTCTCGTCGACCATGGCGTCACAGTCTTCGTCGATGCCGTTGCACTGCTCGGCCGCGGAAGGGTTGATGCCGGGGTTCAGATCGTCGCAATCGCCGGGATCGACGGGGAAGAACCCGGGCGGCTGGACGCAGCCGACGAAGCTGTAGTCGTCGTCGCCGTAGTCGTCGCTGTCGCGGTCCGGCCAGTACGGCTGGGGCGAGGGACACAGCTCGAAATCGTCGAGCCAGAGAAAGTTGGGAGGCGACTGCGCCGAGGCCAGCGCAGGAGCGATGAGTGCAAGCAGTACGCAGATCCGGCGCATGGCGCCTCCCCAAAGGCGATGTGGCGGGAATCCTACACTTCAAGCGAGAGGCCTGTCGCGGTTTTGCCGGACGTTGAATCAGCCCCAGGCTGCGCCGAATGCTCGCCGCCTTGTTCCAGCAGGCGCTCGCGGGTACCCGACGGCCGACCGCGGCCTGTACAACGGCTCGTTCTACTACTTCTGCGGCCTGGCCGGATCGGGCAATGATCCATCCAGCCCCAACTACGTACCACCCTCGTCCGACTACGCGCCCTCGCCCCGCGGCTCGCATGGCACCACGCCCTGGACCTGCACGCTCAACGTGAACGTGGCCTGGCAGCCCGCCTGGCTCGACCACCTCACGGTACAGGCCGACGTGTTCAACCTGTTCAACCAGCAGGTGCCTGGCATGCTCAACCCGAACTCGGCCAGCAGCCGCACCGAACGCGGCCAGCTGTACTGGCAGAAGATCAACTACGGCGCCCCGCGCAGCGTGCAGTTCACCCTGCGCTACGACTTCTGACCCGCGCCACGGCACAGGGACGTGCCGACCCCATGGACAACTCCACCGGCGGCGCCGCGACGACGGCGCCGTTTTCGCCTGCGCGAACGCGCCCGCCAACCGGCGCGAATCAGTCCACGCGCTTGTGGAAGCGCACGATCGGAGTGACTTGTACAGATCGCGATGGGTGGTCGCGCGCAGCGCAAGGCGCTACCCTCGCGCGCCTATGCCAGTCGCCTACGCCCGCGATTTCACCCTCGAACCCGCCGACGGCGAGCGCCTGGCCAACCTGGCCGGGCCACTCGACGAACACCTGCGCCAGATCGAACTGCGCCTGGGTGTGGCCATCGCCCATCGCGGCAACGTGTTCCGCATCGAGGGCGACGCCGAGGCCGGCAAGCGCGCCGAACGCCTGCTGCGCGAGCTGTATGCGGCGACCGAGGGCGCCACGTTGGGCACGCTGCAGGTCAACCTCGCGCTGGCCGAGGCCGATGCGGACACGCTGCACGAGCGCGCCGGCGACAGCCACGACATCGCGGTGCGCACCAAGCGCGGCATCGTGCGCGGGCGCGGCGCCAACCAGCAGCGCTACCTGCAGGCGATCGCGCGCCACGACATCAATTTCGGCGTCGGTCCGGCCGGCACCGGCAAGACCTGGCTCGCGGTGGCGATGGCGGTCGCGGCGCTCAACGACAGCCGCGTGCAGCGCCTCATCCTCGTGCGCCCCGCGGTCGAGGCCGGTGAAAAGCTCGGCTTCCTGCCCGGCGACCTCACCCAGAAGGTCGACCCGTACCTGCGTCCGCTGTACGACGCGCTGTACGAAATGCTCGGCATCGACAAGGTCGGCAAGCTCATCGAGCGCAACGTGATCGAGATCGCGCCGCTCGCCTACATGCGCGGGCGCACGCTCAACGATGCCTTCGTGATCCTCGACGAGGCGCAGAACACCACGATCGAGCAGATGAAGATGTTCCTCACGCGCATCGGCTTCGGCTCGGTCGCGGTGGTCACCGGCGACCTGACCCAGACCGACCTGCCGCGCCAGATCAAGTCGGGCCTGCGCGATGCGATCGACGTACTGCGCGAAGTCGAGGGCGTGAGCTTCACCTTCTTCACCGCCCACGACGTGGTGCGCCACCCGCTGGTGCAGCGCATCGTGCGCGCCTACGAGACCCATGCCGCAGCCCGCGCCGACGAGCCACCCCGGTGAGCACGCGCGTGCACGTGGATGTCGACAACCGCGGCCCGCGCAAGGGCGTGCCGCTGCGGCGCTCGTTCCAGCGCTGGGTCGAGGCGATCCCCGCGCTGCGCCGGGGCCGCGACGCGCACCTCGCGATCGTGGTCGTGGGCAGCGCCGAGGGCCGCGCCTTCAACCGGCGTTATCGTGGCCGCGACTACGCGACCAACGTACTGAGTTTTCCCTACGAGCGCCTGCCCGGCGACCGCTCGGGGCTGCTCGGCGACTTGGTGATCTGCGCGCCCGTGGTCGCGCGCGAGGCGCGCGAGCAGCGCAAGCCCGTGCGCGAGCATTACGCGCACCTGACCATCCATGGCGTGCTGCACCTGCTCGGCCACGACCACGAGGAGGACGCCGAGGCCGAGCGCATGGAGGCACTCGAACGCCGGATCCTGGCCACGCTCGGCATCACCGACCCTTACCTGCCACGGCCGGCCGCACGTCGTGCACGGCCAAGTCCTTGATCGTACTGGCCCTGAAGCGTCGGCGACGCTTTGCTACACTCAACTGCCGCCCGCGATGGGCATGTATACGCGGCAGATGAGCGAGGATCCTCCCAGTAGACCCGTACCACGCTCGTGGTTCGAACGCATCACCCAGGCGCTGTCCGGCGAGCCACAAAGCCGCGAGGAGCTCATCGAGGAGCTGCGCCACGCCCAGGCCAACGGCCTGCTGACCAACGACACGCTGTCGATGGTGGAAGGCGCCATCGAGGTGGTCGACCTCAGCGTGGCCGACGTGATGGTGCCGCGCGCACAGATGGTGTCGGTGCCGGTGACCGCGCCGCTGCCGCAGGTGCTGTCGATCGTGATCGAGTCGGGCCATTCACGCTTTCCCGTGCATGGCGAGGACAAGGACGAGATCGTCGGCATCCTGCTCGCCAAGGACCTGCTGCGCTGCTTCGTCGAAGGTGCGCAGGCCGACGTGCGCAGCCTGCTGCGGCCGGTCACGATGATCCCCGAGTCCAAGCGCCTCAACATCCTGCTCAAGGAGTTCCGCCTGTCGCGCAACCACATGGCGATCGTGGTCGACGAGTACGGCGGCGTCGCGGGACTGGTCACGATCGAGGACGTGCTCGAGCAGATCGTCGGCGACATCGGCGACGAGCACGATGACGACGACGACGAGGGCACCCTGATCCAGGCCGGCCCCAACGGCGACTTCCTCGTCAGCGCGCTCACCCCGATCAGCGAGTTCAACGAACGCTTCGACAGCGAGTTCGACGCCGAGGGGTTCGACACCGTGGGCGGCATGGTCACCGCGCAGCTCGGCCACCTGCCCGCGGTCGGCGAGGAAACCGCGCTGGGCGGGTTCCTGTTCCATGTGGCCAAGGCCGACGCGCGGCGCGTGCAGCAGTTCGCGGTGCGCGTGCATGAAGCCTGACGGCGCGTGATTCCCGCCACCCGACCCGGCCGCGATCGGTCGCAAACGCTGCCCGCAGGTCGGCGACCCGCTTGCGCGCATGTCGCCACGTTGGCTCGCGGCGCGAGTGCCGCACTGCTGTGGGCCGGGTGCCTGATTGCCTGCGCACTCGCAGCCGCCGCCCGGGCGACCGGCGCGACACCGGCCACCAGCGCGCCCGCCGCACCCGTGGCAGCCGCGGTCGCTGCGCAGCCGCCTGCACCGGCCATCAGCCTGCTCACGATCGGACCCGGCTCGCTGTACTTCGAGCGCTTCGGCCACAACGCGCTCGTGGTCCGCGACGGCACCAATGGCAGCGCGCTTGCCTACAACTACGGCATGTTCGACTTCAGCGAGGCCAACTTCCTCGCCAACTTCGTGCGCGGCCACATGCGCTACCAGCTCGCGGCCAATCCGCTCGATGCGGACCTCGAGCTGTACCGCAGCGAGGGCCGCAGCATCGTCGAACAGGTGCTCGATCTCGATCCGGCGCAGGCGCGCGAACTGGCCGCGTTCCTGCGCTGGAACGCCCGCCCCGAACACGCGCGCTACCGCTACGACTACTTCACCAGCAACTGCTCCACGCGCGTGCGCGATGCGCTCGACGACGCGCTCGGCGGCGCGCTGCGCCGGCAAAGCGAAGGCCGCTCGCGCGGCTACAGCTTCCGCCTCGATGCGCTGCGGCTGATGGCGCCCGAACCCGCGCTCATGCTGCTCATCGATCTCGGCCTCGGGCCGTACGCGGACCGGCGCATCGACTTCTGGGACGAGAGCTTCGTGCCCGAGACCCTGGCCGAGGTGGTGGCGCGCGCGCACCTGGGCGCCGAGGCACGCCCGCTCGTGGCCCGCACCCTCGCGCTCGCGCCCAACGCGGTCGCGGTGCCGCCGCTGCTGCCACCCGACCTGCGCTGGCCATTCCTCGGCCTCGGCCTCGCCCTCGGCATCGGCCTGGCGTGGCTCGGCCGGCGCGACAGCCGCGCAGCGCGCCGCTGTCTCGTCGCCTTCGCGCTGCCGTTTGAACTGGCCTGTGGCCTGGGCGGCCTGGCCCTGCTCTACCTGTGGCTGGGCAGCGACCATGTCGCGGCCTGGCGCAACGAGAACCTGCTGCTGCTCAGCCCGCTGTGCCTGCTGCTGCTGCCGGGCTGGTTCGGCTGCCTGCGCGGCCGCCGCGCCGGCCGCATCACGCGCACCGTGGCATGGCTCGTGGTGGCCGGCACCCTGTTCGCGCTCGGCTCCAAGATCCTGCCGTGGTTCGCGCAGGCCAACCTGCACTGGATCGTGCTGCTGCTGCCGATCCATCTCGCGCTCGCCCTCGCGCTGGTGCGGCGTCCGGCCACGCGGGCCTGAGGCGCGCGCCTGCCGGCCACGCGATCGATGGCATCCGCCTCGCGCGGGCGCATCACCCTGTCACGTGCCGCGGACTCAGGCGCCGGGCGTGGCCTGCGCCGCGGGCGCGGGTTCGTGCAGCGCGCTGCCCACGCGCCAGTGCTGCGCCGCCAGCGTGGCGAGCAGCGCCGCCACGCGCGAGCGGCCGTCGCCGCCATGCACGGGCAGCACCAGCACGTCGCCAGCGCGTGCCCACGCCAGCAGTTCGCACACGCCCGCGTACTCGTCGCGCGGCGCGCCCTCGGCCACCGCCATCGCACGTTGCCGCAGTTCGTCCCGCAACAGGTCCGCGACCTCGCCGGGTGCACGCCCGCGCAGCAGGCTCGCGATTTCCTTGAGCACGATGCGTGCGGGCCGCGCCTGCGCCACCACCGCGGCCAGTTCGCGGATCTCGGCGTCGCTGCGGTTGCCGACCTGGCCGAGCAGGATGCCCAGGCGCGCCGGGTGCAGGCCCGCGGCCACCTCGAGCAGGCCGCGCATGCCATCGGGATTGTGGGCGTAGTCGACCAGCACCTGCACGCCATCGAGCACCACGTGCTGCAGGCGGCCGGGGTTGTCCTGCGGGTCCGCACCGAAACGCCGCACCACCGCCGCGATCGTCTCCGGCGCGATGCCCAGTGCCTGCGCCGCGAGCGCGGCCGCGGCGATGTTGGCGAGGTTGTAGCGCGCACTGCCGCCGAAGCCGAGCGGCAAGGCCTGCACCGCGCCCAGGTCGTGCGTGGCGTGCGCCACGTGCAGGCACAGGCGTGCGTCGCGCACGCCGCAGGTGGCCTCGCCCTGCGCGCGCCGCGCCACCAACAGCGGCGCGTCCGCATCGAGCGCAAACCACGCACGGCGCGCCGCGACCCCGCGCTGCGCGGCGGTCCGCACCAGCAGCTCGTCGTCGCCGTTGAGCACGAGCGTGGCCTGCGCATCGAGCGCGGCCGCGATCGCCAGCTTGGCCTCGGCCAGCGCGGCCAGGTCGTCGATGCCGTACTCGCCGAAATGGTCGTCACTCACGTTGGTGACCACGCCGACCTGCGCGTGCTGCACCGCGAGCCCACGCCGCAGCAGGCCGCCGCGCGCGGTCTCCAGCACCGCAAGGCCGATGCCCGGCGCGCGCAGCGCGGTGCGCGCGCCGACCGGCCCGGAGTAATCGCCGGCGGCGATGCGCGCGCCGTCCACGTACACGCCGTCGGTGCAGGTGTGGGCCACGTGCAGGCCGTGCGCGCGCGCAATCGCCGCGAGCAGGCGCGTGGTGGTGGTCTTGCCGTTGGAGCCGGTCACCAGTGCGATCGGCACCTCGCGCAGCGCGTCCCAGTCGAGAACGGCGGCGTCAGGCAGTGCGTCGAGCGGCCAGCACCGCGCATGGTCGCCCGCACCCAGGGCGAGGCTGTCCTCATCCAGCAGCACGTTGCGCCGGCGCGCCTGCGCGGCCGCATACAGCGCGGCCAGCGCGGGCCTGCGCTCGTGCGCGGCGAAGGCGCGCAGCGTCGCCATCGCGCTGGCCTCGTCCCAGGCGGCCGGATGGCCGGGCGCATGCAGCCGCGCCCAGGCACCGTGCCCGTCCAGGGCGCTGGCCAGCGCCCATTCGTTGACCTCGGTGGCGCTGAACAACTGGTCGACCGGCGCGGCCAGCGCGAACACCGCCCCGCCGGCCGTGGCGCGCACGCTCACGGGCGCCTGCGGCCAGGCCAGCGCGGCGCGCGCGCGCGCGACCTGCGCATGCCAGCGTTCACGCAGCGCGGCATCGACCGCCACGCCTGCGCTTTGCAGCACCGCGCCGGGCGCCGCGAAGTGCAGGTTCGGACCGGTCAGGCGCCGCGAATCGACGAATGGCAGCGACAACACGCTCAGTCGTCGCTCTCGCGCGCGAGGAACAGGCCGCGCGCGTCACGGCTCACGCCGCCCAGGCTCGCGAAGCTCGCCTCGTCGAACGCCGCCTCCTCCACCACCGGTGCCGGCGCCACGCGCACCGCGGCCGGCGCGGGCGCGCCTTCGGGCCGGAACTTGATGATCTGCTTCCACGAGCGCACCAGCGCATCGGCAAACACCAGCAGCAGGTCGCCCTGGCGCGCCATGCGCAGCGCCGCATCGATCGCGGCCTGTTCGTCGGGAATGAGCGAAATCGCATCCTTGGCCACGCCGGCCGCCTGCAAGGCGCGCGAGATGATGAGCGGCACCTCGTCGCCGTCGCGGCCGCGCAGGTTGTCGTCGCGCCGGCAGATGTAGTGGTCGAACTTGCCCGCGGTCGCCTGCGCGATCGCGGCGAGGTCCTCGTCGCGACGGTCGCCCGGCCCGGCCAGCACCACGATGCGCCGACCGGCCACCTCGAGCCGCTGCGCGAGGTCGGCCATGGCCGCCACCGCGGCGGCGTTGTGGCCATAGTCGAACAGCACCTTGAACGGATGCTCGTCGAACACGTTCATGCGCCCGGGCACCTGGAAGAAGGTGGTGCCGAACGTGCGCAGGCCCTGGCGGATCGCATCGAGCTTGATGCCGAGCGCGAAGGCCATCGCCGCGGCGAACATCGCGTTCTGCACGTTGTGCAGCGCGCGGCCTTCGAGCGTGGCCGGGATCAGGTGGGTCCACAGCAGCGGGATGTGGCTGCCCTTGTCGTACAGCGTGATCATGGTGCCGTTGACGCCCGCCTCGAGCGCGCAGGCGCGGCCGCCCGCGCGCACATGCTCGCGCACCAGCGCGTGCGAGGGGTTCATGGTCACGTAGCAGATCACCTTGGCATCGGTGTAGCCGGACATCTTGAGCACGTTGGGGTCGTCGGCATTGAGCACCGCGCAGTCCTGCGCCACCTCGACCACGATGCGCTTGACCTCGGCCAGCTGCTCCAGCGTGTCGATGCCCTTCATGCCCAGGTGGTCGCTCTGCACGTTGAGCACCGCGCCGACGTTGACGTGGCGCATGCCCATGCCGGCGCGCAGCAGGCCGCCGCGCGCGGTCTCCAGCACCGCGATGTCGATCGACGGGTCCGACAGCACCATGCGCGCCGACACCGGCCCGGTCATGTCACCCTCGACCGTGCGCTGGCCGTCGATGTAGACGCCATCGGTGGTGGTCAGGCCGGGCGTGAAGCCGGCCATCTTGGTGATGTGGGCGAGCATGCGTGCGGTGGTGGTCTTGCCGTTGGTGCCGGTGAGCGCGGCGATCGGCACGCGCGCGGGCGCGCCGGGCGGGAACAGCATGTCGATCACGGGACCGGCCGCGTCACGCGGCGTGCCCTCGCTCGGGCTCACGTGCATGCGGAAGCCCGGCGCCGCGTTGACCTCGCAGATGCCGCCGCCGACGGTGCGGTAGCTTTCGGCGATGTTGGGCGAGAGGAAATCCACGCCGCCGACGTCGAGGCCGATCGCGCGGATCGCGCGCACCGCCATGTCGCGGTTGTCGGGGTGGATGATGTCGGTGACGTCGGTGGCGGTACCGCCGGTGGACAGGTTCGCGGTCGAGCGCAGATACACGGTCTCGCCCGCCTTGGGCACCGAGCCGGCGTGGTAGCCCACGCGCTGCATCATCTGCTCGGCCTCACGGTCGAGCTGGATGCGCGTGAGCACCTTCTCGTGGCCGATGCCGCGGCGCGGATCGGCGTTGACCTGCTCCACCAGCTGCGCAATCG
The DNA here is from genome assembly GCA_014338185.1 of Lysobacterales bacterium. Classification (GTDB taxonomy): domain Bacteria; phylum Pseudomonadota; class Gammaproteobacteria; order Xanthomonadales; family Rhodanobacteraceae; genus Dokdonella_A. The sequence goes on along the minus strand of QUBV01000011.1, from coordinate 21,017 downwards.
TGCTGCTGCCGTCGCCGAACACATGACCGGGCGTGCGCCGGGTGGCGGCGACGAGCTCGCCGTTGACCACGAGCAGGCGATGGTCGGCGCCTTCGAGGAAGGTTTCGACGATGATCGAGCGCGAATGCTCGCGCGCGGCGTGGAAGCCCGCGCGCACCTCCTCGTCGGTCATCAGCCGGATCGAGATGCCGCGGCCATGGTTGCCGTTGTAGGGCTTGGTCACCACCGGGTAGCCGATGCGCCGCGCCGCGCGCACGGCCATGTCCTCGCTCTGCACCAGTTCCTGGCGCGGCACCGGCAGGCCGAGCGAGGCGAGGATCTTGTTGGTCTCTTCCTTGTCGCTGGCCAGCTCCACCGCGATGTGCGAGGTCCTGCCGGTGACCGTGGCCTGGATGCGCTGCTGGTAACGGCCATGACCGAGCTGCACCAGCGACTGGTCGTTGAGCCGCAGCCACGGGATGCCGCGTTCCTCGGCCGCGCGCACCAGCGCGGCGGTCGAAGGCCCCAGCGCCCGGCGCTGCGCATAGCGGATGAACTCGTCGCGCGCGCTCGGCCAATCCCAATCCGCGGGCAGCGCGCCCGCGGTGCGCAGCGCCGGCGGCAACAGCGACTCGAGCAGCTTGAGCGCAAGCTCGCCCGCGGCGATGCCCTCCTCGCGCTGCGCATACTCGTACACCACGGTGTACACGCCCGGGCGGTCGTCGGCGGCGCTGCGCGTCTTGCCGAAGGTGACCGCCTCGCCCGCGATGTTCTGCACCTCGATCGCGACGTGTTCGAGCACATGGCCGAGCCAGGTGCCCTCGTCCTCGCGCAGGCGGCGCACGAAGCCGCCCGGCTCGCGGTAGGAACAGCCGTGTTCGGCCAGTCCCGGCAACGCCGCCAGCAGTCCGTCGATGAACGCAGCGCCCAGCCGCGCGCTTGGCCACTGCTCGAGTTCACCCAGGTCGAGCTCGAGCTTGATCACCGGGAAATGCGCGTACAGCGACGGGCCGACATAAACCGAACGATCGAGTATGCGCATGGAACCTCCGGCTGGACCACGGGACACGATGATGGCATGCGCCGGGCGCGGCTGCGCGCGGCGCCAGGATGGAGCGGGCTCCGTCAATGATCGCGCTTGACCGGCGCGAGCTTGCCGGCCGAGGCGCGGCGCGTGTGCAGGTTGAAGGTGGCGCCGGCGACGAGGATGTGGATCTTGAGCCCGAGCAGGCACACCGGTTCGTCGGCATCGGCCTGGTCCATCGACGAGAACTGCAGCTCGCTCGCATCGACCACGGTGACGCCACCCGAGCCTTCCACTTCGAGCGTGTTGTCGGGCCGGATGAACGCGGCGGTGTCCTCGTCCAGCCCGATGCCGACCGCGAACGGGTTGTAGGCCAGCGCCGCGAGCAGGCGGCCGAGCCGGTCGCGCTGGCGGAAGTGCTGGTCGATCACGAAGCGGTTGGTGAGACCGAGACCGGGCGCGAGGTGCACGCTCGATGCGGTGGGCGAGCCGCCTTCCTTGCCGAACGCGATCATGTGCTCGGACAGGATCGAGGCACCCGCGCTGGTGCCGCCCACGTGCATGCCCTGGGCATTGCGCAGGCGGATCAGCTTGGCGATCGGGGTGCCGCCGAGCAGCGTCGACAGGCGCAGCTGGTTGCCGCCGGTGAAGAACACGCCACTCGCGCGCTCGATGTGCTGCCAGCGGTTGGCCTCGCCCGCATCGCGACGTGTATCGAAATCCAGCGCGGTGACATGGCCCGCGCCCAGTTCGGCGAACAGCCGCTCGTAACGCTCGCCGGTGGTGGTGAGCTGGCTCGCGGTCGGAATCACCACGATGTCGGCCGCGTCGCCGCCACACAGCTCCACGAAGCGGCGCAGGATGCGCGGATCGTGGTCTTTCTCCTCGGCGCCGCCGATCGGAATGATCCAGCCGCGCTCACTGCCTTCTTTGACCCTGCTTGGACACATCGCGCCCACGTCCCCCAACTGATCGAAACCGGCCTATCTGTACACTCAGCCGTGCGGCGCCGCAACAGCCGCCTCACCCCACCTCGAACAGGCCGCGGCGCAGCACCCGCCCTTCGCGCACATGCACCTGCCCGCGCGCGATCGTCGCATCCACGCTGCCGTCGTCCCCGAGCACGACGAGGTCGGCATCGGCGCCGACCGCGATATGGCCCTTGCCCGGCAGGCGCAACAGCCGCGCTGGATTGCTCGTGACCGGTGCCAGTGCCTGTTCCAGCACCACGCCGCGTGCGAGCAGCGCGCGCACGGTGGCCAGCAGCGCGCCCGACTCGCCCACTTCCATGTGCACGACGCAGCCCTCGTCGTCGAAACACGGCAGCGAGCCGCCCGCGTCGGAACTGATGGTGAGCTGCGCGGCCGGCACGCCGGCATCGTGAAAGCGCACGAACGCATCGGCCGCGTCCCACGCATCCTCGCCCTCCTCGACCGGAAACGCGGTGACGTCGATGGTCACGCCGCGGCGCGCGAGCTCCAGCGCCTCGTCGAACAGCGCCTTGCGCCGGTTGACGTGGGTGGGCTGGAACGTGCGCGGCGGCAGTTCGGTCTCGGCCAGCGCGCGGCGCACCAGTTCCAGGCCGCGCGCGCCGTCGCCCAGATGCAGGTGCACGATGCCGGCCTTGCCGGTCATGAGCCCGGCCACGTGCGCATCGGCCGCCACGCGCATGAGCTCGGCGAAACCGGGCTGGCTCGAACGATGGTCGCTGATCGCGACTTCACCCACGCCGATCAGGGCCTCGACCAGCGTGAGGTCGGTGCGCAGGCTGCCCGTGAGCGTGGCCGGCGGCAGGTGGTAGCCGCCAACGTGGGCCCAGGCGCTGAGCCCTTCCTCGCGCAGCGCATACACCTGCGCCAGCAGTTCGCGCGGCGTGCGCACCACATCGTCGGTGCCGAGCAGGCCGACCACGCTGGTGACGCCCGCGCGGGTGAAGCGCGAGGGCGCCGGCGGCGGCACCCGTGAGCGGAAGCCGGCTTCGCCGCCACCGCCGGTCACGTGCACATGGCCATCGATGAGGCCGGGAATGAGGCGGCGGCCCTGCAGGTCGAGCACCTGCGCGCCCAGTGCCGCGGGCAGGTCGAGGGCAGCGGTGCCCAGCCACAGGATGCGCCCGCCACCGAGCAGCAACTGGCAATGGCCCATCGGCGCGGGCGCATACACCAGCGCATTGCGCAGCAGCAACAGGTCGGGCGCGGTCATCGGCAATCCTCGGGGCGCGGCGGCGCGCCAGTCTAGCAAGCGCGGCCTCGCCCCCGGCGCGGCTGCGCCGCGATCACCGCGACCGCTCGGACAGGCCATGGCGGCAGTGGAGTCCGGCGCGCGCGAGGGATGCGCGCGCAGGTGCAGGCGCGGGCCTGGGCGTCACCCACGCTCAGCGCGCACGCGTGGCGGCCTCGGTCCTGACCTGCGCGAGCAGCGCGGTCCCGGCGTCGGCATCGCGCCACAGGTGCAGGAAGTCGCGGTAGGCGCCATCGGCTGCGGCGTCGGCACCGGACATCCGCAGCGCACGCGCGAGTTGCAGGCGCGCCAGCAGCGCCACCGGGAAGTTGAGGGCGATGCCCGGGTGGTCGAGGATCCGGCGGAACTGCGCGGCCGCCTGGTGGCCCTCGTGCGCGGCGAGCCAGGCCTCGCCGCGTACGTACACCGGCAGCAGCGCGGTCCAGCCCCATACGCCGGCGCGGGTGACGCCCAGCTCGTAGGCACTGGCATCACGCAGCACCTCCAGCGCCGCGTCCGCATCGCCATCCGCGAGCAACAGCTTGGCGCGCAACGCCGGCAGGTAATTGAACTGCACCAGAGTGTCCTGCGGATACTGCTCCGCCAACTGTCCGGCGAGCGCACGCGCAGGCGCGGCCTCGCCGGCATAGGCCAGCGCCAGGGCGGCCCCGAACAGCACATCGCGCGCAGGCGGTTGCTGCAGCGCCCAGCCGACGCGGCGCACGGCTTCCTCGCGATCACCCAGCAGTGCTTCACGCAGCGCCGACATGGCCAGGTAGGTCGCGCGCGGCTCGCGCTCACCGGCACGCTGGGCGAGGTCGGCGGCCTGGTCGGACAGGCTGCGCGCCTGCAGCAGGTGGCCCTGGTACGCCGCGGTCTCGGCGCTCAGGGCCAGCAGCTGATGCTCGATGTCGCCCTGGCCGCGCGCGGCCGCGACCAGCCGCTCCATCGCGCCCTGGTCGTGCTGCAGGAACGCGATCGCATACAGGTCCAGCGCATCGAAGCCCGAGTGCAACTGCAGCGCAGCGGCCTGCGCCTGCACCGCCTGCGCCTCGGCCAGGCGATTGAGTGTGAGATAGGCATTGCGCACGACCACGTAGCCCATCGCCGAGGTCGGCGCGAGCCGTATCGCCTGCCGGCCCTCGGCTAGGGCCTTGTCGAACTCGCCGATCACCGGATAGATCGAGCCGGCCAGCAGCAGATGCGGGATCGGAGTGCGCGGATAGGCCTGGATCCACGCATGGCACGCCGCCACGGCCGCGTCGATGTCACCCGTGGCCGACTTGGCGTAACGCGCGCTGATGAAATACTTCTCGGGCTCGCTCACGTGCTCGCGCAGGGCGTAGGCGCGGCGCGCGGACTCGGCCGCAAGCCGGGACTCGCCGAGGTTGGTGTAGGCGATCGTGAGCGCGCCATGGGCCAGCGCGAAATCGGCATCGAGCGTGGTTGCGCGCGTGAACAGCGCGATGGCCGCGTTGGCATCGCCACCCGTGGCCATGAGCCGCATCCCCTCGCTGTAGGACTTGAGCGCATCGAGCGAGGTGGTGGTGGCCTGTTCCAATGGCGTGTCGAAGCGCTGCACCGTGCCCAGCGACTCGCCCAGCCGCGCGCGCAGTTGCGAGGTCGCGATGCCGAGCGCCTCCAGCACGTGGCTCTTGTCGGCGGCGTGCGCCTGGCTGCTCGCGAGCGCCTGTCCGCTCGCGCAGTCGAGGGCACGCAGCGTGAGCTGATAGGGCGCGCCAACCTGCACGATCGACCCCTGCACCACGGCGGCACTGCCCAGCCGTTGGCACAGTTCGAGCGCGAGCGGCGAGGTCACGCCCGCTGCGCCTGCGTGGCCCATCAGTGCGAGCGTCTGCTGCACGCGCGCCTCGCCCACGATGCTCAGGAACGGCGACTGCTCCAGGTGCACCGACAGCGCCTGGCGCAGGCTGCCGTCGAATACCGCCTCGCCGGTGCGGTTGTCGAAGTCGGCGAGCACGATGGTGTCCTTGTCGGTCAACGTGCGCGCGGGGCGTGTCAACCACCCTCCCGCAGCCAGGGCGATGACCGCCGCCGCACCGCCGGCCAGTGCGAGGCGCGTGCGCTTCGGGCCGCGCGGTACCACCACGGCCGTGCCGAACCCGCGCCGCGTCGCCGACAGCGCGTCGAGTTGCTGCTGCACGTCCGCCACCGATGACCAGCGCCGCGCGGGATCGGCCTGCAGGCAACCGGCGATGAGGGTGTCGAGCCGGCGCGGCTGCAGGCGTTGGCGCTGCGCGCCCACGCGCTCACCGCTGATCATCTCGTACAGCACGCAGCCGAATGAATAGATGTCCGCGCGCGCATCGGTGGCGAGCCCGGCGTGCTGTTCGGGCGCGGCGTATCCGGGCGTGCCCATCGCGGTGCCACCCAGGGCACTGCTGTCGCCGTCGGCCGAGCGCGCCAGGCCGAAGTCGAGGATCTTGATGCGACCATCGACCACCATGATGTTGCGCGGCTTGAGGTCGCGATGGACGATGCCGTGATCATGGGCGTGGGCGAGTGCGGCGAGGATCTGGGCGGCCCAGGCCAACGCGGTGGCGCGCGGCAACGGGCCACGCGCCAGGTGCGCTGCGAGCGTGCAGCCCTCGATCAGTTCCATCACCAGGTAGTCGGGACCGACGTCGTACAGCGCACAGATGCCCGGATGGTTGAGTGCCGAAACCAGGCGCGCCTCGCGCTGGCAGCGCGTGTCGAACCGCGCGTGCGCGACCTTGATCGCGACCGCGCGCCCGAGCCGGGTGTCGATCGCGCGATACACCTGGCCCATGCCGCCTTCGCCAATCCGCTCCTCGATGCGATACGGCCCCAGCAGCGTGCCCACCACGAGCTTCGACGCGGGCGCCTCGATCAGCAGCGTGGCGGCGCTCGCCACCAACGGCTGCTGCAGGAAGGTGTCGTCGCCGGAGCGGGCCAGCAGTGATTCCACCTCGCCACGCAATTCCGGCGCGGCCGCCGCCAGCAGCGCCGCACGCGCATCGGCGCTGGCCTCGCGCGCGGCGTGGTAGAGCTCGGCGATCTGCTGGAAGCGCTCGACATCCATCGGCGAGGCGATCGTCCTAGGCCGGATCGAGCTCGCGCAACAACCAGGCCCTGGCCAATTCCCAGTCGCGCCGTACCGTGCGCGGTGCGACCTCCAGCGTGCTCGCGACCTCCTCCTCGGTGAGGCCGCCGAAATAACGCAGCTCGACCACCTTGGCCTGGCGTGGCGCAATCCGCGCGAATGCGGTGAGTGCATCGTCGAGCGCGGGCAGGAACGCGTCGGGCGTGTCCGACACCACCGCGGCCTCATCCAGCGCCACGTGCACGGTCCGGCCGGGGCGCTTGTCGGCCGCACGCGCACGCGCCGCATCGACGAGGATGCGCCGCATCACCTGCGCGGCCAGCGCGAAGAACTGCGCGCGGTCGCGCCACTGGATCGCGGCGGTGCCGATGAGGCGCAGGTAAGCCTCGTTGAGCAGCGCGGTGGTCTGCAGGGTGTCGGCCCAGCGCTCGTTGCGCATGTGGCGGTGCGCCATGCGATGCAATTCGTCATAGACGCGCTCGGTGAGCTGCGCGAGCGCGGCTTCGTCGCCACTGCTCCAGGCATTGAGCAGCCTGGTCACCTCAACGCTCGCCGAAGCCACGTACCACCCTGCCGATTTGCCTGCGCGGGGAAAGTGTACGGCAGCGTGGCCGGTTTGCGCGCGACTTTGCGCCTGTGCCGGCAACCGGGCATCGCGGAGTTCCCCGCGGCGCCTGCGCGGTGGCCTCGGCTGCCGCCACCGCGACGACAAGACTTCAACCACAGCAGGAGCCGCCATGAAACGCAATCGCCTCAGCCACGCCCTCCACCTCGGCCGCATCGCCACGCTCGCGGCACTGGCGTTCACCAGCGCCGCGGCCGTCGCGCAGACGGCGCCGGTGCCGGCCACGCACCCGGGCCTGTTCAGCCAGATGGTGGTGTTCGGTGACAGCTTCAGCGACAGCGGCAACTTCGCGCTAGCGGCGGGCTACCCGCAGCCGTCGCGCTTCACCACCAACCCCGGCCACGTGATGGTCGAGGACATCGCCGGCTTCTTCGGCCTGCCGCTCACGCCCTCGCTGCAGGGCGGCGGCAACCACGCGTTCGCATTCGCGAGCCTGCTCGACAACCCACCCGACACCCCCGCGTTCGTGCCGACGCTGCCGCTGCAGTTGCAGGCCTGGCTCGATGCCGCGGGTGGCCGCGCCGACGCCGATGCGTTGTACACGATCGCTGGCGGCGCCAACGACGTGTTCACGGCGTTCACGCTGGTGGGCATGGGCCTGCTCACGCCCGAGCAGGCACAGGCAAGCCTGCAGGCAGCCGCCCTGGCCGAAGCAGGCATGATCGACCGGCTCGGCGATGCGGGTGCGCGCTACGTGATGGTGTTCAACCTGCCCGACCTGGGCATGTCGCCCGACATCGTCGCCCTCGGCCCCGATGTCGCCGCTGCACTCAGCGCCATGACCGGCGCGTTCAATGATGCGCTCGCACTGCAGCTCGCGCAGGCCGACGTCAACATCATCCCGGTCAATCTGTATGCGCTGTTCCACGAGTTCGCCGCCGATCCGGCGCGCTATGGCCTGGTCAACGTGACCGAGCCCGCGTGCGGGGTGGGCTCGCTGGCGATCGACTGCGGGCCGCAGGGCTCGGGCGCTGCCTACACCTGGGCGCCGGGCACCGACACCAGCTACCTGTTCGCCGACTTCGGCCATCCCACCTCGGGAACCCACGCGATGCTCGCGCAGTACGCCGAGTCGATCGTGCTCGCCCCTGGCCAGATGTCGCTGCTCGGCGCTGCGCCGTTGTCCGTTGGCGAGGCGGTGCGCCGCGCCATGGCCACGCGCGGCGCCCGGGCGGACGCGGACGGTCACGAGGATGTGCGCGTGTGGGCGAGCTACGACCACACCTGGCAGCGCCTGCAGGCGCAGCCCGAATCGCCGGGCAGTCGCAATCGTGGTGATGTGCTGAGCATCGGCGCGCAATTCCAGCCGGGCGCCGCGCTCAGTGCCGGCGTGGTGCTCAGCGGCGGTCGCCAGCACGATGCCTGGCAGGGCGGCGCGGGTGCGTTCGACCTGCGCGAACTCATGGTCTCACTGCACGCCGCGTGGCGCTGGCAGCAGGGTTGGATCGAGGCGAGCGTGAGCCATGGCCGCCTCGCCTACGATGACATCCGTCGCAACATCGTGATCGGGCCGAGCGTGCGCAGCGAGTTTTCCGATACTTCAGGCAAGCATCTCGCACTGGGCGTTGGCGGCGGCTGGTGGTTCGAGGCCGATGGCTGGCGCCACGGCCCGTTCGCCGACCTGAGCTGGCAGCGCGTGCAGGTGGATGCATTCGCCGAGGGTGGCAGCGATGCCACCGCGATGACATTCGGACGCCAGCACGTGCGCTCGCTGCTCGGCACGCTCGGCTGGCAGGTGTTGGGCGAGCTGCAGGCAGGCAGCGCACGCCTGCAGCCGTTCGCGCGCATCGCATGGCACCACGACCGCGATGCGCAGCCGATCGAGGTCGGCGCGGGCCTCGTGAGCATGCCCGGCACGTTCGCGCTGCCCGGGCATGCCCGCGACGCCAACTGGGGCAGCGCCCGGCTCGGCCTCGCCGCCGATCTCGGCGCAGGCTGGTCCGGCTGGATCGACTACGAACGGCGCTTTGCCGACTCCAGTCAGCACAGCGACAGCCTCACCCTCGGTGCGCGCCTGCGGTTCTGATCGTGCCCGCGGCCGCGCGCGGCGCACCCGGATTGCCGCGGCGCGGCCGTGCGCGCATCATCGGCCGATGGATGCCACCTCCAACAGCCTGCCCAGCGAACGTGCCGACGGCGATCCGATGCTGGTCAATTGCGTGGCCTATTCGGCCGACGGCCAGCGCCTGCGCGACATCACGATCGACGAGATCAGCGACATCCTCGCCCTCCCCGACCCTTGGGTGTGGGTGGGCCTGCACGAACCCAGCGAGGACATGCTGGAAAAGCTGCAGCTCGAGTTCGGCCTGCACGAGCTGGCGATCGAGGACGCCCACAACGCGCATCAGCGCGCCAAGATCGAGGTGTATGGCGATTCGCTGTTCATCGTGGTGCATACCGCGCAGACGGTCGCCGGCAAGATCGAGTTCGGCGAGACGCACGTGTTCCTGGGCAAGCGCTACATCGTCACCGTGCGCCACGGCGCGTCGCTGTCCTACGCGGCGGTGCGTCGCGGCTGCGAGCAGGATCCCGAGCAGCTCGCACTGGGCCCGAGCTATGCACTGTACGGCGTGCTCGACTTCATCGTCGACAACTTCTTCCCGCTGGTGCGCGAGTTCCGCGAGGAACTGCAGGAGTTGGAGGAAGACGTGTTCGAGGGCACCTTCAAGCGCGAGACGATCCGCCGCCTGTACGACCTCAAGAAGGAACTGGTCACGCTGCGCCTGGCGATCGCACCGATCCAGGACATCCTCAACCAGCTCGTGCGCCAGTACCCCAACCTCATCCGCGACGAGGTGCGGCCCTATTTCCGCGACGTGCAGGACCATGCCGCACGCATCAGCCAGTCCACCGACACGATGAGCGAAATGCTGTCCTCGGCGATCGGCGTCAACCTCGCCCTCGTGGGTGTGGCGCAGAACGAGGTGGTCAAGCGCCTCGCCGGCTGGGCCGCGCTGCTGGCCGCGCCCACGCTCATCGCGAGCTGGTACGGCATGAACTTCCAGCACATGCCCGAACTGGACGAGCCGTGGGGCTACCAGGCGATGATCGGGCTCACGCTGGGCGTGTGCACGGTGCTGTATTTCGTGCTCAAGCGTGCCAAGTGGCTGTAGGCGGGCGCCGATTGCGATGTGCGGCGCAAACGCCTAGGCTGGCCACCCGCAAAGATTGAGACGAAGGCCACGCGGCACCTGCTGCCGGGTTGGCGTGCAGGACATGCCCTCCCCGGTGCACGACACGGCAGCCTTGCTGCAGCGCTGTTCCAGCGGCGACCAGGACGCCTACGGCGCACTGTTCGAACGGGTCTATGCCGACCTGCGACGCCGCGCGCGGCGCTGGCGCGGCGACGGCGCGGACACGCTGTCGACCACGGCACTGGTGCATGAAACCTTCCTGAGCCTGGCCGGCGCGCAACTCGCACTCAACGACCGTGCGCACTTCTTTCGCATCGCCGCGCGCGCGATGCGGCGCGTGCTGATCGACGCCAGCCGGCGCCGCAACGCGCGCAAGCGCGGCGATGGCCGCGAGGCGTTGACGCTCGACACCGGCCTCGTCGCTCCCGATCGCGAACTCGACCTCGTCGCGCTCGACCAGGCGCTTGAGCGACTGGCCGCGAGCGAACCGCGCCTGGCCCAGGTGGTGGAACTGCATTTCTACGCCGGCTCGGAGTTCGCCGAGATCGCGCGGCTCATGGACCTGTCCGAACGCACCATCGGACGCGACTGGCGCGCGGCGCGCGCGCTGCTGCAACTGGCCCTGTCCGAACCGACGGCACCCGGGTCCGGGCCGGGCTGACACGCGCAGCGCCCGCGCCGCCACACGTGTTTGCGGTGACGGTGTTTTGTACCTACCCTGACCGTCTCATGATCGCGCGCGGGGCGCCCAGTCTGCAGCATGCAATCCGACGCTGAGTACAGTGCGGCGCGGCTGCGGCGCGGTGCCGGAAGCCATCCGCGATGACGGATCCCGACCCACGCCACGCCCGCATCCTGCGCGCCGCGCTCGACCTGCCGACCGGCGAGCGTGACGACTACGTGGCGCGCGAATGCGGCGCTGACGAAACCTTGCTGGCGCGCCTGCGTGCCCTGCTCGCGCTGGATGCGGCCGCCGCGCTGCCACTGGACCGACCGGTCGCCGCACACGCCGCCGCGCTCATCGACGCGGATCCGCCGGCGGGCGCACGCCTGTGCACCGACAGCCGCGTCGGCCCCTACCGCCTCGTGCGCGAGCTCGGCCATGGCGGCATGGGTTCGGTGTGGCTCGCGCAGCGCGACGACGGCCAGTTCCAGCAGCAGGTCGCGCTCAAGCTGATCCGCATGGACATGGACGGCGAGCACATCCAGCGCCAGTTCCGCCGTGAACGCGCGCTGCTGGCGCGTCTGCAGCACCCCAACATCGCCCAGCTCATCGACGGCGGCCTGGATGCGCACGGGCGGCCCTGGTTTGCGCTGGAGTACGTCGACGGCATCGGCCTTGCCGCCTGGCTGCAGGAAAGCTCCCCCGATCTGCGCACGCGCCTGGCACTGTTCACCAAGCTGTGCCGGGCCGTCGCCTACGCCCACGGCCAGTTGATCGTGCATCGCGACCTCAAGCCCGCCAACGTGCTGGTACAGGCCGACGGCGAACCGCGCCTGCTCGATTTCGGCATCGCCACGCTGGTCGAACAGGGCGAAATCGAGCACACCGCGACCGCACAGCGCTTCCTCAGCCGCGAGTTCGCCGCGCCCGAGCAGCTGCGGGGCGCGCCGGCAGGCACTTCGGCCGATGTCTACGCGCTGGGCCTGATCCTGTTCGAACTGCTCACCGGCCAGCGCTATCGCCGCTTGGCCGCGGCCGGCGAGGCCACGCTGCGCCCGAGTGCGGCGCTGACCATGACCCTACCCGGCGATGGCGCCATCACGCGCGCGCAGCTGCGCGGCGACCTCGACGCGATCACGCTGCGCGCGCTCGCCGACGAGCCCGCGCGGCGCTACGCCGATGCGCGGCAACTGGCCGACGACGTGCAGCGCCATCTCGACGGCAAGCCGGTCGAGGCCCGGCCCGACAGCATCGCCTACCGCATGTCCAAGCTGTTGCGGCGCCATCGCGCCACCGCCGCCGTGGCCGTGCTCGGCCTGGTCGCGCTGGCCGGCGCCAGCGGCATCGCGCTGTGGCAGGCCGCCGAGAAGAGCGCCGAGGCGCAGCGCGCGCGCCTGGCGCTGCGCCAATCCGAGGCGGTGCGCGATTTCATGGATTCGGTGTTCCTCGACGCCAACCCGACGGTCGCGCGCGGCGCCGACACCCGCATCGGTGACTTCCTCGCCACCGCGGTCGAGCGCGCCGGTCACGAACTCGCCGACGAGCCGGAAGTCGCGGCCGAACTGCTGACCCAGGTCGGCAACTCGGCCGTGTCGCTGGGCGACACCGAGCTCGCGCGCAAGGCGCTGGCGCAGGCGCTGCAGTTCAATCGCCGCGCGCGCACGCCCAGCCTGGCGATCGATGCCGAGGCGGGTGGACGCCTGGCCCATTTCCGCTTCATCGATGGCGAACCGGAACCCGCGCTGGCCGAACTGGACGCGCTCGTCGCGCGCCTGCAGCAGGCACCGGGCGCGCCGTCGGAACTGGGGGCGCAACTGGCCAAGATGCAGGAGTTGCGCGGCAGCATCCTGTACGCCACCGGGCGCAAGCCCGAGGCGCGCGCGGCGGGCGAGGCGGCGGTGGCCGCGTGGGGTCAGGTGCGCGCGCAGCACCCGGCCGAGTTCCTGCTGGCCAAGGTCAGCCTCGCCGACCTCGAGGCGGCGCTGGGTGACGGCGCCAGCGCGCTGGCACTGGCCGAGGCGGTACTCGCCGATCCGCTGCTGGGCGACCGCCACGTCCCGCCGGCCTTGCACGCCCACGCCCGCGCGGTGCGCGCGCGCGCCCTGCAGACCCTGGATCGCCACGCCGAGGCCGCGCCGCTGCTGGGCGAGACCATCGCCGAATTCAGCCGCCTGTTCGGGGCCGATGCCGCGATGACCCGCTACTGGCGCTTTCGCCTGGCCGAGACGCAGTTCGCACTGGGCCGCCTGGACCAGGCCCAGGCCACCGTCGATGCGATCCTCGCGCTGCCGCCGGACGGCGCAGCCGCGTACCGGCGGATCCGGGTCGAGGTGCTGGGCGCGGAAATCGCCCGCCAACGCAAGGCCGCCGATGCCGCCGCGCGCATCGCCGCCGCGACCGCGTCCGCCTGCGGCGAAGGCGGCAACCCGGAGTTGTGCGAGCGCGCGCAGCGGCTGCGCGCGGGCGACTGACCTGCGCGATCGCGGGCCCGCCAGAGCCAGTGCGCATGCCTGCGCATCCAGCCGCTCCGCGCCGCCCGGGGCGCCCAGCGCCGGGCATGCCACGCTCCGGGCCAATGCGAGCGCACGGCCGGGGCGATGGCCCGCGCCGTTCATCGGCGATTGCGCGCAAGTGGCAATTTTTCATGTTCACGCGACAGCCAAGTCAAGCATAATCGGGCCGACCCGGCGCCCTCGGCGCGCCAACGCTCGCTGCCCATGAAAACGACGAGACATCTGGTCGTCGCTGGTGCGCCGCCCGCCGACAGCGCGGCGATCGCGAGTTTCCTGCGCGTGCTGCATGCCGAGTTCGACCACGAATGGACCGTCGCGGGCGATGGCGACGCCATCCACCTGGTGGTCGCGGACCTGTCGGAGTTCGGCGGCCGTTGCGCGCGCATCCGGGCGCTGGACGAGGGACGCCATCTGATCGTGATCGCCGATCCCGGCGCCGACGTGCTCGACAGCGAGCTCGTGCTGTACCGGCCGCTGGTGGCCAAGGCCGTGGTCGGCATGTTCAACCATGTCGGCGCCACCACGCCGCCCGCGCCGCGCCGCCTCACCGACTTCAGCGTGCACGAACGCCAGATCGAGAAACTCGCGCGCCCGGTGGTGCAGCCGCGGCGCGACGAGGCCAATCCCGCGCGCGCGAACTTCCTCGACATCCAGTACGAGCGTCCGTGCACGCGCCTGGAACCGCTGCTCAAGCGCGGCGCCCTGCTGATCAAGCGCGCAGGCTTGGCACCATTGCTGGTGGATCCGGTCACCGAGCAGTTCCACAGCAGTGCGCGCATGTCGGAACTGGAGCCGTATTTCCTCGATCCGCTCAAGGGCAACGAGTACCAGCGCGTCGGCGGCGCCCAGCTCGCGGCACTGCAGCGCGAACACGCGGGCCGACCCCTGATCCGCTTGCTGTGGCTCAGCGCGTTCTTGCGCTCCAACGGCTGGCTCGCCCGCCATCTCGATCCGGGCGGTTACTTCCGTCTCAAGCAGTGGCTGCCGCTGGACAACGACTACCGCAAGCAGCACCGCATCGCGATGACGCTGATGCGCGAGGCGCAGCTGCACGTGATCGCCAAGAGCGCCAAGGCCTACATGGCCGACGTGTTCGACGTGGTCAACGCCTACGACGCACTCGGCCTCATCGAGGTACATCGCCAGCCCAGCGCGGCCCGCACCGAAGCCGAGCAGCACAGCCGCAAGGCCAAGCTGCTGGCCACCACGCTGTTCACGCGCTAGCGACGCGCGGCGTGCCGGCGCAGGATGGGGCGATCACGCGTCGCGCGCCGGCGCGGCCGGTGGCCGCATCGCCCGCACTGCGCGCAGGTCCGCCAGCATGCGCTGGTCGCGCGCGATCGACTCTTCCAGCATTCGCCGCCGCCGTCGCGTGACCCACCAGCGGCCGCAGCGCGTGCGCGTGGCCTCGACGCGCTGCTGCAGGCGCGCGATCTCGCCGTCGATGCCTGTGTCGGCGCGCGCAGGCCCGTCCGCAGGCGGTGCCGCCAGCGTGGCCTCGGTGCCGATCGAAGACCACAGCGCAAATGCAAACAGACCGGCGATGATCGCGGCCGGTATCGCGACGAACAGCAGTACGCCCGCGCCCTTGTCGCCGAGTGCGAACATGCCGTACAGGCTGGCCAGCGCGACCAGGCCGAACCCGGCCAGCCCGAGCAGAGCCAGCAGCCTGGAGGCCAAGCGCACGCGGCGCCAAGGGCCACTGCCAAGCACGAGCATGCCCAACGCCACGACCACGAGCAGCGTGACCAGCGTCTTCATGTGACCCACCCGTCGCAGCACGCAAGCTGGCCGGCAGTATAGGCGGCCGCCACGCCCGATGCCCGATGCACGTGCCGCCGCGCCAGCGCCCAGGTCTGCGCAGACCTGGCGCCGAACCTGCTACCGTGCACACGGTTCCACCCGATCGGTTCGCCCATGCACCTGCACATCGCACTGCAACCCTTGCTGGCCCTGCTCGCCGGCATCCTCATCCTGGTCCGGCCGCGCCTGCTGACGTGGATCGTCGCGATCTATCTCATCGTGATCGGCGTGCTCGGCCTGTTTCCGGGCCTGCGCCTGTAGGCCGCGCGGCGGCGGTCACGGCCCCGGGTCGTGCCGACGCCAGTACTTGCGGCATCACCCTGCCATGCGGTTCCTGCCCGTTCCCCCTGCCTTGCTGCGCGGCTGGCTGGCCGGCGCGTGCCTGCTGCTGGTCCAGGCCGGCGCAGCCGGCGCCGCGCAACTGGTGGTGCGCGTCGAGGGCGTCGACGAACCGCTCAAGGCCGCGGTCCTGGCCGCCGTGGAAGCGGCCCAGTACGGCAAACGCGATGTCACCGAGGCGCAGGCGCGCCGCTTGCTGCAACGCGCCGATGCGCAGGCCGCGCGTGCGCTCGAACCCTACGGCTACTTTTCGGCGCAGGCGCGGGGCACGCTCGATCAGTCGGGCCCGGCCTACACGCTGGTGCTGCATGTCAGCGCGGGCGAGCCCACGCGCGTGGCGAGGCTGGACATCCGCATCGACGCTGACGCGCGGGACCAGCGCGAGGTGCGCGATGCGCTGACCGCGTTCGCGCCCGCCCAGGGCCAGGTCCTCGACCAAGCGGCCTACGAAAGGAGCAAGGCGGCGCTGCAGGCGGCGCTCGCCGCCAGCGGCTACCTCGACGCGCAACTGTCCACCCATCGCATCGAAGTCACGCGCGCGACCCGCAGCGCGGCGATCGAGCTGGAATGGCAGGCGGGCCCGCGTTACCGCTTCGGCCCGACGCGGTTCGAAGGCGCGCAGTTTCCCACGGCGCTGCTCGATCGCTACATCCCGTGGCGCGAAGGCGACTTCTACACCCAGCGACAGCTGCTCGCATTCCAGCAGCGCCTCATCGACAGCGACTACTACGCGATGGTGCAGGTCGATCCCGCGGGCGACGAGGCGAGTGCGGGCAGCGTGCCGATCCACGTGCAGCTCGCGCCGGCCAAGCGCACGCTGTACACGGGCGGTGTGTTCGTGGGCACCGACACCGGACCGGGCGTGCGCGGTGGCCTGCAGCGGCGCTGGGTCAACTCGCGCGGGCACAAGCTCGCAGCCGACGTGCTCGCGGCGCTGTGGCTCAAGACCGCGGCGACCCAGTACACGATCCCGCTGGCCGGGCCCGACAACCACACCTGGTCGTTTGGCGTGAAGTACCGCGACGAGGACACCGACACCGCCTCCTCGCGCACCTTCGCGCTCGCGGCGACCGACTCGCGGCTGTGGCATGGCTGGACGCGCACGCTCGGCCTCAAGTTCCTCACCGGCGACTTCAAGGTCGCCAACCTCGCCGGCAACACCACGCTGCTGTATCCCGAGGTCGTACTCGCGCGCAAGCATGCCGACGAGCCGCTGTTCGTGCGCGACGGCTGGTCGCTCACACTCGCGGCGCGCGCGGCCCCCGAGCAACTGCTGTCGAGCACGCGCTTCGTGCAGCTCGGCGCCGACGCCAAGTGGATCCATGCGCTGGGCGAGCGCTCGCGCTTCATCGCGCGCGGATCGCTCGGCACCACCTGGACCGCGGACTTCAACCGCCTGCCGCCCGAGCTGCGCTTCTTCGCCGGTGGCGACCGTTCGATCCGCGGCTATCCCTACCAGAGCATCGGTCCACCGCTGCCCGCGGCGCTGGTACCGCTGGCGCAGGCGCAGTGCGCGGCGCGACCGGGGCGCAGTTGCCAGGACCTGGTCATCGGCGGCAAGCACCTCGCGGTGCTCAGCGCCGAATACGAGTACTACTTCAAGCCGAACTGGGGCATCGCCGGCTTCGTCGACAGCGGCGATGCCTTCACCGACGCCGGCTCCTACCGGCAAAAGACCGGCGTGGGACTGGGCCTGCGCTGGCGCTCGCCGGTGGGCATGGTGCGCGTGGACCTGGGCGTGCCGGTGCGTGATCGCGAACACCACGGCGTGCAGCTGCACATCGTGATCGGGCCCGACCTGTGAACGCACGGCCCACCGCGCCCACCGCTGCCGGCGCCACGCGTGCGGGCGCCCGCGCGCGACCGTGGTGGCGCATGCTCAAATGGCTCGCGCTGCTGCTGTCCGGCCTGCTGGTGCTGCTCGCGCTGGCGCTGGGGTGGCTGCTCGGCAGCGAAGCCGGGGCGCGCTTCGCGCTCGCGCGCGCGGTCGCGGCCAGCGACGGCCGGCTCGGCATCACCGGCAGCCACGGCCGCCTCGCCGGCCCGCTCACGCTCGCGGGCCTGAGCTGGCGCGATCCACAAGCCGGCATCGAGGCGCGGCTGCGCGAGGTGCGGGTGGACCTGCGTGCACTGGCGTTGCTGCGCGCGCGCGTGCAGGTGACCTCGCTGCAAGCCTCGGGCATCGAGCTGGTGCTGCACAGCGTGCCGACCGGCGCAGCGCCAGCGCCGGCGGCGCCCACGCAGCCATTCCCGCTCGCGCCGCCGCTGGATCTCGTGCTCGACCGCGCCAGCCTGCGCGATGCCCGCATCGAACGCGACGGCGCGCCGCTGTTCGCATTCGACCAACTCGACCTGGGCGCGGCCTGGACCAGCGCGGGCATCACGCTGCGCTCGCTGGCGCTGCGCGCGCCCGCGGGCACGCTCGATGCGCACGGCGCGCTCACCAACCGTGCCGGCCATCCCGGCACTGCGGCGGTGGCGTTCCACTGGCAGCACGCGCACGCGAGCTACGCCGGCACGCTCGACCTGCGCGGCGATGGCCAGCGCGCCACGCTCGCGCTGGCGCTGGCCTCGCCGATGCGCGCGACGCTCCAGGCCACGCTCGAACAGACCGCCACGCTGCCGTGGCGCGTGCAGCTCGACCTGCCCCGCTTCGACCCCGCGCTGCTGCAGCCCGACAGCGCGCTCGATGCGTTCGCGCTCGCGCTCGATGGCAGCGGCGACCGCCACGGCGGCACGTTCAGCGGCAGTGCCACGCTCAACCAGCACGTGCTGCAACTCGACCCGCTGCGCTATGTGCTCGACGGCCACACACTGCGCCTGGCCCCGCTCCGGCTCAAGTCCGCCGCCGCCGGCGGCGTGGTGGAGGCCAGTGGCAGCATCGCGCTCGATGCGCAACCGCCCAGCGCCGCGCTCACGCTGGATTGGCGCGAGGTGGAGATTCCGGCCGAATTCGCCGGGCAGCGGCTGGCCAGCCATGGCCGGCTCGAGTTCGCGGGCAGTGCGCAGGCGTACCACGCCCAGGGCACGCTCGCACTCGGCCCACCCGGCCGGCTCGCCGACATCGACCTCAGCCTCGATGGCACGCCCACCACGATCACGCTGCAGCGACTCGCGCTCGAGCAGGCCCGTGGCGGCCTCGAGGCGCGGGCCACGCTGCAGCTCGAACCGCCGCTGCAGTGGACGCTCGACGCCAGCGCGCGGCGCTTCGATCCGGGCGCGCTGGTCGCGGCCTGGCCCGGCCAGCTCGACTTCACGCTCACCAGCACCGGACAGCTCGGCCGCGACGGGCCGCAGGCCACGCTCAAGCTCGACCCGCTGGGCGGCACGCTGCGCGGCAAGCCCGTGCGCGGCCGCGCCGACCTGCGGCTGCAACCCCCGTGGCGCATCGACGGCACGCTCGATCTCGGCGCGGGCAGCAGCCGCCTCGAACTCGCCGGCAGCGGCGGTGCGCACAACGACGCCCGCTTGCGCTTGGCGATCGGCTCGCTCGCGGACTGGTGGCCGGATGCGAGCGGGCGGCTCGACGGCGACTTCCGCATCCGCGGCCAGTGGCCCGCGCTCGCGGTCGAAGGCCGCGCGCACGCCGCGGGCATCGCGCACGGCACGCTGCAACTGGATCGCCTCGACCTCGATGCGGATGTCACGCGCGTGGATCCGCCACAGGGCACGCTCACGCTCAAGGCCCGCAAGCTCGCCGCGGGTTCGCTGCAACTGGATCACCTGGAGCTGCACGGCAACGGCGAGCGCAGCCGGCACACGCTCGAACTCGTCGCGCAAGGCCATCCGCTCAGTCTCAACCTCAACCTCGACGGCAGCGTCGATGCGGCCAACGACTGGCGCGGCAACCTGCAGCGGCTCGACCTCGCGATCGGCCAGGCACCGCAACTGGTGCTGCAGCAGCCGGTCGCGTTCGGCGTCGGCCACGGCGGCTTCACACTGCCGCAACTGTGCCTGGCCGCGAGCCCCACGCGCCTGTGCGCGGCCGCCAGCGGCAGCGCCGACGGCAGCCTGCAGGCCAGCTGGCAGCTCAGCGAGCTGCCACTCGCGCTGCTGGCCGGGCTCGCCGGCGAGCAGCCCTTCCAGCTCGATGGCGTGCTCGCGGGCAGCGGCGCGATCCAGCGCGGCAGCAACGGCGCACTCCACGGCACCCTCGAGCTGGGCTCGGCGCGCGGCGCGATCAGCGCGCGCGAGGATCCGGACGCGCCGGCGCTCGCCTACCAGGACCTCGCGGTCTCGGCCACGCTCGCACCGGCGCAGTCGCAGGCACGCGTGCATGCGGGCCTGGGCCAGGCCGGCTCGCTCGACGGCACGCTCACGCTCGATGGCGCGCCCGGCGACACCCCGCAGCTCGACGGCAGCATCGACCTGTCGCTGGACAGCCTCGCCTTCGTCGAGGCGCTCACGCCGCAGCTGGCCGCCACCCGGGGCCGGCTGGACGCGCACTACCGCATCGACGGCAGCACCGCCGCTCCCGAGTTCAGCGGCGCGGTCACGCTCAGCGACTTCGCCAGCGAAGTCCCCGCGGCCGGACTCAAGCTGCACGCGGGCCAGCTCAGCCTGCGCGCGAGCGATGCCGAGCATGTCGTGCTCGACGGCTCGCTCAAGTCCGGCGACGGCACGCTCACGCTGCGCGGCAGCGGCGGCAGCGCACCCGGCGCCGCGCTGGCGTTGACGATCGAGGGCGAGAACTTCCTCGCCGCCGACATTCCCGCCGCGCGCGTGGTGGTGTCGCCCGCGCTGCGCGTCGAGCGCAACCAGAGCGCCCTCGTGGTCGGCGGCAGCGTGACGATCCCGCACGCGGCGATCAACCTCGCGCGCCTGCCCGGTGGCGGCGCCAGCCAGTCCTCGCCCGACGTGGTGATCGTCGATGCCGAACCGGTCGCGGCCGGCAAGCCGCTGCCGCTGCGCGTGGATGTCGCGGTCAAGCTCGGCGATGACGTCAAGCTCAGCGGCCTCGGCCTCGACGGCCGCGTGAGCGGCCAGCTGTCGATCAGCCAGCACGGCGCGCGCGCGGCGGTCGGCACCGGCACGCTCAACGCACAGGGCACCTATCGCGCCTACGGCCAGAACCTCCAGATCGAGAGCGGCCGCGTGCTGTTCGCGGGCACCGCGCTCGACAATCCCGGGCTCGACATCCGCGCGGTACGCACGATTCCCACCACCGCGCGCAGCGCCCTCGACGGCGGCATCACCGCGGGCCTGCAGGTGCGCGGCACCGCGCGCGCGCCCGTGCTCACGGTGTTCTCGCGCCCGGCCATGGAGCAATCCGAGGCGCTGTCGTACCTGCTCACGGGCAAACCGCTGTCGGGCCTCAAGAGCGGCGAGGGCGACATGCTCGGCGCCGCCGCGCGCGCGCTGGGCAGCGCCACCGGCGACCTGCTGGCCAAGGGCATCGGCGCGCGCCTGGGCGTCGATGCCGGCGTCACCGACGATGCCGCGCTCGGCGGCGCCGCATTCACGGTCGGCCGCTATCTGTCGCCCAAGCTGTACCTGAGCTACGGCGTGGGCCTGTTCACGCCCGGCGAAGTGGTCAGCCTCAAGTACTTCCTGGGCCGGCGCTGGACCATCGAGGCGCAGAACGCCACCACCGGCAGCCGCGCCGGCATCAACTACCGCCACGAGCGTTGA
>QUBV01000010.1 GCA_014338185.1 Lysobacterales bacterium | reverse complement strand
GGTGAGCCATGGAGGGCGAACGGGCGCGCGCTCCATGGATGGAATCCGGCACCACGGGAGCACGCGCGCATGCGCATAGCGGATCTCGCCGGGCGGCGCGTGGCGGTATGGGGATGCGGCCGCGAAGGCCGCGCCGCGCTGGCGGCCTTGCACGAACGCCTGCCGCAACTGCGGCCACTGCTGTTCTGCAGCGAGGCCGAGCTGTGCGACGTGCCCGACCACACGCCGTTCGAGGTGGTCACCCATGCGCCCGACGCGGACGCGCTGTCGCGCTGCGAGGTGGTGATCAAGTCGCCGGGCGTGAGCGCGTACCGGCCCGAGTTGCTCGCGGCGCAGCAGCGCGGCACGCGCTTCACCTCGGGCACCGCGCTGTGGTTCGCCGAGCATCCGGATGCGCGCGTGATCGCGGTCACCGGCACCAAGGGCAAGAGCACGGTCACTGCATTGATCGCGCACCTGCTGCGCGCGCTGGGCCGGCGCGTGGCGCTCGCGGGCAACATCGGCCTGCCGCTGTTGCGCCTGCTCGATGCCGCGCCCGAGCCGGACTGGTGGGTGGTGGAGCTGTCGAGCTTCCAGACCCGCGACGCGGGCGCGGTCGAGGTCGGCGTGCTCAACAACGTGTACGAGGAACACCTGGACTGGCACGGCAGCCGCGAGCGCTACGTGGCCGACAAGCTCGCGCTGGCGCAGGCGGCGCGCACGCTGGTGTTCCATGCCGGCCAGCCCGTGCTGGCCGAATGTGCCGCGCGCCATCCGCGCGCGCTCGGTTTTGCCGACGCCGCGGGTTGGCACGTTGCCGCCGGCGGTGTGCATCGCGGTGCGCTGCGCGTGTTCGAGCTCGCGCGCTCGCCGCTGCCGGGTGCGCACAATGCGACCAACCTGTGCGCGGCGCTCGCGGCGATCGAGGCGGCCGGCGAGGATGCGCTGGCCGCGGCGCCTGCGATCGCGCGCTTCCGCGCGCTGCCGCACCGCCTGCAACGACTGGGCGAGCGGGATGGCCTGACCTGGTACGACGACAGCATCGCCACCACGCCGCAGGCCACGCGCGAGGCGCTCGCAAGCCTGGCCGGCCGTGCGGTGAGCGTGCTGGTGGGCGGCTTCGAGCGCGGCCTGGACTGGCGCGACTTCGCCGAGCATGTGCGCGCGCAGCCGCCGCAGGCGGTGATCACGATGGGTGCCAACGGTCCGCGCATCGCGGCCTTGCTGCGCGCGACCGGCGGCGCCTACCGGCTGGTCGAGGTGGCGGCCGTGGACGAGGCGGTGGCGCGCGCGCGCGAGCTCACGCCGGCCGGCGGCGTGGTGCTGCTGTCGCCGGGCGCACCGAGTTTCGACCAGTACCGCGACTACGCCGCACGCGGCGCGCATTTCGCCAAACTCGCGGGCTTCGACCCGGCCGCGATCGGCAACATCGAGGGACTGGGCATCGCCTGAGCGGGCAGTGCGGACGCGGACGTCGGGCGCGGCTATGATCGTGCCTTGTCCCCGGATCCGGAGTCGACCATGCGCACCAGCCTGCTCGCCCTTGCCATGGCCCTGGCCTCGCCCGTGCAGGCCGCGATGGTGGCGCAGCCGCTCGACTACGCGGTAGGCGGCAGCAAGCTGCAGGGCATGCTCGTGTATGACGACGCGGTGGCCACGCCGCGACCGGGCATCGTGATGGCGCCCGACTGGTTCGGCGTGACTCCCGCGAGCGTGGCGCTGGCCAAGCAGATCGCGGGCAAGGACTACGTGATCCTCGTGGCCGACATGTACGGCACCGGTGTGCGTCCCGGCAACGGCGAGGAGGCCGGTGCGCTGGTGGGCAAGCTGTATGCCGATCGCGCGCAGTTGCGTGCACGCATCAACGGCGCGCTCGCGCAGCTCAAGGCGCAGCAGGGCAAGGCGCCGCTGGACGGGCGCCATTGGGGCGCGATCGGTTTCTGCTTCGGCGGCACCAGCGTGCTCGACCTCGCGCGCAGCGGTGCCGCGGTCGCGGGCGTGGTGTCCTTCCATGGCGGACTCAAGGGGGATCCCGCGTTCAAGGATGACATCAAGGCGCGCGTGCTGGTGCTGCATGGCGCCGACGATGTCTACGAATCACCCGAGGAGATCGCCGCCTTCCAGCAGGAGATGCGCCAGGCCAAGGCCGATTGGCAGTTCGTGAGCTACGGCGGCGCGGTGCACTGCTTCGCGATCCCGACCGCGACCGGCGCCGCGGCCGGCTGCCAATACGACGAGCGCACGGCGCGGCGCGCGTTTGCGCACATGCGCGCGTTCTTCACCGAGGCGTTTGCGCCAGGCCAGTGAGGTGGGCGTCGCGCGCGGCAACCTCGTCGCAGCCGCGGTGGTCCGCGCTCAGGCGGTGTCGGCGAGCATCACGGTGTCGCGACCGGCCTGCTTGGCCGCGTACATCGCGCGGTCGGCGCGACGGATGAGGTCGGGCAGGGACTCGTCCGGCAGGCGCACGGCCACGCCGATACTGATCGTGGCGTCGGGCGCACCCACGCCCAGGCCGCGGCGTACGCGCAGGCGCAGCCGCTGCGCGAGCTCGCTGGCGCCGCTGGCATCGAGGCCGGGCAGCGCCACCACGAACTCCTCGCCGCCATAGCGGCCGCAGAGGTCGCCCGCGCGCAGCTCGCCGCGGATCGCATCGGCCAGCCCGCGCAGCACGGCATCGCCGACCTGGTGGCCGCGGCTGTCGTTGAGCTGCTTGAAGTGGTCAAGATCGAGGAACAGCAGCGCCAATGGGCCCAGCGCGCCGCTGGCCGCGGGCAAGCGACTCACGCGGTTGGCCCAGCCGCGGCGGTTGTACAGGCCGGTCAAGGGGTCGATTTCGGCCTGTTCGCGCGCCTGCTCGAAGGCCGTGCGCAGGTCCAGCGTGCGATAGGCCAGCGCGAGCGAGAACACGATGGCCTCGATCGCGCCGCAGCCGAACGCTGCTTCATCCGACCAGATCCAGTCGGGCGTGACTCCGTAGAGCTGGGCACTGCCGAGCACGGTGGCGGCCAGCAGCGGGGTCCAGCCCAGCATGAACAGGCCTGCATAGAACGAGCCGCGCCGCGCCGCGTGCAGCGCGATGCCCAGGAACAGCGGGCCGCCGAGGATCAGCAGCGGGTTGATGAGGCTGGCGCTGAGGTCGCGGCCGAATGGCAGCAGCCCGAGCAGCGCGGTGGCGACCGCGAAGCTGCTGAATGCGACCAGCACGCTGCGCGCACGCGGCGCGTAGCGCGCCAGATCGGCGTAGTGGATGAAGAACAACGTGGCGGCCGCAAGCGTGGTCGCCACCGCGATGCGGCCCCACACGCGCGGTGCGGACGCGAGCCACCACCAGCCCAGCGGCTCGAACACGTAGCCGCTCTGCAGCGCGAGGATGAAGGCGTAGCCCGCGATGAAGATCGCGTAGTGCAGGAAGGTGACATCGCGCAGGCGCTGCGCGAACACCAGCGCGATCAATGCCATCGCGAGCATGATGCCGAGCGAGGCGCTGGCCAGCGCGAGCCAGCGGGCATCGCTGCGCAGGAAATCGGGCGCGGATTCGGCGCTGAAGCGCAGCGCGCCCGCGATCACATGACGCGAATCGACGTGCAGGAGCAGGGTTGCGCCGGGGCCGGGCCCACCATCGAACATGAACGCCACGCGCCCATGCCCGGGCCAGACCCGACCCTCGTGGCGGCCCAGTTGCGCCTGCGCCAGGACCTGTCCGTGCGCATCGTGCAGCGTCAGCTGCTGCAGGCCGGCATTGAACACGCTCAGCACCCATGGCGCGGCGGGCCAGGCGCCATCCTGCGCACGCAGCTCGATCCATGCCTGTCCCCCGGCGGGCGCGATGCGCGTGAAGCGGCCGGGCGCGAACGATTGCCACTGCGCCGCGGCAGCGTCGGCTGGCGCGGGTGCGTCCGCCGACTGCGCTGCGCGCCATTGGCCCTGCAGCGCGATGTCCGCGGCTTTGCACGGCGCCTGCAGCCATACCGCCAGGCATGCGAGCAGCGACCCCATGACGAGGCCGTGGCGCCATCCGTGCAGCCAGTCGCGTGCGCGCGCATTCATCACGCGCACGCTAGCAGCAATCAGCGGGCAACGCACCGTGCGGGCGCGGCAGCCGTCGCGGGGACGCGTGGCATGCGCCGCCGGCGCCTACTGCCCGCGCATGCGGCCGAGGAAGCGCGGTCCGCTATTGCCCATCATGGGCAGCTTGATCTTGCCGATCGCGGCGATGCGCTCTTCGGCCATGCGGTCGGCCGCCTTGTAGGTGGGGATGCCATCGCGCGCGGCGATCTGGAAGATGCGCCCGACGTTGTAGTAGATCGTGCGCATCATGCGCATCGCCCGCTCACGGTTGTAGCCGTCGATTTCCAGCGACACGTTCATCACGCCACCGGCATTGACCGCGTAGTCGGGTGCATACACCACGCCGCGGCGATCGAGTTCGTCGCCGATCGCATCGTCGGCGAGCTGGTTGTTGGCCGCACCACAGATGATCTTGGCCTTGATCCGGTCGATGGTCTTGTCGTTGAGCGTGCCACCCAGCGCGCACGGGCTGTACACGTCGGCGTCGACATCGTAGATCTCGTCGAGGCCGACCGCGGTGCAGCCGTGCTCGTCGACCGCGCGCTGCACGCGGTCCTTGTGGATGTCGGTCACGAACACCTTGGCGCCCTGCTCGCGCAGCAGCTTGACGAACTCCATGCCGACATGGCCCAGGCCCTGCACCGCGAAGCTGTACTTGCCCACGTCCTCGTTGCCGTGCTTGTGGTTGAGCGCGGCCATGAGTCCCTGCAGCGTGCCGAATGCGGTGAACGGCGAGGGATCGCCCGAGCCGCCGTGCACCTGGTGCACGCCAGTCACGAACTCGGTCTCGCGGAACACGTATTCCATGTCGTTGACGTCGATACCGACGTCCTCGGCGGTGATGTAGCGCCCACCGAGCGAGTTGACGAAGCGGCCGAAGGCGCGGAACAGCGCCTCGGACTTGTCCTTGGCCGGATCGCCGATGATGACCGCCTTGCCACCACCGATGTTGAGGCCCGCGACCGCATTCTTGTAGGTCATGCCGCGCGACAGGCGCAGCACGTCGTTGAGCGCCTCGGCCTCGGTCTTGTACGGCCACATGCGGGTGCCGCCGAGGGCGGGGCCGAGCACGGTATTGTGGATCGCGATGATCGCCTTGAGGCCGGCGTCCTTGTTGTGGCAGAACACGACCTGCTCATGGCCGGTGGTGGCGAGGGTTTCGAACAACATGGCAACTCCTGCGCGGGCCCGTGATGCGTGCGGTCGCGCGACACATGCGCGGGCGTGGGTTGGGTGGATGGTGCGGTGAGGATGCGGCCGGGGTGGCCGTGCAGGGCGCGTAGTGTAGTGGCCCGCATCATGCGGGGACAGTCCGCAGCGCAGCATTGACGCCCGCCGGCGGCGCGGTTATGGCGCGATGCCCGCGCGTGCGCGGCCGACCGGCGCGAACGTAGTAAAATCGGCCTTTCCAGCGCTGCCGGCCCGCGAGTCATCGATCATGAGCATTCCCGCCACCACCGCCGCCGTACCCGCCGTGGAACCCGTGCCGCTGCGCTTCGTCACCGCGGGCAGCCTGTTCGATGGCCATGACGCCGCGATCAACATCATGCGCCGCCTGATCCAGGCGCAGGGCGCCGAAGTGGTGCACCTGGGCCACAACCGCTCGGTCGAGGATGTGGTGCGCGCGGCGCTGCAGGAGGATGCCGATGCGATCGCGCTGAGCTCCTACCAGGGCGGCCACATGGAGTATTTCCGCTACATGGTGGACATGCTCAAGGACAAGGGCGCGGCGCACATCCGCGTGTTCGGTGGTGGCGGCGGCACGATCACGCCCGAGGAAATCCGCGAACTGGAGGCCTACGGCGTCGAGCGCATCTACCACCCCAACGACGGCATGCACATGGGCCTGGTGCCGATGATCGAGGACGTGGTGACGCGCGCGCGCGCCGCGGCGCAGGCGCGCTTGGCGCGCGAGCCGCAGCTCGCGCCGCCCGCCACCCAGGTCGCGATCGACGACGAGATCGCGGTTGGCCATGCGCTCACCGCGATCGAGCAGGGCCGCCACGACGAAGCGGCGCTGGAGCGCCAGCGCAAGCAGTGGCAGCTGGCCGGCGGCCGCACCCCGGTGCTCGGCATCACCGGCACCGGCGGTGCCGGCAAGTCGAGTGTGGTGGATGAATTGCTGCTGCGCTTCCTGCACGCCTTTCCGCAGATGCGCATCGCGGTGCTCGCGGTCGACCCGACCCGGCGCCGCTCGGGTGGCGCATTGCTGGGCGACCGCATCCGCATGAACTGCCTGCGCAGCCATCGCGTGTTCATGCGCTCGATGGCCACGCGGCGCCAGCACGCGGCCACCAATGCGATGCTCAAGGATTGCATCGCGTTCCTGCGCGCGCAGGAGTACGACCTCGTGATCGTCGAGACCGCCGGCATCGGCCAGTCCGATTCGGAGATCGTCGACCTGGTCGACTTCCCGGTGTACGTGATGACGAGCGACTACGGCGCGGCCAGCCAGCTCGAGAAGATCGACATGCTCGACTTCGCCGAACTCATCGTGCTCAACAAGTTCGACAAGCGCGGTGCCGAGGATGCGTTGCGCGACGTGCGCAAGCAGTGGAAGCGCAATCGCGTCGCGTTCCAGACCCCCGACGACCAGGTGCCGGTGTATCCGACCATCGCGAGCCAGTTCAACGATCCCGGCGTGAGCTGGATGTTCGTCAACCTGTGCCGCCTGCTGCGGCACAAGCTCGCTGGCGGCGATGCGGCGAATGGTTCAGGCGCGCCGTTGTCGGCGCATTGCGACTTCCAGCCGCAGCTGGACACCACGATCAAGGAACCGCGCGCGACCGTGCTCATCCCGGGCAGCCGCGTGCGCTACCTGGCCGAGATCGCCGAGCAGGGCCGTGCGATCAACGCGCGGGTGCAGGCGCAGGCCACCCTCGCCGACCGCGCGCAGGCCTGCTGGCAGGCGCTGCGCGAACTGGGCGATGCGCAGCAGCCGAGCGCGCTCGACCTGTATCCGGATGCGGCGCTGCGCGACGGTGATGCGGCGCTGTGCACCTTGCGCCGCCGCTACAACGAGGCGTTGCAGGCGCTCGACGCCGATGCGCTGCGGCTGTTGCGCGAATGGCCGGCGCGGCGCGCGTCGATCACCGCCGATGTCAACGAGTACGAGGTGCGCGGCAAGACCATCCGCGTGGACAACTACCGCGAGTCGCTGTCGCACGAAAAGATCCCGAAGATCGCCGCGCCGCGCTACCAGGGCTGGGGCGAACTGCTGGTGTTCCTGCTCAAGGAGAACCTGCCCGGTGCCTATCCCTACACCGCGGGCGTGTATCCGTACCGGCGCAGCGGTGAGGACCCGATCCGCATGTTCGCGGGCGAGGGCACGCCCGAACGCACCAACCGGCGCTTCCACTACCTGAGCCAGGGCCTGCCCGCGGCGCGCCTGTCGACCGCGTTCGACAGCGTGACGCTGTATGGTGAGGATCCGGCGTCGCGACCGGACATCTACGGCAAGATCGGCAACTCCGGCGTCAACGTGCCCACGCTCGACGACATGAAGAAGCTCTACTCGGGCTTCGACCTGTGCGCGCCGACCACCTCGGTGTCGATGACGATCAACGGACCCGCGCCGATCATCCTCGCGATGTTCATGAACACCGCGATCGACCAGCAGGTCGAGAAGCACCTCAGGCAGGACCCGGCGCGCTGGGCCGCGGCGCAGGCACGGATCGACGCCCTGTTCGCGGGTCGCGAGCGGCCGCGCTACCACGGCGAACTGCCGGCCGGCAATGACGGGCTCGGCCTCGCGCTGCTGGGCGTGAGCGGCGACCAGCTGGTCGATGCCGAGACCTACGCGCGGATCAAGGCGCACACGCTGTCGACCGTGCGCGGCACCGTGCAGGCCGACATCCTCAAGGAGGACCAGGCGCAGAACACCTGCATCTTCTCCACCGAGTTCGCGCTGCGCATGATGGGCGACATCCAGCAGTTCTTCGTCGACCACAAGGTGCGCAACTTCTATTCGGTGTCGATCTCCGGCTACCACATCGCCGAGGCCGGGGCCAACCCGGTCTCGCAGCTCGCCTTCACGCTGTCCAACGGCCTCACCATCGTCGAGTACTACCTCGCGCGCGGCATGCACATCGATGATTTCGCGCCGAACCTGTCGTTCTTCTTCAGCAATGGCATGGACCCGGAGTACACGGTGATCGGCCGCGTGGCACGGCGCATCTGGGCGCGCGCGATGCGCGAGCGCTACGGGGCCAACGAGCGCAGCCAGATGCTCAAGTACCACATCCAGACCTCGGGCCGGTCGCTGCACGCGCAGGAAATCCAGTTCAACGACATCCGCACCACGCTGCAGGCGCTGTATGCGCTGTTCGACAACTGCAACTCGCTGCACACCAATGCCTACGACGAGGCAATCACCACGCCGACCGAGGAAAGCGTGCGGCGCGCGGTCGCGATCCAGATGATCATCAACAAGGAACTCGGGCTCAATTTCTGCGAGAACCCGTGGCAGGGCAGCTTCGCGGTCGAGTACCTCACCGACCTGGTCGAGGAAGCCGTGTACCGGGAGTTCGAAGCGATCAGCGAGCGTGGCGGTGTGCTTGGCGCGATGGACACGATGTACCAGCGCGGCAAGATCCAGGAAGAAAGCCTCTACTACGAGCACAAGAAGCACGACGGCAGCCTGCCGCTGGTGGGCGTCAACACCTTCCTGCCCAAGGAGCACGGTGGCGAGATCGCGACCCAGATCGAGCTGATCCGCTCGACCGAGCAGGAAAAGACCCAGCAGATCGACAACGTGCGCGCGTGGCAGGCCAGCCGCAACCGGCTCGCGCCCACGGGCGAGACCTCGCACGCGCATGGCACCGACGCCGATGCGCCCGACGAGGACGTGCATGACGGCCACGGCCTGCGCTACCTGCAGGACACCGCGCAGGCACGCCGCAACGTGTTCGCCGCGCTCATGGAGGCGGTCAAGACCCACAGCCTGGGCCAGATCAGCCACGCGTTGTACGACGTCGGCGGCGAGTATCGGCGCAACATGTAGGGATGGGCGCGCGGGTCCGCCGCGGGCACGGCGCGGGGTGGTGCGACCACCCGCGCGATGACAGGGGAGATCTGTGATGAAGTATCTGGCCGGCCTGCTCGGGATCGCGCTGTGCCTCGTGCCGACCGCGCACGCGGCCGAAGCTGCCAGCGCCGCTACCGCACCGCGCGAGATCGTGCTGGTGCGCCACGGCCACTACGACAAGGATCCCGCGATCGACGAGGCGATCGGTCCGTCGCTGTCGTCGCTGGGTGTGGCGCAGGCCTACCTGGCCGGTGCGCGCCTGCGCGGCGAGGACAGCGCGTTCGATGCGCTGTGGGTGAGCCCGATGCAGCGTGCGCGCGACACCGCCGCGGCAATTGGCGCCGAACTGCCCGCGCCAGGCTTCCGCATCGACGCGGAACTGGCCGAATGCACGCCCCCCACGCACCACGCCCAGGTGATGGCCGAAACCGATCCCGCGCACGCGGCCGCCTGCAAGGCGCGGCTGGATCGCGTGTTCGCGCGGCACTTCGCTGCCGGACCAGCGCAGCCGCGCCGGGAACTGCTGGTGTGCCACGGCAACGTGATCCGCTATCTCGTCACGCGCGCACTGGGCGTGGATGGCATGGCCTGGCTGGAGATGTCGGTCGGGCATGCGAGCATCACGCGCATCCGCGTCCAGCCCGATGGCCGCTACAAGGTGATCGCGGTCGGCGACGTGGGCCACATCCCCGCGGTGTTGCGCAGCGGTGCGAGCGGCGATGCCGCGCGCCGGCTGGCGCTACCGCCGCTGCAGCTGGTCCCGACCGGCGCCGCTGAACGGCGCCGCTGAACGGCGCGCGCACCGGGCCTGGCGCAGCCGGTGGTGGTGCGCGGCCGGTGGTGGTGCGCGGCCGGTGGTGGTGCGCGGCCAGGTCCGCCGCGGCGCGATCAGGACGAGTCGCGGTGCAGGCGCGCCACGCGTTGCCGGTAGGCGCCCACGTTGTCGCCGCGGATGCGCGTCTCGCGCGTGCGGCGCACCTCGTCGACCTTGTGGTCGAACTCGGCGCCACTGACCGGCTTGGCATCCACCGCGGTTTCGCGCTCGAACGCATGCGACTTGTCGGTGTTGCGGTAATAGCGGTACAGCGCCCAGTACAGGCCGGTGGCGCCGGCCGGGCCGAGCAGGAGCAGCCACAAGCCGCCGTCGTCGCTCATCACTGGCTCCCCACGATCCACAACGCGATGCCTTCGAGGAAGGTGCCGACCGTGAGTGCGGCCAGCAGCAGCTTCCATTGCTGCACCGGCACGCTGCCCATGGTTTCGCCGGTGCGGCCGTTGACCGCGATGTAGTGCAGCATGCCGCCGCCGCTGCCGGGCTGGTGGTAGGAATACAGCCACACCGGCAGGTACATCGACACCCAGCGCGAGCCATGCAGGTCGAGCCGCTCTTGTTCCCAGCGTACGCCGCGGCCATAGCGGCCCACCGACGACTCGACCTGGGCGCGCGCGATCGACAGCAACTGGTCCTCGAGCTCAGGCTGCAGCTGTTCGACGTTGAGGTCGCGCTTTTCCGACGAATGGCCGGCCAGCCACGACGCGTTCCACTTGACCGCGTTCTTGGTGTCGAAGGGCAGGATCGTGTTGATGATGTTGTTGGTGTTGCGGCGCGTGTCGAGGTTGCCGCGCGCCGCAGCCGATTCGATGGTGAGATCGTCGACCGTGAAGTCGACGTGGCGCCGCAGCGCGTACACATCGGCGTCGTAGTAGGTCTTGCGGTTGTCGCCGCTGCCCTCGGTGTAGCGGCGCGTCTCGATCTCGCCGCATCCGGCGATATCGGCGCTCGCGTTGGCGTCGATCACCATGTAGGGCAGGTACACGCCGAGCACGTTCTCGGGCGTGAACTGTTCCTTGAACTGCTTGAGCGCGAACAGGCGCCGCTTGTCGACGAACTGGCGGATGCGCGCCACCGCATCGTCCTTCTTGATGTGGAACGGCAGGACCGCGTCGGGCACCGCGCCGTTGTCGATCTGTTCGTTGACTCCGAACACATGCCGGCACCAGTGGCAGCGCGCGGTCATCGCATTGGCGGTGTTGACGGTCACCTCGGCGCCGCATCCCTCGCACTTGAAGCTGCACAGGTCGGAACTGCCGGCGGCGATGTCCTGCGCGCCCGAGGCGACGACGGTGCTGTCGAGCTGGTCGATGTCCTTGCCCAGCCCGAATGCCTCCTCGACCCGCGTGCCGCTCCACTCGCTGCGGCAGTACAGGCAGATCAGCAGGTCGCTGCCGGGCTTTTGCCGGATCTCGGTGGCGCCGCAGTTGGGGCAACGGTTGATGCCGTCCTTGAGTTCGGCCGCGGCGGTGTCGATCACCGCCGGGTCGGGGGCGGTGATCTCGTCGCGGATCGGCTCGGGCAGCGTGGCCGGATCGAGCGGAAAGCTGCCCGGCGCCGGCGGCACCTCGCGCGGCGATCCGGGCCCGGTGGGCGGCGGTGCGGGCGTGTTGGCGTTGGACATCGGCGGCGCGTGTTCCCGTGCCTTACAGGCCCAGCGTCTTGCTCTTGAGCGCGTCGTAGTCGGCTTGCGTGATCAGGCCGAGGTCGAGCATTTCCTTGGCCTTCTTGAGCTTGGCCAGCGGATCATCCGCGGCCGGTGCGGCCGCGGGCGCCACCGGTTGCTGCAGGCCGCCGATGCCGCCCATCATGCCCGAAGCCATGCCGATGCCCATCATGCCGGCCGCGCCGCCGTTTTCGCCGGCCGACTGCATTCCGGCCGCGACGCTGGCCTGCAGGTTGGAGTTGCCGCGTGCGCCCATGAGCGCGTCCGCGCGCTGCACGGTCTTGAGCAGTTCGCGGGTGTTGGCGTCGTACTCGATCGACACGATGGCGGTCTTGACGATCGCCAGCCCGCGATCGGACTGCCACTGGTAGGCATTCTCCACCGCCGCCGACAGGCTCTTGGCGAAGCCGAGCGAGTCCTGCTGGATCTTGGTGATGCGGTTGCCCTTGCCGGGATCGTTGGTGTACAGGCTGAAGGCCGGCGCCAGCGAGCTCACCACTTCGTTGAACAGCTGGCTGGCGGCGGCGTTGTCGATGTCGGTGAAATCGAACACGCGGTCGCCCTGCAGGTAGCTGGCCGGCACGAAGTTCTTCACGAACAGGATCGGGTCGACGATCTTCATCGTGTACGAGCCGCGCGTCATTGCGCCGACCTGGGTGTTGAGGAAGCCGTCGTCCCAGTAGATCTCCGACTGCGTGCCGAAGCGGTTGTCGGGCAGCTCCTTGAGCGAGACGAACAGCGCCAGCTGCTGCGAACCGGGCTGGCCGCCGAACTTGAAACGCTCCCAGCTCTGCATGATCAGCGAGTCGACGAAGCCGCCGCCGGTGAAGATCGACTTGGAATTGATGTCGTCGGAGCGCCATTCGTAGGCGCCCGGCTCGGCCGCGAACGCGGTGACCTTGCCGTCCTGCAACAACAGCAGGCCGTAGCCCTCGGGGATGAGGATCTTGGAGCCGTTGGTGATGATGTTGGACGAGCCCCGGGTGTTGGAGCCGCGGCCCGCATTGGTGCCCTGCGCCACCGCGCCGAACAGCGCGGCCGTGGGCGGCAGCCCGGCCGGTACCGTGTAGAAGTCCTTCCACTGATCGGCCAGCGTGCCGCCGATCGCACCCACCGCAGCCTGAATGAGACCCATGACGCCCCCTCTTGATCCGCCGGCGGACACCGCGTCCGCCGTGACGGCGCACTATACCTGCCTGCGGCCGCGATGGACGCGCGATGCCACGGCCTTCAGCGGGCGTTGTGCCGGCCGGCGGCGCGTCAGCCGGCGGCCGTGGCCGGCGCGAGGCCGGAGCCGGTGTCGTGGGCCTGCTCGGCGTGGTGGTCCGCGCTCAGCATCATGTAGAACGCGGGCACCACGAACAGCGTGAACAGCGTGCCGATGGTGAGGCCGCTCACGATCACCAGGCCCATGTTGAAGCGCCCGGCGGCACCCGCGCCACTGGCCAGCACCAATGGCACCACGCCCAGCACCATCGCCGCGGTGGTCATGAGGATCGGCCGCAGGCGGATCGAGGCGGCTTCGACGATGGCGTCGAACTTGCTCTTGCCGCTGCGCTGCAATTCGTTGGCGAACTCGACGATGAGGATGCCGTGCTTGGAGATCAGGCCCATCAGCGTGACCAGGCCGACCTGGGTGTAGATGTTGAGCGAGGTCGCCCAGCGGCTGGAGATCAGGCCCATGCCGACGAAGCCGGGCAGAAGGTTGATGAACACGAGCGCGCCGAACAGCGCCATCGGCACCGAAACGAGGATCACGATCGGGTCGCGCAGCGAATTGAACTGCGCCGCAAGCGCGAGGTAGACGATGATCACCGCGAACAGCAAGGTGAGCACGAAGCCGCCCGACTCGGTCATGTACTGGCGCGCCTGGCCCGAGTAGTCGACGTTGTAGCTGCTCGGCGCGAGCTCGCGGATGGTGTCGCGCACGAGTGCGATCGCCTCGCCCTGGGTGGTGGCCGGCACGCCCTGGAAGGTGACCGAGTTGAGCTGCTGGAAGCGCATCAGGGCCTGCGGCACCACTTCGTCGGCGATGCTGGCCACGGTGGATGCGGGAATCACCGCACCGGTCGGCGTGCGCAGGTAGTAGTCGAGCACCTGATCGGGATTGAGGCGGTCCACCTGCAGCACCTGCGGGATCACCTTGTAGGAGCGCCCGGCGATCGAAAAGTAGTTGACGTAGCCGCCGCCGAGCGCGGCACCGAGCGCGCCGCCCACGTCCTGCGCGGTCATGCCCAGCGCGGCGATGAGGTCATGGTCGACCTTGACCGTGCTCTGCGGCTTGTCGATCTTGAGGTTCATGTCGACGAAGAAGAACTGGCCGCTGCGCTGCAGGCGGTCGAGCACGCCCTGCGCGACCTCGTACAGGTTCTCGAACGGCTCGGTGGTCGACATCACCACTTCCACGGGCATGCCCTGCGCACCTGGCAGCGGCGGGAACTGGAACGCGACCGCGTTGAGGCCCGCGATGCTGCCCCACTGCCGCTGCAGTTCCTGCTGGATCTGGTTCGCATTGCGCGTGCGCTGCGACCAGGGCTTGAGCTGGGCTCCCGTGAACACCGAGTTCGGCCCCGCAAACCCCGTGAACTGGAACGTCTGCGTCACCTCGGGCACGGCCTTGGCGAGTTCGTTCATCTGCGGCAGGTAGCCGGCCACCTGCAAGGGCGAGGCGTTGGGCGCCGCCGTGCCCATGCCGGCGACGATGCCCTGGTCTTCCTCGGGTGCGAGCGCGGTGGCCGAGTGGGTGAACAGGTAGGCCGTGCCGCCGAGCAGCAGCAGGCCCATCACCACCGGCACGCTCCAGGTCTGCAGCACGCTGGACAGGCGCCGCTGGTAGCCCGCATGGAGGCGGTCGAAGCGCTGGTCGAGAAAATCGACGAAGCGGTTGCTGCCGTGCTCGCTGCGCAGCAGGCGCGAGCCGAGCATCGGCGACAGCGCCAGCGCCACGATCGCCGACACCGTGACCGCGCCTGCGAGCGTGAAGGCGAACTCGGTGAACAGCGCGCCGGTGAGGCCGCCCTGGAAGCCGATCGGCACATACACCGCCACCAGCACGATCGTCATCGCGATGATCGGCCCGACCAGCTCGCGCGCGGCCACCAGTGCCGCATCCAGCGGCTTGCGGCCTTCCTCCTTGATGTGGCGGTCGATGTTCTCGACCACGATGATCGCATCGTCCACCACCAGCCCGATCGCCAGCACCAGCGCGAGCAGCGTGATGAGGTTGATGGTGTAGCCGAGCAGCAGCATCACGAAGAATGCGCCTACCAGCGACAGCGGCATCGCGACCAGCGGGATCAGCACCGCGCGGAAACTGCCCATGAACAGGAAGATCACCAACGTCACGATGAGCAGCGCCTCGATCAGCGTCTTGATGACCTCCTCGATCGAGGTGTTGATGAACTCGGTGGCATCGAACACGATGGTGCCGTTGATGCCGGTGGGCAGTTGCGCCTGGATCTCGGGGAACGCATCGCGCACGCGCGCGGCCACGTCGAGCACGTTGGCATCGGGTGCGCTCTTGATGCCCAGAAACACCGACTGCTTGCCGTCGAAGGCGACTGCGGAGTCGTAGTCCTCGGCTCCGAGCACGACGTTGGCGACATCCTCCAGCCGCACCAGCGCGGTGCCGCTGCGCTTGACCACCAGCTGGCGGAACTGGCCCACGTCATGCAGGTCGGTGTCGGCGGTGAGCGCGACGGTCACGGCCTGGCCCTTGGTGGTGCCGACCGCGGTGAGGTAGTTGTTGGCGGCCAGCGCGCTGTAGACGTCGGCTGCGGTCACGCCATGCGCGGCCATGCGTGCGGGGTCCATCCACGCGCGCAGCGCGAACTGGCGCCCGCCGAGCACCTCGGCGGTCTGCACGCCGTCGATCGCGTCGAGCTTGGGCTTGACCATGCGGATCACATAGTCGGTGATGTTGTTGGCCGGCAGGCTGTCGCTGCTGAAGCCCATGTACATCGCCGCGGTGGTTTCACCGACCTGCACCGATACCACCGGCTGTTGCGCCTGCGCCGGCAACTGGTTGCGCACCGAGCTGATCTGGGTCTGGATCTCGGTGAGCGCGCGGTTGGAGTCGTAGTTGAGCTTGAGCGTGGCGGTGATGGTGGATACGCCGGTGAGGCTGGACGAGGACAGGTAGTCGATGCCCTGCGCCTGCGCGATCGCGGCCTCCAGCGGCTGGGTGATGAAGCCGGCCACAGTGGCCGCATCGGCACCGAAATAGGCCGTGGTCACGGTCACCACCGCGTTCTCGGTCTCGGGATACTGGCGCACCGACAGGTCGAAGGCAGCGCGCAGGCCGAGCACGAGGATGAGCAGGCTGACCACGATCGCCAGCACCGGCTTGTTGATGAACAGATCGGTGAATTTCATTGCGTGTCCCGTGGGTGCAGGCGGGGATCAGTGTTCCTGCGGTCGCGGCGCGGGATCGTTGGCGGGCTGATGGCTGTTGTTGATCACCAGCGGGGTGCCGTTCTTGAGCTTGAGCTGGCCGCTGGTCACCACTTCGGTGCCGGCTTCGAGGCCACCCACGATCGCCACCTGGTCACCACGCGTCGCGCCCGTGGTGACGAAGGCCTGCTGCGCGGTCGGCTTGTCGTCCTTGCCCGCGGGCGGCTTGACGATGAACACGGTCTGCCCGTACGGATTGAAGGTGATCGCGGCCTGCGGCAGCGTGAGCTCGCGCCGGGCGCTGCCGACATCGACGCTGACGTTGACGAACATGCCGGGCACGAGCAGGCCATCGCCGTTGGCGGCGCTGGCCTCGACGCGCACGTTGCGCGTGTCGGTGTCGACCTTGGGCTCGATCGCGCTGAGCGTGGCGGTGAACTCCTGCTGCGGGTGCGCGTTGCTGCGCAGGCTCACGCGCTGGCCGACCTCAAGCTGGGCGAGGTCGCGCTGCGGCACCTGGAAATCGACCCGGATCGGATCGAGTTGCTGCAGGGTCACGATCGGGCTGCCGGCGCTGACGTAGGCGCCCGGGCTGAGCGTGATGATGCCCGCGCGACCCGTGAATGGAGCGCGCAACTGCTTCTTGCCGAGGATCACGCGCGCATACTGCACGCTGGCCTGCTTGGCCTTGTAGTCGGCCGCGATGGTGTCGTAGTCGGCCTGGCTGATCGCCTTGACGGCGATCTGGCGCTGGGCGCGGTCGAACGTGAGCTTGGCCAGCGCGGCGGCGGTTTCGGCCTGGTTGAGCAGCGCGGCATCGTCCTCGTCGCGCAGTTGCACCAGCACATCGCCCTGTTGCACCACGTCACCCGACTTGAGGTTGACCGCGGCGATCACGCCGGACACATCGAAGGCGAGGTCGGCGCCGCGGCTCGCGCGCAGGCTGCCGATCGCCGCCAGCACCGGCTGCCAGTCGTCGAGCGCGACGCGGGTGGTGCTCACGGTCTGGGGTGGTACCGGCATCTCGCGGGCCGCCTTCTTCATCATGACCTGGCCGAGCACATTCCAGCCGATCAGCACCGCCAGCAGCGAGCCGACCGCGATCAGCATGAGGATCATGCGCCGGCGGGCGCTGGGGACGCGTTGCGTGCGCGCAGTCATGCGCGATTCTCCATGGTCGTGGGGAATGGCCCCGGGGTCTGCCGCCGCCGGTGCCGACGGGATCGGCCAGCGGCAGGCCCGCTGCGGGGTGCCAAGGGTGCCATTTGAACAGGAATCGCTCCGGTTTGGGTGAGTCGAAGGTCACGTGGTGGGCCAGCCGGCACGGAGCTGGCACCATGGACGACTGCTCCGTTGAGGCCATCCTGATGGATCGACCCACCCAGCTCGAACTGGCGCAGCGCCTGCGTGCGCTGCACCGGCACCCACGCCCGCTGCTGCTGCCCAACGCATGGGATGCGGGCAGCGCGCGCCTGTTGGCCGCACTCGGCTTCGCCGCGGTCGCGACCACCAGCGGTGGCATGGCCTGGTCACTGGGCTACGCTGATGGCGAGCGGGCGCCGCTGGACGAACTGCTGGCGGCGATCGCGCGCATCGTGCGCGTGACCGCGGTGCCGGTCAGCGTCGACTTCGAGGGCGGCCATGCCGCGACGGCGGCCGGCGTGGGCGAGCACGTGCGCGCACTCATCGACACCGGCGCGGTGGGCGTCAACCTCGAAGATGGCATCGGGCACACCCGCCTGCGCGACATCGATGCCGCCGCCGCACGCATCGCCGCCGCGCGCGAGGCGGCCGATGCCTGCGGCGTGCCGCTGGTGATCAATGCGCGCGTGGATGTATGGATCGTGGGCGGCGCGGCCAGCGACGAGGAGCGCTTCGAGGACGGCCTGCGCCGTGCCCGCGCATACCTCGCGGCCGGCGCCGACTGCATCTACCCGATCGCGGTGGCGCAACCGGCGCTGATCGGCCGGTTGTGCGCGGCGATTCCCGCACCGGTCAACATCGGCGCGCGCCCCGGCCTGCCGCGGCTGGATGAACTGGCGCGCCTCGGCGTCGCACGCGTGAGCACGGCCACCCGGCTGGCCACGCTGGCGCTCGGCGCCGTGCACGCGGCCGCGCAGCGCCTGCGCCACGAAGGTGACTTCGCTGCACTGGCCTCGGCGTTCGACTACGAGCAGGCGCAGCGTCTGTTCGAGCGCGATTGACCGCTGGTGCGCCGCGCGCCTGCGCAGGGCGGCGCTGCCGCAATCCATGCGGGTCGTTCAGTGGGTGCGGCGCTGCAGCCAGTCGCCGAGCACATCGGGTGCCAACGGCGGGGCGAACAGGAAACCCTGGCCTGCATCGCATCCCTCGCGCATGAGGAACTGCCACTGCTGCGGTGTCTCCACGCCTTCAGCCAGCGTGCTCATGCCCAGGCTGCGGCCCATCGCGATGACCGCGCGGCAGATCGCGGCGTCGTTGCTGTCGGTGTGGATGTCGCGCACGAACGACTGGTCGATCTTGATCTGGTCGATCGGCAGGCGCTTGACGTAGTTGAGCGAGGAGTAGCCGGTGCCGAAGTCATCCAGCGCAAAGCTCACGCCGAGTGCCTTCAGCTCGCGCATGGTGGCGACCGCGCGCTCGACGTTGCCGAGCAGCATGCCCTCGGTGATCTCCAGGCGCAGCCGGCTCGGATCGACGCGGTGCTCGTGCAGCAGCCCGCGCACGCTCGCGACGAAGGCGGGCTGGTAGAACTGGCGCGGGCTCACGTTGACCGCAACCTGCAGGCGGCGCAGCAAGGGCTGCGCGCGCCAGCCGCCGAGCAGGCGGCAGGTGCGGCCGATGACCCAGTGGCCGATCGGCACGATCAGCCCGCTTTCCTCGGCCAGCGCGATGAACTGGTGCGGGGTGAGCAGGCCCTGCCGTGGATGCTGCCAACGCAGCAGGGCCTCGACGGCGCGGCAGTGCCCGTCGGCGTCGACCTGCGGCTGGAAGTGCAGCAGGAACTCCTCGTGCGCGAGCGCGCTGCGCAGGTCCGCTTCCAGCTGCGCACGCGCGGCCACACCGGCTTGGATCGCCGGGTCGAAGAAGCGCAGCGTGTTGCGGCCGGCGGCCTTGGCCTCGTACATCGCCATGTCGGCGCGCTTGAGGATCTCGTTGGCGTCGCTGATCTGGCCATCGAACAGGGTGATGCCCAGGCTTGCGCTGTTCTGGTAGGGCATCGCATCGAGCAGGCACGGTTGCGCGAGCGCCTGCAGCACGTGCTCGCCGATCCGGCCGGCCTGGCGCGCCGCGCGCGTGCGGTCCCGGTCGAGCGGCTGCAGCAACAGCACGAACTCGTCGCCACCCATGCGCGCCACCGTGTCGCTGTGGCGCACCACGGTGGCGAGCCGCCCTGCCATCTCCACCAGCAGGCGATCGCCGATCGCATGGCCCTGGGTGTCGTTGAGCACCTTGAAGTGATCGAGGTCGAGGTAGACCAGCGCGCCGTGGTGGCCTTCGCGCCCACAGGTCGCGATCGCGCGTTCGAGGCGCTCGTGCAGCAGGCGCCGATTGGGCAGGTTGGTCAACGGGTCGAAGAAGGCCAGTTCATAGGCCTGGCGTTCGATCTGCTTGCGCTGGGTGATGTCGCGCCACACACAGTACAGGGCCGGCTGATCCTGCATGTCGATGCGTGCGAGCGTAACCTCGGCGGGAAAGCACGAACCGTCGGCGCGGCGGTGCTGCCACTCGAAGCGGTGCACGCCCTCGCGCATCGCAATCTGCATCATCTCCTCGGCCTTCTCGAACGAGGAACGCCCATCGGGCTGAAACTCGGGCGACAGCCGCGAGGGATGCTGCAGAATGTCCTCACGCCGCGCGTAGCCGAGCATCGCGCTCGCGGCGTGGTTGCAGTCGGTGAACTGGCCGCGTTCGATCAGCCAGCAGGGATCAGGCGAGTTGTCGAACAGGTCGCGGAAGCGGGTTTCGCCGCGCTGCGCCGCGGCCGTGCCGGTGGCGTGCGGCTGCGCACGCAGGCAGCGCGCGTGCAGCAGCGTGGCCAGCGTCACGCACAGTGCGGGCAGCCAGGGTTCGCAGGCGCTGAACGCCTCGGCGTTGCGCACCCGCCAGCACAGGCTGCCCAGGCAGGTTTCGCCGACTTCGAGCACATCGCAACGCTCGCACGCCGACAGCGCGGTGCGGCGGTCGCGGTGGAACCTGACCGAGGCCACGCCCGGCAACTGCGCCAGGCGTGCCTCCAGCAATGGCCCGACCACTTCGTCGGGCACCACGGTCACCTCAGCCAGCAAGTTGAGCAGCCACTCCGTCGCCGCTGCGACGGTGCCCGGATCGCCCCGTTGCTCGTCTGGATTGGGCTGGCGCACGTGCGGATAACCTTGGCTCGGGTGATGCACATCCTGTTGCGGAAGGCGGGCCGCGTCGATGGCGCGGCCGCTGCAACGATCATGCGCGCAAGCGTGGGAGGGCGTCGAGACGTTTCATGTGATGGCCTGGGTTGCAGGGCCCTCGCAGGTTTCGTGCGGGGTGACGCACACGCGGTCGCGTCCTTGGGTCTTAGCCTCGTACAACAGGCCGTCGGCGATGCGCAGCAGCGCCTCGCCATCGGGTCCGTCGCGCTGGTCGACCACACCCGCGCTGATCGTGAAGCCTGGCACCCCGCCACGCGCGGTTGCGCGCGGCAGCTCCGCGCGCATGCGCTCGAGCAGTTCGGCCGCCGCCGCCGCATCGAGCCCGACCAGCAGAATCACGAACTCCTCGCCGCCGAAGCGGCACACCAGGTCGTGGCGGCGCACCGACTGCCTGAGCATGTTGGCCAGCACCTTGAGCGCGCGGTCGCCGACCTCGTGGCCGTGGTTGTCGTTGATCTGCTTGAAGTGGTCGATGTCGGCGATCACCAGCGCGAATGGTGCTTCCTGTTCGAGCAGGATGGCCAGGCGCGTGTCGAGCGCACGGCGGTTGTGCAGACCGGTCAACGGATCGGTGGTGGCTTTGGCCTCCGATGCCGCCACCGAACGAATGCCGGCCAGTCGCGTGCCGACCTTGTGAGCATTGAAGTTGAGCGATTGCAGCAGGCGGTACAGCGCGGGATCGTCGGCCTTGCCCAGTGCGCGGATCATGCCGGTGCCGCGCCCGCCGGTGAAGATCGGCGTGCAGGCCGCGGCGCAGCCCGTGTCGATCTGGCCACCCAGGCCTGGGCAGGCACTCAAGGCCATGCCATCTTCGTACACCAGGCCCTGCCCGCGACGCACCGATGGACAATCGTTCGGGCGCCGGATCACGCAGCGCGCGGCCGGCTCCATGTCACCCACGGTGATGCGGTGGCTGACCTCGCCATCGGGATCATCGGCCAGCAGCAGTTGCGCACCGCCCTCGTTGGACACGGATTTGAGCGCCTGCTCGGCGATGCGCAGCACCGCGCTCTCGTCCTCGGCGATTTCCAGCGCATGCTGGAGGCGCGCGTCGGTCTCGTGCGCGCGCAGACGATCTTCGGCGAGGCCGGCCTTGGCCACCTGCTCGGCCAGCCGTTGCGCATGCTCGGCCAGCAGTGGCGCCAGCAGTTGGTACCACAACGTGGGCGCAGCGAGCAGCATGAACACCGCCACGCCGGCGAGCACCTGCAGCGCACCGACCTCGCGTGGCACGAACACGCGCGCCACCGCCATGCCGGCGCCGCAGGCGAGCGCAAGCAGCCCCAGCAGCACGAGGAAACGCCGCCGGGGTGCCATGGCCGTGGCCGCGCGCTGCGTGGTCTCGCCCTGGCCAGGCGCGCTGGCCGATTCCTGTGCAAAACGGATCTTCATGCTGCCCCCTTGCCAATGGCTGTCAGGCCGATGCAGGCGTGTGCCGGCAGTCTGCGGCCACGACCGGCCGCACGCCACCTTTGGCATACGATGTCATGAAATGCAAATTTTGCGCCAACTCGCGGGCGCGCAAGGGTTTTTCAGTGCAAAATCACGCGGTTCCATGTCCTGGCCGCCACGGTGGAAGCCTGGCACGCGTCTTGCCCTGACCGTGGGGACAGGATCGAACCCGCGCGCACGGCACCGCCGGCGCACGCCGGGCGGGTGACCCGGGCTGAGCGGAGGGCGTGGTGGGACTGGAAGAAATTCGCTTCAATGCAGCGGTCGTGCGCGCGTTCGTGATGTTCTCGCGTGTGGCGGGCTGGCTGGTGCTGGCGCTGGGGCTGCTCACGCTGCTGGCGTGGCTGACCGGCGTGGACGTGCTGCGCCTTCTGGCTGGCGCGACTGCCGGCATGCGCTTCGGCGCGGCGTGCGCCGCCGTGCTCGCTGCCGGAGCCTTGCTGCTCGCGCCTCGAGCGCGCAGTCTCAGCCTCGCCTTGTCCGTGCTGCTGCTGGCCTACGCCGGCTTCGAGTCCATTCATTACCTGGGCGGCGGCCACGAGCCATTCGTGCGTTGGCTGGAACGGTGGCTGGCGGTCGAGGCGCAGGGAACGCCGCTGCACATGACCGAAGTGGCCACGGTCGGTTTCGCGCTGATTGGCGTGCTCGGCGTGTGCGTGGCGTCGCGGCGCGCGCTGTGGCTGGGCGAAGCGTGCGCGCTGGTGGTGATCGCGATCGGCAC
Organism: Lysobacterales bacterium; assembly: GCA_014338185.1. Taxonomy (GTDB): domain Bacteria; phylum Pseudomonadota; class Gammaproteobacteria; order Xanthomonadales; family Rhodanobacteraceae; genus Dokdonella_A. The sequence goes on along the minus strand of QUBV01000010.1, from coordinate 41,544 downwards.
CGCCTCGGCGGCGTCCTACGGCATGGTGCTGGCCGGTGGCAGCGCCGACCTGCTCAACCGGCTGCCGCTGGCTACGGCGCTGGCGCTGTTGTTGCTGGCGCTCGCATGGATGTCGTCGGTGCCCACGCGCGGGCTCACCCGCATCGCCGTGGCCGACAGTCTCGGCGGCGCGTTCGCGCGTCGCCTGATCCTGCCATCGCTGCTGCTGCCGGTGCTGCTCACCTTCGTGTTCGAGTTGATGCAGTCGCGTTGGCAGATCGCCGAGTCGCTCACGCTGCCGCTGGCGACGATGGCCACCGGTGGCGCGGTGGCGACGATGATCGTGTGGGTCGCCTTCCTCATGGACCGCAGCGAGCGCCAGCGTCGCACCGTGCTCGCCCTGCGCGAGGATGCGCACACCGACGCGCTCACCGGGGTGGTCAACCGGCGCGGCTTCGACCAGCGCCTGGCCGCGCTGCTGCACGAGCACGAAGGGCTGGCCACGCTGGGCGTGCTCATGCTCGACCTCGACCGCTTCAAGAGTTTCAACGACAGCTTCGGCCACCAGGCCGGCGACGAAGTGCTGCGCGAGACGGGACGCCTGCTGCGCGCCGAGGTGAGGCCACGCGACGTGGTCGCGCGCTATGGTGGCGAGGAGTTCGTGGTCGTGCTGCCCGACTCCGACCGTGAGCGCGCGGCCCGGGTCGGCGAGCGCATCCTCGCGGCGTTCCGTCGCCACGCCTGGCCGCTGCGTCCGGTCACCGTGAGCATCGGCGCCACCATCGCCCTCGCGGGCGAGGACCCGGCCGCGGTGTTGCGCCGTGCCGACGAGGCGTTGTACTGCAGCAAGCAACAGGGTCGCGACCGGCTCAGCTTCGATGGCGGCCCGTGTCAGGGGCTGCTGGCCAGCGGTCCGGTCATGTTGCCCTGAGCGCACGCGGCGGCATTGCTTGCGGCAGTATCGGTGACCAGGCCCAGGCCCATCACCTCGACCGCCAGCCTGGCCTGTTCGGCTTGCGTGCGCGCGAGGATGTCGGGGTAGACGAGCTGCTCCTCCTTCTCGTCATGACCATCGAGCAGCAGCAGGAAGCGGCGTCGCGTGGCCGCATCGTCCAGGCGTGCGAGATCGCGTCGCAGGTGTCCGTGCTCGTTGCACAGGCCACGCACCCAGCCCTCGCGCCCGCCCGCGGCGAGATAGGGTGGAAACAGCAACCGTTCCTCGATGAACAGATGACGCGCCAGCACGTTGCGCAGCCAGCGCATGCGCTGCGTGTCGCCGTGCAGTGCGCCGGCGAGCGCGGCCTCGATCACCGCGTGGTCGCGCCCGAGGTATTCGAGCAGGCCGATCGGCTGCGCGGCGCACACGAGCAGCGCCACATGCTCGTGCGCAGTGCGCTCCAGCGGGTGCCAGGCCAGCGTACCCGCACCGGCCTCGATCGCCGCGCCGACTTGGGCGGTGGGATCGAACGGCGTGCGCAGCAGGCAGTGGCTGCCGCGCGCGAGCGTGCGCAGCAGGTGCTCCAGTGTCGGGCCATCGGCCGCCGTGAGGCAGGTCGCATCGTCGAGCAGGGCCGCGCGCAGCGGCTGCGGCGCGGCGGCGGCGGTGGCGTCGTCGGCATGGATCTCCAGCACGAATGCCGCATCGGCGTTGCCGCCGTCCACGCGCCAGCGCGTGCCCGGCGCGATCCAGCGCGTGCTGCCGGCGCCGAGTTCGAGCGCGGCGATGCCATCCTCACCCAGCCACTGGATGTCGAGCCGGCCGCGCGTCACCTGCAGGCATTCCCAGCGATTGGCGCGCGGCGCATGCCAGTGGCGCAGGCGCTCGGGCAGGGCCGTGAGTTCGTACTCGCGCGAACGCCCGAGCCGGCGCATGTGTGGTGAAGGTGGGTGGGTGTGGCCGAGCGTCATGCACCGAGTGTGGGGGAGTCGTACCGCGCGCCACAAGTCGCGCCGAGCGGGCACGGCCCGGCGCGCCGACCGGACAGCGCTGCGCCACCCGCGCGATTGCGCGCAAGCGCCCCCGATCGTGATCGCGCGAGGCCGCTGCGCGCTGGCGCGAGTGGGTGCCTGCGCGGGTGGGTGGCCGGCCCTCCGGCCGGCACCGCACCGGTGCTCAGTCGGCTTGCGCGTGCGCGAGGCCGGTCAAGGCCTGCGCGAGGTCCTGCCACAGGTCCTCGACGTGCTCGATGCCGACCGACAGGCGCAGCAGGCCCGGGGTGATGCCGCTGGCCGCGCGCGTGGCCGCGTCCAGTACGCGGTGGGTGAGGCCGGCGGGATGCTGGATCAGCGTGTCGACCGAGCCCAGGCTCACCGCCGGCGTCATGAGCTTCACCCGCGCCATGACCGCAGCCGCATCGGCATGGCCGCCATGCAGCTCGAACGAAAGCAGCGCGCCTGGACCACTCATTTGGCTGCCCAGCAGGTGCGCGTTGGCGCTGCCGGGCAGGCCCGGGTAGTACACCTTCGCGACCGCGGGATGCGCGGCCAGCCGTTGCGCGATGAGCTGCGCATTGGCCTGCGCGCGCTCGACCCGCAGCGCGAGCGTGGGCAGGCCGCGGTGCAGCAGCCAGGCGGCCAGCGGGTGCAGCAGCGCGCCGGTGGCCGCGCGCACGCTGCGCAGCGCGCCCGCATGCGCCTCGTCGCAGCACACCACGCCCGCGATCACGTCGCCATGGCCGCCGAGGAACTTGGTGGCACTGTGCAGCACCCAGGTGGCGCCACACTCGGCCGGGCGCTGCAGCACCGGCGTGGCGAAGGTCGAATCGACCAGCACCGGCACCGTGCCGGCCGCGGCCACCACCGCACGGATGTCGACGAGGTTGAGGGTCGGGTTGGACGGGGTCTCGATGACCACCAGCACGGTGTCGGCGCGGCGGCGCGCGGCGATTTCGCCGGCTTCGACGAACTCGGCCTCGAGCCCGCACAGCCCACTCGCGAGCAGGTGGTCGGAGGTGCCGTACAGCGGCCGCACGACCAGTACGTGGCGGCCGTGCTGGCTGCGCTCGAGCAGCACCGCGGTGAGCGCGGCCATGCCCGAGGCGAAGGCCACGCAGGCCTGGGTGCCCTCGAGGCTGGCGATGGCCTGCTCCACGCGCGCCACGGTCGGGTTGTGCAGGCGCGCATAGATCGGATTGTCGGCATGCGCCGCGCCTGCGACCAGCGCATCGAAGCTCGCGGTGCCGGTGGCGAGGTCGCGCACCGGGTAGGTGGTCGACAGGTCCAGCGGCGGGGCGTGCACGCACAGCGCGCCGAAGTCGTCGCGACCGGCATGGACGGTCGTGGTGTGCAGGTGGCTCATGGCGCCCTCCGTAACGACGATATGGCACCATTGTGGAACATGGTTCGGTCAGCGTGCGTGTGGCCGAACGATATTTCGCCATCAAGGCCATGCGCCATGCTCGATCGAACCGACTACGACCTGCTGCGGCTGTTGCGGAAGAATGCTCGGCTGCCCAACAAGGACCTGGCCGAAAAGGTCGGCATCGCGCCGTCGACCGCGCTCGAGCGCATTCGCCGCATGCGCGAGTCGCGCGTGTTGCTGGGCTACCACGCCGAGATCGCACCGCAGGCGCTGGGCGTGGCGCTGCAGGCGATGGTGTCGGTGCGGCTGGCACGGCATTCGCGCGCGCTCGTCGACGGCTTCCACCAGCACCTGCTGAGCCTGCCCGAAGTGCTGGCCTGCTATCACGTGGCCGGCGCCGACGATTTCCTCGTGCACGTGGGCGTGCGTGACAGCGAACACCTGCGCAGCTTCACGCTTGCGGCGTTCACCGAGCGCGAGGAAGTTGCGCACATCGAGACGCGCCTGATCTTCGAATTCCGTCGCAACGTCGAACTGCCGGCGCAGGCGCCACTGCCGGTGGCGTAGGTGCGCCTGCGCGGTCGCGGGCGCCGTGCGGCCGCGGCCGCGCCGCGCACGGTCAAGCCAGCGGTTCGAAACGCGCAGTGAAGTGGCGCAGCTGGCGCGGCTCGGCCACGATGCGGTAGCCGCGCAGGTCAGCGGCCTTCGCCGCGACCTGCTGGCACACCTCGATCACGTAGTCGATGTGGCTTTGGGTGTAGGTGCGGCGCGGGATCGCCAGGCGCACGAGATCGAGTGCGGCCGCGTGTTCGCTGCCGTCACTGTGGCGGCCGAACATGACCGTGCCGATCTCGCAGCCGCGCACGCCACCGGCCTCGTACAGCGCCACCGCGAGTGCCTGCCCCGGGTACTGCAGGGGCGCGATGTGCGGCAGCAGCGCGCGTGCGTCCAGGTACACCGCGTGGCCGCCGATCGGCTGCACCACCGGGATGCCCGAGCGCGCCAGCGCCTCGCCGAGGTAGGCGGTCGAGCGGATGCGGTAGCGCAGGTAGTCGTGGTCGACCACTTCCTTGAGGCCCTGCGCCAGCGCTTCGAGGTCGCGCCCGGCGAGGCCGCCGTAGGTCGGGAAGCCTTCGGTGAGGATCAGCAGGTTGCGGCACTGCTCGGCCAGCGCGTCGTCGTTGAGCGCGAGCCAGCCGCCGATGTTGCCCATCGGATCCTTCTTCGCGCTCATCGTCATGCCGTCGGCGAGCGCGGCCATGTCGCGCACGATGTCGGCCACCGCGCGGCCCTGCTGGCCCGGCTCGCGTTCGCGGATGAACCATGCGTTCTCGGCGAAGCGGCAGGCATCGAGGAACAGCGGCACGCCGTGCTTGCGGCATGTCGCGTGGGTCTCGCGCAGGTTGGCAAGGCTCACGGGTTGGCCGCCGCCGGAATTGTTGGTGATCGTGATGAACACCACCGGCACGCGCCCCGCGTTGCGGCTGAGGAAGGCATCGAGCGCGGCAATGTCCATGTTGCCCTTGAACGGGTGCTGGCTGGCCGGGTCGCGCCCCTCGGCGATCACGAGGTCGACCGCCTCGGCGCCGCTGTATTCGATGTTCGCGCGGGTGGTATCGAAGTGGGTGTTGCTCGGGATCGTGCGGTCCTTGCCGCCGAGCACCGTGAAGATGATCTTTTCCGCGGCGCGACCTTGGTGGGTCGGGATCACGTGCTTGAACGGAAACAGCGCCTGTACCGCGTCGCGGAAGATCTCGTACGACGGGCTGCCCGCATAGGACTCGTCGCCATGCTGGATCGCCGCCCACTGGTCCCGGCTCATCGCGCCGGTGCCCGAGTCGGTGAGCAGGTCGATCATCACGTCGTCGGAATGCAGGCCGAACAGGTTGTAGCCGGCCGCCGCGATCGCGGCGCGGCGCTGCTCGCGCGTGGTCATGCGCAGCGGTGCCACCGACTGGATGCGGAAGGGTTCGATGATGGTGCGAAATTCCACGAGCGATCTCCCAGGCAGCGGCCATGCTGCAAACCTTGCGACTGTAGCACGCGGCCTGCGCGCGCCGACGCGGTTGCCGCCGCGTGATCCGCGCGTACGCGATGGCTCAGGTCCGGCCGTGCCGGATGGCTGGCTGCGCGAGGCGGCCGCAGCCGGCCGTGGGGCCGGGCCGGTGCGACCCCACACCCACCTGGACGCCGGAAGCGGCTTACCAGATCTTCACCTGTTGCTCGCCGCTGCGCACCATCGGATCGCCGGCCTTGCAGGCGAAGGCGCGCGCGAAGGCCGCCATGTTGGAAGGGGCGCCGATCGCGCGGAACCTGGCCGGTGCGTGCGGGTCGGTGTTGAGCAGCACGAGCTGGGCCTTGTCGCGGATGTTACCGCGCCACACCCGCGCCCAGTTGAGGAAGAAGCGCTGGTCGCGGCCGAGGCCGTCGATCATCGGGTCGGGTTGCCCGGCGGTGGCGGCCTGCAGCGCATCGTAGGCAAACGCAAGGCCGCCCAGGTCGCCGATGTTCTCGCCCAGCGTGAGCTTGCCGTTGACGTGCTGGTCGGGGTGGTCGGCCAGCGGCACGTAGGCATCGAACTGGGCGACGAGGCGCGCGCTGCGTTCGTCGAAACGGTCGCGGTCCTGCTGGGTCCACCAGTTGACATTGTTGCCGGCGCCGTCGAACTGGCTGCCCTTGTCATCGAAGCCGTGGCCCGACTCATGCCCGATCACGGCGCCGATGCCGCCATAGTTGATCGCATCGTCGCCGTCGGCGTAGAAGAACGGCGGCTGCAGGATCGCGGCCGGAAAGTTGATCGTGTTGGTGGCCGCGCTGTAGTAGGCGTTGACCGTCTGCGGCGTCATGAACCACTCGTAGCGGTCGGTGGGCTTGCCGATCTTGTCGAGCTGGTAGCGGTAATTGAATGCCGCTGCCGCACGCAGGTTGGCGTAGTAGTCGCTGGGCACGATCTTGAGTCCGTCCCAGGTGCGCCAGGTGTCGGGATAGCCGATCTTGGGCAGGAACGTCGACCACTTGGCCAAGGCCTTCTCGCGCGTGGGTTGGCTCATCCAGTCGAGCCGTTCCAGTCGCGCCTTCATCGCGTTGTTGACGTTGTCGACCAGTTGCTGCGCGCGTGCCTTGGCCGCGGGCGGGAAGTAGTCCTTCACGTACAGCTCGCCCAGTGCCATGCCCATGCCGGCATTGACCGCGTCGAGCACGCGCTTCCAGCGGGCGCGCTGCTCGGGTTGGCCGTTGAGCGTGTGGTCGTGGAAGTCGAAGTGGGCCTGCTGGAACGGCTGCGACAGGAACGGCGCGGCATCGTCGATCGTGTGCGCGGTGAGGTAGTCGCGCCATTGCGTGGCCGGAACGTCGGCGAGCATCGCGTCGAACTCGGCGAAGAACTTCGGCTGCGACAGCGACAAGCCGTCGCCCGGCGCCAGGTCCAGTGCCTTGAGAAAGGCGCCCCAGTCGAAGTGCGGCGTGAGCTTGTCGGCATCGGCCACGCTGACGAAGTGGTACTGGTTGGCCGGATCGCGCAGTTCGACGCGCGACAGCGAGGCCTTGGCCAGGCGCGTCTCGAAGGCGAGCACGTCCTGTGCCTTGCGCGCAGCGAGCGGGCGCTTGACGCCGGTGAGTTCGAACAGCCTGGCGAGATAGGCGACGTAGGCGGCACGGATGTCCTTGTGCTCGTCCTTGCTGTAGTAGTCGGGCGTGGGCAGGCCGAGCCCACCCTGGCGCGCGAACGCGATCTGGCGGCGCGCATCCTTGTAGTCGGCGCCGGGGCCGAAGTGGAAGCCGATGCCGTCGCCACGCGCAAAGGCCCGTCCGAGCCAGGCAGTGATGTCGCGCGTGTTGCGCAGCCGCGCGATCGCCGCCAGGTCGGGCTTGAGCGGAGCGTACCCGGCCTTGTCGATCGCCGCCTCATCCATGCCCGAGCGGTACAGCCAGCCGATCTTCTGCTCGATCGAGCCAGGCGCGGCCGCGTCGGCACCCCGCTCGGCCCGCTCCACCAGCGCGTGCTGGGCGGCGAGGCTCTTCTCACGCAGTTCATCGAACGCGCCCCAGCGGGTCTTGTCCGCCGGGATCGGATTGGCGGCGACCCACTTGCCGTTGACGTAGGCGTTGAAATCCACGCAGGGCGATACCGATCGGTCGAGATCGCCGACGTCGAACACCGGCGCCGCCGCGAGCGGGATGCTCACGGCCAGGGTGAGGACGGATACCAGCAGGCGCGGTGTGGGGAGTGGCATGGCGGCAACCTCGTGCGTCGAATGACGAAACCTTGAAGTGTCAGTGGGTGCGCGCGACCGGCGCGGGCGCCCGCGCAGGCCACGGCGCGCCCGCAGCGTGGCCGTGGTGCGGGTGCGGCCTGCGCCGGTGGCGAGCCTGCGTCACCAGATCTTCACCTGCTGGTCGCCACTGCGCACCATCGCATCGCCCGCCTTGCATGAGAACGCCGTCGCGAACTGCGGCATGTTGGACGGCGCCGCCATCGCGCGGTACTGCGCGGGCGCATGCGGGTCGGCGTTGAGCATCACCTGCAGCTGTTCGGGGCGGATCGACCCGCGCCACACCCGCGCCCAGTTGAGGAAGAAGCGCTGGTCGGGCGTGTAGCCGTCGATCTTGGCGTCCTGTTCCGGATGGGCCTTGAGCGTGCGCTGGAACGCGTCCCATGCCACGTTGATGCCGCCGAGATCGGCGATGTTCTCGCCCAGCGTGAGCCGGCCGTTGACGTGCTTGCCCGGCAACGGCTCGTAGGCGTCGAACTGCTTGACCAGCTTGTCGGTGCGGGCGTCGAACTTGTTGCGATCGTCCTTGGTCCACCAGTTGACATTGTTGCCCTGCGCATCGAACTGGCTGCCCTCGTCGTCGAAGCCGTGGGTGGCCTCGTGGCCGATCACCGCGCCGATGCCGCCGTAGTTGAGCGCATCGTCGGCCTTGAAGTCGAAGAACGGCGGCTGCAGGATCGCAGCCGGGAAGTTGATCGTGTTGTCGCTGGGGTTGTAGTAGGCGTTGACCGTCTGCGGGGTCATGCCCCATTCGAGGCGGTCGGTGGGCTGGCCGATCTTGGCCACGTCCCAGGCGTTGTTGAAGCGTGCGGCCGCCATCACGTTGCCATAATAGTCGCCGGGCTTGATGGACAGGCCCGACCAGTCGCGCCACTTGTCGGGATAGCCGATCTTGGGCAGGAAGGTGCCCCACTTCTCCAGCGCCTTGGTCTTGGTCGCATCGCTCATCCAGTCCAGGTGCTCGATGCGGGTCTTGAGCGCGGCCACCACGTTGGTCACCAGTTCCTGCGCGCGCTGCTTGGCGGCCGGCGGGAAGGCCTTGGCCACGTACAGTTCGCCCAGCGCCATGCCCATGCTGCGATTGGTGGCGCCGAGCACGCGCTTCCAGCGCGCTTCCTGCTCCTTCTGGCCGCTGAGCGTCTTCTTGTAGAACTCGAACGACTCGGTGGCGAAGGCCTTGGACAGGTAGGGCGCGGCGTTGTCGATCGCATGCGCGCGCAGGTAGGCCTGCCAGTGCGCCACCGGCACGTCGACGATCATCTTGTCCATCTCGGCGAAGAACCTGGGCTGCGACAGCGAGAAGCCGCCCTTGATGTCGGCCTTCTGCGCGGCAAGGAACTTGCTCCACGGGAAGTTGGGCGATGCCGCGTCGGCCTGCGCGACGGTCACGAAGTGGTACTGGTTTTCGGGCTTGCGCCATTCCACCGGGGTAAGCGATGCCGTGGCCAGGCGCGTCTCGAACGCCAGCACGCGCTCGGCGTCACGCTTGGCGGTGGCGGCGTCGCTGCCGGCCAGCTCGAGCATCTTGGCGACGTGGGCCTTGTAGGCTTCGCGCAATTCCTTGTACTCGGCCTTGCTGTAGTACTCGGCCGTGGGCAGGGACAGTCCGCCCTGCATCGCGAATGCGATCTGGATCTTGGAGTCCTTGAAGTCGGGACCGGCCCCGAACATGAACAGGTCGCCCTGGCCGCGCGCCATCGCGTCGGTGAGGTAGGCGGTGATGTCGGCCGGCTTTTGGATCGCGGCGATGCGTGCCAGCTCGGGCTCGAGCGGGGTGATGCCGGCCTTCTCGATCGCGGCCTCGTCCATGCCCGCGCGATAGAACCAACCGATCTTCTGCTCGATCGAGCCGGCACTGGCCTGGTCGGCACCGCGCGCGGCGGCCTCGACGATCTCGTGCTGGGTCTGCAGGCTCTGCTCGCGCAGTGCATCGAATGCGCCCCAGCGCGTCTTGTCGGCCGGAATCGGGTTGGCTGCCACCCACTTGGCGTTGACGAACGCATTGAAGTCGGCACAGGGATTGAGCTTGGTGTCGAGTTCGCTGGTATCGAACGAGGCGGCCACGGCGCCGGTCGACAGCGCGGCGCAGATCGCCAGTGGCAGGTGTTTGCGGAACAACGCGTTCATCGAAGACTCCATGGCAAGGGATGTGGCAGGTGGGCCTGCAGGTCGCACGGGTCGTGGCGTGCGGATGGGCACGCGTGCGATGCAAGCGGCAGGGCGATGCGCGAGGGTAACGCGTGCGGGGCCGGCACGGCCCGTGTCAAAGGTCACTGCCGAGGCAAGGTTTCCGTTCCGGAACAGCGTGTTATCGGGAGGTGGCCGTACCCGCGCCCGCACCCGTCCCGGCACCCGTGGCGCTGGCGACGGCGGCGCTGTCCAGGCGCACGACCGGATAGGCGCCCACGCGCTGGGTCGCGTACCACGGCGAGCGCCGGTAGAAGAAGTCCAGGCGCGCCCAAGGCGATGCGGCAAAGGCCGTGTCGCTGGCCAGGCGCTGTTCGAACTCCTGCCGCAGCGCGGGATCGCGCGCGAGCATGTCGCGCGCGATCTGCTCGGTCACGCGCGGATCGGCGTATTCCTTCTGTTCGAAGATGGCATCGAACAGGCCCCAGCGCAGCAGCGAATCGCTGGCCTGCGGTTCGAGCAGGTTGATCGCGACATTGGCCAGCGGCTGGTCCAGCGGCACGAGGACCGCGCCGGGTGCGAACGCGAGCGTGGCCGGCTTGCGCGCCTGCTCGAAGCGCGTGAGCAGGTGGTGGCCCTCGAACGGCTTGCCGGCCCATTGCGGCGCATCGAGTTGGTCGTGCTCGACCGCGAGTTCGAGCGCATGGTCGATGCGCTGCACGCGGATGCCGTGCAGGCGCAGGCGTTCGACCACCTGCGGCCAGCCGCTGGGCACGAGGTAGGCGGCCGGCAGCGACACGGTCTGGCTCGCCACCAGGTCGCGGTAATGCGGCACCACGTAGGTGCGCGGCCGACGAGGGTCGTAGCGCACCCAGTCGCCGCCCGAGATGTCGCTGGGGGTGTGGCTCCAGGCATAGCCCTTGAGCGTGAACGGCACCGATTGGGTCGAGGTCTTGAATGCGACCGCAAGGCTCGCGCCGCCCTTGCGCCCGCGCGCGACGGTGTCGGCATCGGCCTGGGTGACCGCGCGGCGCAGCGCGCCCTCGTCGCGCGCGAGCCGTTCGAGCGTGGCCAGCACGAAGTCATGCGCGGCGCGCACGCGTACCGCGTAGGGCTTGAGCATGTGCGTCTCCACCAGCAGCGCGGCGCGGTTGCGCAGCGCCACGTAGCCGGTCGAGAAGCGCGGACCCGAGCCGAAGTTGCTGATGCCCTTGCGCAGATCGCCGCCATCGACCAGTTCCAGGTAGGGCGCCGCGAGGTGCCGCTTGCGCTCGTAGGCGGGCACGATGTCGCGCTCGAAGGCCTCGCCCTGCCAGCGCTGCACGGCCGGATGCAGCGGCCCCCACTGCTCCATGTACCACATGAGGTCGTACTGGTAGTCGGCGCCGTCGGTGGTGTGGATGTCGAGGAACAGGTCCGGGTGCCATGCGTCGAACATCGCCAGCCACGCGCGCATCTCGGGCGCGTCGGCCTTCATGTAGTCGCGGTTGAGGTTGAGGTTCTGCGCCGTCGCGCGAAAGCCCATCTGCTGCGGCCCGTTCTGGTTGATGCGGTTCCACGGGCTGGAGTTCTCGTGGCCGTCGACGTTGAAGATCGGCAGCCACAGCAGGATCGTGTGGTCGAGCAGGTGACGGTGCCCGCGCTTGAACGCGAGGTCACGCAGCAGCATGAGCGCGGCGTCCTTGCCCTCGATCTCGCCGGCATGGATGCCTGCCTGCACCAGCACGATGGTCTTGCCCGAGGCGCGTGCGGCCTGCGGTGTGAACTCGCCGCCGCCGGCCGCGACCACGAGCATGAGATCGCGGCCTTCGGGCGACACCCCGAAGCGCGTGAGCTGCAGGGTGCCGGGTGCGGCCTCGGCCAGGCGCTGCAGGTAGGCGCGCGTGTCGGCGTAGGAGGGCGTGGTGCGGAACTGCGCGCGTTCGGCCGGCGTGGTCCAGTCGGCGGCGCCTGTGGCGCCATGCGCGAACGGCGCCAGGCAGCAGGCGAGGAGCAGCAGGCACAGCGAGCGCAGCAGGTTCATGGCGGATTCCCCGAAATCGGAAATGGCAGCGGGTCGGGCGAGGTGGCGCCAACCGACAGCACGAACGCCATCGCCTGGTCCACGCTCCAGTCGGTAGCGGTGAGTTGCGCGACCGGCACGATCTCAAGGTAGCCGCCGGTCGGGTTGGGTGTGGTGGGGATGTAGACCGCGGCATGCTCCACTCCCGCCGCGTCGCGAAACACGCGCGTGACGAAGCCGATCGTGCGCAGTTCGGGCGAGGGGAATGCGACCAGCACCACACGCTGGGTGCCGCCGGGCTTGCTCTGCAGCATCGCCATGAGCTTCTTGGCCCCGCCATAGATGCTGTGGGCAATCGGGATGTGCTCGATCAGGCGCTCGAACAGCGCCAGCACGCGCTGGCCAAGCACGCGCGAGGCCGCGAAGCCGATCACGTACAGCAGCACCAGTGTGCTCACGAACGCGAGCATCGACAGCAGCCAGTCCTGGCGCAGGTGGCCGAGCGTGTCGGGATAGGCGTTGACGAGCGCGGTGATCCACGGCAGGTTGACGTCCGACAGCAGCGCGAAGATCCACTTGAACACGATCCAGGTCAGCCAGATCGGAATGATCGTGAGCAGGCCGGCGAACAGGTAGCGTTGGATATGGAGGGAGCGCATGGGAATCCCGGTCGATTGGCGTGGCACCCGCCGCTGCGCGAAGATGGCACCGGGATTCTAGCCGAGGCGAGGGGAGAGCCGATGGCATCACGGACATCACGATCACCCATGCGGGGCGGCACGCGCACGGCGGCACGGGCGCGCCACCGGGCCCGCGGGAGCGCCGCATGAGCACGTCCGCCGATCGCATCGTGGTGGCGCTCATGGGCCTGCCCGGTGCCGGCAAGACCACCATCGCGCGCGCGCTCGAGCGCGAGCTGGCGTTGCGGCGCATCTGCCGCGATGCGATCCGCGCGGCGATGTTCCCCACCTGCAGCTACACGCGCATGGAAAAGCGCGCCGCGTTCCGTGGCGTGCTCATGGCGCTGGAGATCAACTGCGTGCTTGGCGCCCCGAGCGTGCTCGACGGCATGACGTTCGCGCGGCGCAAGGACTTCGATGCGGTGGCGGCCACCGCCGCCCAGCACGGCCATGCCGTGCTGCCGCTGCTGGTGGAGTGCCGGCCTTCGCTCGCGCGCCTGCGCATCGAGCGTGACGTCGCGCGCGGCAGCCATCCGGCCGGTGATCGCCTGCCGGCGCTGGTCGATGCGATGACCACGCGCTTCGACGCGCCGCCCGAGGGCACGCTGCGCATCGACGGCGAGGCGCCATCGGCGCAGATGTGCGCGCAGGCCCTGCTGGTGGTCAACGCCTGGCGCAGCGGCCGCAGCGCGCAGGCTCAGGGCCCGGTCGCGGCATCCGACCCAGCCGGATCGGTGGCGTAGCCGTTGCCGGGCGTCGCTATCGCGTCGGGCTTGGGCTGGGTGAAGCCGACTTCGCGCAGCGCCTCGTCCGGCAGTGCGTAGGAATTGGTGAGGTATTCGCCTTCGCTGATGATTTCCGGGAACAGCACGCCGGGCACCGCCTGCACCGCGAAGATCTCCTGCACCGCGCCGGTGAACTTGAGCAGCGCGATGGTCTTGCCGGTGTCCAGGTGCACCACCCAGACGCCGCTTTGCCGGTCGCGGTTGTCATCGGTGATCTCGATGTCGGTGAATGCGTTGGATTCGCGCAGCTGCGACAGGCCGATGAAGGCGAGCGGGCCGAGGAAGTCCAGGCCGCGCGCAAAGCCGGGCACACTCGCGAAGTCGCTCTTCTCGCCGCTCTTGGGATCGATCGTGACGAGCTTGCCGCGCCCCGATTCCAGCACCCATAGCTTGCCCTCGTACCAGCGCGGCGAGTGCGGCATCGACAGTCCACGCGTGATGATGCGGTCGGTGGCCATGTCGATGAGCAGGCCGCCATCGCGCTTGTTCTTGCGCCAGCCTTGCGGCTCGTTGCTGTCGCCCAGTGCGGTCAGGTAGCGCGGCTTGCCATCGCGCATGCCCAGGCCGTTGAGGTGGCAGCGGTCCTCCGGCGCGTAGTGGCTCACGAAGCGTGGCCGCCAGCGCGGCACGAAGCTCGACTTGGTGTCGAGCGTGCACAGGCACGAGAACAGCGTGTTCACGAACCACAGGTCGCCGTGCTTGTCCCACGCCATCTCGTGGATGTCGATCGCGCCGGTGATGTGGCCGCGGCGCGCCATGTACACGGCGTCGTGGCGCGGCGGATCCTGCAGGCGCTTGGCCACCGCCGGCATGTTGCGGAACTCGGCAATCTCGATCGAGGTCCCCAGCGCGAGGCGTTCGGTGTCGGCGGCCATGCCCATCGGGCGGGTGAAATTGCGGAAATGGGTGTTGATCGATGCGCCGTCGGGCCGCAGGATCACGAGCTTGCCGGCCTGGTAGGTGCTCACCAGCAGGCAACTGCGCAGTTGCCGCAGCAGTTCCGGAAAGTTGTTCGTGTGCATGCTGCCCAGCACCTGGTTCACATCCGGGGCGGGTGCGGCGTCGGCAGGCACGGGAACGGCAGGCGTGGCGTAGCTGTTCATGGCGTCGGGCGTGATGCGGGGTGACTGATCCTGCCATGCGCGGCAGGCGTGCGACAGGCGATGCGTTGCCTCAAGCCGACTGTGCCGGCGGCTTCAGCCGCGCGCCCTTGAAGTACAGCGCGCGCAGGTCGAGCCCGCGGTCGCTGCGACCGATGTACACGAAGCGCGGGTTGAACCAGGTCGCCATGCGGCCGCGTTCCTTGAAGCGGTCGTTCTCCAGTTCGAGCAGCACGCCGATGCACGGATAGTCGTGGGCGCGCGCGTGCTCCTCCAGCAGCACGCAGGAGCGCTTGAGCAGCGACATCACCAGTGGACTGGCGCGCCAGCGTGCGCCGACGAAGGTGCGCCAGTAGTACATCGGTTGCGCCAGCCGCGGTGGCGTGACGGCGATCGCGGTGCACACGCCGGCCACCGCGCCATCGGCCGAGCGCGCGTGCATGACCACTTGGCGCACGCGCTGCGCCATGGCGGCCTCGTCGTTGAGAGCGCCCTCGGCCACCCAGAACGCCTTGATCGCGGCGGCGTCGTCAGCATGGATCTCGGGCCAGTTGACCACGAAGCGGAAGCCGGTCGCATCACTGTGGCCGGCTGCGGTGTCGGGCCCGGTTGGGGCTTGGTCGGGAGCCATGCGCGCTACTCCTGTGGATGAATCGCAATCATCGCGCATCGCCGTAGCCGCTGCAGCCCCGACACCGCCCGCCACCACCACCGGGTGCCACATGACACTGTCAGAACTCGAAGCCGTGGGCGAAGATCGTATCCGCGCCGTATTCGGCAGCACCGATGTCGGCGCGGCCGCCGTGGACACGCGCAAATCCGGGGCCGCGCTGGTCGGTGACGGCGCCAGAGAGGTTGTTGCCGGCGTCGATCACCGGGCTGCCTGGCATCGGCATGTGGATCTTCGTGATTGCGCCATGGAAGTCCAATGGCAGCAACAACGGGTCGATCCCGACGAGCGTGTCAGCGGGGACCGCCACGGCCGAGTGGGAGTACACGAGGTTGTTGCTGCCGATCACCTGGCTGGAACCGATGCCGCCGATGTCATCGGGCACCGTGCCCGAGCCGAAGTCGCGGCTGTTGTTGGCCACGATCGTGTTGTGCAGTTCCAGCAGGGTGGCGGTACACACGCGCACTCCCGTGCCAAACAACGTCGAGCCGTTGCCGGCTGCGGTCACCGTATTGAACGCAATGGTGGAATCATGGATCCGCGCAGGGTTGCCCCAGATGCCCACGCCGGCGGCCGCGGTGGCGGTGGTCGCATGGTTGCCCGAGATCGTGCTGTTGCTGATGGTCACCGGATAGGTGGCGGCCATGACGAAATACGCGCCCGCGGTGGCCCCGGCCTGGTTGCCCGTGATCGCCGAGCGCTCCACCCGCGCATCGCCGGTGATGTAGGCTCCGCCGCCCCATTTGCTGGCCTCGTTGTCCGCGATGGTGCTGTATTTGATCGAACTGCCGTCCGTCGCCACCGATCCCAGCTGTGACATCGACCCGGCTTGCACGCCGCCGCCGGTGCCGCCCAAGGCGCCGCCGGTGTGATTGCCCGACACGATGCTGCTGAGCAGCGCCAGTCCGTCGCCCGCGTAGACGCCGCCGCCACGTGCCTGACGTGCCGAATGGTAGGCGCTGTTGTCGCTGATGAAGCTTTGGCTCACGATCGCCTTGCCGGCCGCGAACACCGCCCCGCCACGCACGGCATCGACGCTCTGTGCCGAGTTGGCACTGCAGTATTTGATCCACGTGTCGTGCAGGTACACCGAGCCGGTGCTGCGGATGCAGGCGCCGTCGGGGGAGCCCGTGGCACCCGCATCGAGCGCCGTGCGGCCATGGGTGACCATCATGCCGCGCAGGCTCACGGCGCCGTGCCCCGTGTGGTGGAACACCCGCGAGCTGTCGTTGCCGCTGATCTCGACGCCCAGCATGCGCGGTCCCACCAGGGTCAGGGTGTCGACACCGATCTCGATCGCGCCGGTGGTGAGCGTGATCTTGCTGCAATCGAGTTGGGTCAGGTCGATGGTGTCGTCATCGGCCGCCGCGGCCACCGCATCGCGCAGGCTGCCCGGCCCGCTGTCGCCGCAGTTGGTCACCGGGAGCGCGTTGCCGGGCGCGCGCGCGGGTGCTCCCGCGGTGATCGCCAGCATGCGTTGGAGTGCGCGCAAATCGATGCCGGCGAGCGACGGGGGCGTGCTGGCCGTTGGTGGTGGCGCCGGAGGCGGTTGGATGCCGGCACTGGCCTGCCCGGCCAGGAGCAGCGTGGCGGACAGGCCGCCCGCGAGGAGACTGAGGCGGGGGGCACGGGTCACGTGCCAGGAGCGAGGTTGCATGGTGAATCTCCCTGATCGATGCAATGAGCCCCCGCTCGTGCGCGCCCCACCGCTGCTGCGGGACCGGGCGCGCGGTCATCTTAATCAAATCGTGCCGATGTCACACCTGGAGGCGGCGCCAGGCGCCTCGGTGGCGGCGCGTGCGCGGTGCCATGCGTCTGCTGCGCGTGGCGTGATGCGGACTCGGGCGGCCGCGCGTGCGGGCCGGGAGGCGCGGGGCTGGAGGCGTCGGGTCGACAGTGATCGCCATGTCGGCGTGCGACCGGGCGCTTGGCGCAGCCACCCCGTGGATTCGGGGTGGCTGCGCTGCGTGATTGCCGTCAGGGGTCGAAGCCGTCGTCGAAGATCGAATCGGCCAGGTTGAACTCGATCGCACCGATGTCGGCCTGCGCGCCGCGAATGCGCGGATATCCGCTGCCGCGCTGGTCATTGGTCGCGCCCGAGACGTTGTTGCCCACATCGATCACGGGACTGCCGAAGTTGGGCATGTGGGTGCGCGTGAGCCCACCATTGTTGGCCAGTGGCCGCAGCATCGGATCGGTGAGCAGGATCGTGCCCCCTGGCATGATCATCGAGGATGGGAAGAACACCAGGTTGTTCGCGCCGCTGACCGTGCCGTTGCCGCCGATGTCATCGACATCGTGGGCGCTGCCATCGAACACCGTATTGTTGGAGATGATCGTGTTGTTGAGCACGAGGGTGCTCGTGGCAGCCGCCACGCGGACGCCGACCCCGTACTTGTTGTTGCTGTTGCGTTGGCCCGTATTGAAGGCGATCGTGCTGTCGCGGAAATCGCCATTGCGATTCCACAGCGAGATGCCGGCCGGGCGATTGACACACCACGCTTCATTGCCGGATACGGTGCTGTTGTCGAGCACGGCCGGTCCGCTGACGTTGCCGCCCTGCACCACGTAAATGCCGCTGCCACCGCAGGCCACATTGCCGGATACCGTGGAACCGAGCACGGACAGGTCCGCATTGGTGTAGATGCCGCCGCCCAAGCTGGCCTGGTTGTTGTTGAACGTGCTGTACTTGGCGAGCACGTCGCCGCCGGCCACGCCGCCGGGCCTCAAGGACCCGGTCTGGATGCCGCCACCCGTCCTCGAGGAAGAGTTGGATTCGATGATGCTGTCTATCAGCACCACGGGACCTTGGCTGTAGGCACCTCCGCCAAGTGCTTCGAACGCGGTCGATTCGGCTTCGCTCGAGGTGATGAAGCTGCTGTTGAGCCCAAGGCCCAGTTTGGCGTAGATCGCACCACCACGCACCGACGTGTCGACATCGCTGGATTCGGCTTTGCAGTACTTGGCCCACGCATGATCCATGGTCACCTCGCCCGCGGAGAACACGCAGCCGCCGGCCGGGTTGCCAAGGGCGCCATCGGCCAGATACTTGTACCCATGGCTCACCATCATGTCATTGATCCGGAGCGTGCCGTCGCCGATATGCCAGAACACGCGGCTCGCGTCGTCGCCACTCACCTCCAGCGCCAGCATGCCTGGGCCCTGCAGCGTCAGGTCGTCCTGCCCGATGGAAATCATGCCGGTGGTCAGCGTGATCGTGCTGCAGCTCAGGCCCGTCATGTCGATCGTGTCGCCGCTGGCGGCGCCGGAAATCGCGTCGCGCAGGCTGCCGGCGCCCGAGTCGTTGCAGTTGGTGACGGGAATGCTTGCCGCGGGAACCGCCGGAGGCTGCCGGTTGGCGCGGCGCAGGTGGGGTTCCAGCCGCTTGACATCGAGCAAGGGCAGGACGTGCGCTGCGGCGGTGGCCGCAGGCGCTGCGCTCGGTGCAGGTGGCGCCTGCAGGTTGGTGCTCGCGTTTGCCCCGCTTGCGCAGGCAAGTGCGGCGGCGAGGCAACTGGTGAGCAGCTTCTGGTGGGTGGTGGTGCCTGTTCGGGATGAACTGCATCTCATGTCGTTTCTCCCACGATGGATGGACCGCCCTTGGCTGTTACGGCAGCGCGCGGCATGTGTCCACGAATCTCCATCGGCCAAGGCGATGGATACCACGCGCTCCGTTTCCCCATGCAACCGCCAGCTTCATGTGCGTGCCTTCATTGGCACAACGACTGGCTTGCGGGAACTCCCGATGGAGCCCGGTGAAGCGCATCAGGATGCGCTGGACGTATATCCTACGCGCGTGCCGGACCGGGCGCGACGCGCTCGGCGCGGCCTGGGTCACGTGGCAGGTGCGAATCGGGTCACGTATCGGAAGCGATACGGGTCACGCGTGTTGCGCCGCCACATCAGGCGGCGTCGGGTTTGCGCGGGTGGCGCGCGTGGTCAGAACAGCAGCGACGACATCCGGCGGCGGTAGCTGCCGACCAGTTCGGCATCGTCAAGCATGTTGAAAGCCGCAACGAGGCGCTTCCTGGCCTGGCCATCGTGCCAGTTGCGGTCGGCCTTGAGCACATGCAGGAACTGCTCGAGTGCCGCCGCGGCCTCACCGTCGATGAGCAGGCGCACGCCGAGCAGGTCGCGCGCCTCGTGGTCGTTGCCATCGCGCTCGATGCGCGCGCGCAGTTCGCCTGCGGCGGGCGCGTCCTTGAGCGAGCGCGCGAAGTCGAGCTGGCTGCGCAGGCGATGCGCGCGATCGTCGTTGGCGAGATTGGCCGGCAGTGCGTCGAGCTCGGCCTGCGCGGCAGCGGCGTCGCCGGCCTGCATCTGCGCGAGCGCGAGGTCGAGCTTGAGGTCAGCCTGGTCGGGGGCGGCCGCGATCTCCTGCTGCAGGCGTGCGATCGTCTGCGCCGGAGTTTCCTCGCGCCCGCTCGCGGGCGCGGGTGCCGCCTCCGCTGCCGCTTCGGCCGGCTGCACGTGGCGCAGCAGGAACTCGCGCAGCGCGCCTTCGGGCAGCGCGCCGTTGAAGCCGTCCACCGCCTGGCCGTCACGCAGCAACACCACGGTCGGGATGCTGCGCACGCCGAACGCCGCGGCCAGCGCCTGTTCCTTGTCGACGTCGACCTTGGCCAGGCGCACCGCCCCGTTGAAGCTGGCGATGACCTTTTCGAGGATCGGCCCGAGCGTCTTGCACGGGCCGCACCAGGTCGCCCACAGGTCGACGAGGATCGGCTGCTGGAACGAGGCGTCGATCACCTCGCTCTGGAAGTTGGCTTCGGTGGCGTCGAACACATAGGCGGGTGCGGCGGTATCGGACATGCGTGGGCTCCTGGGCGGCCAACCCACATTGTGCCAGCCTGGCGCGATTGCAATGGCGGCGGTGCGCGCGGCGGCCACCGCTACAATCGTGCGGTCGATGCAGCGGGAGCCGAGCCGATGCGCTGGCCGTGGGTGGTGGTGCTGGGTTGGATCGTGCTGCCGGCTGCCGCCGCGCAGCTCACGTTGGACCTTGGCGCCGCGCCGCGCAGGCTCGACAGCGCGGCGCTGCTCGCGCGCAGCGAGGTGCGCGAGATCACGATCGACGCCGACGTGGCCTACGGACGTGCGATGCGCTATCGCGCGCTGCCGTTGCGCGTGCTGCTGGCCGGCGTCGATGCGCACGACCATCTGCAGTTCGTCGCGCGTGACGGCTTCGTGGCCGAAATCCCCGCGGCACTGATCTGGAACGAGCGTGGCAGCAGAGCCTGGCTCGCGATCGAGGATGTCGATACGCCATGGCCGCCGCTGCCCGGCAAGGCCGCCAGTGCCGGACCGTTCTATCTCGTGTGGACGCACCCGCAGGCCGCGCGCGTCGGCCCCGAGCGCTGGCCCTATCAGTTGGCCGCGATCCGCCGTTTGCCCGACGTGATGCTGCGCTTCCCCGCGCTGTCGCCCGATCCGGCGCTGGGCCGTGACGACCCGGTCCGCCACGGCCTCGATGTGTTCGTGGCCAACTGCCTGTCCTGCCACACGCTCAACGGCGCGGGCGATGCCACGCTCGGCCCCGACCTCAACGTGCCCTACAGTCCGACCGAGTACCTGCGGGCGGACCTGCTGCGCACCTACCTGCGCGATCCGCAGCGCCTGCGCCGCTGGCCGCAGGCACGCATGCCCGGCTTCGATGCGGCGAGCCTGCCCGAAGCGGACCTGGATGCGCTGCTGGCCTACCTGCGGCACATGGCCGCGCGCAGGCGCGCCGCCTCACCGCCTCAGCCGTAGCGCAGCTTGAGCACGAGGATGGTCGCGGCCAGCGCGAACGTGATCGCGTTGGAGACGATCATCGGCCACGAGCCCAGCAGTACGCCGTAGCCGAACCAGCAGGCGATGCCGAGCGTGAACAGCGCGTACATCCAGGTCGAAATCCCGCGCGTGTCGCGGGTGCGGATCGCGCGCACCGCCTGTGGCACGAACGAGATCGTGGTCAAGGTGGCGGCGAGGCTGCCCAGCCAATGCGGATTCATGGATGCGCGGGTGGCGCGGCATGTGCCGCGTGCGGCGCCGCGGCTGTGGGCGTGGGCCGAAGCCGGCGCGGCCTGTGGACAGGGGCGTTCATCTCACACCCATTCGCGCGAGGGCAGGGTCCGGCGCCGCTGCGGTTGGCCCACCAGGTCGAGGAAGTTGTTGAACACCGCGGCCGCCTGCTGCTGCAGGCCGGCGATGTGCTGGCGTGTCTGCGCGCGGATCGCGTGTTCATCCTGCGCCAGGCCGGCGCCCGCGAGTTCGTCGCGGTAGGCGGGCGTCGCGAGCCAGCGTTCGATGAGGCGCTCGTCCATCTCGAGGTGGAACTGGAAACCATAGGCATTGTCGCCGTGGCGGAACGCCTGTTGCGCGCAGTCGGCGCTGCTGGCCAGGTGCACCGCGCTGCGTGGAATGTCGAAGCGACAGCCATGCCACTGGAACACCGTGCTGCGCGCCTGCAGGGGCGCCAGCACCGGGTCGCTCGCGCCCGCGGCGGTCTTGTGCAGCTCATACCAGCCGATTTCCTTGACCGGGTTGCGCTGCACCGGCGCGCCGAGCACGTGGGCGAGCAGTTGCGCGCCCAGGCAGATGCCGAGCACGGGTTTGCCCTGCGCGAGCATCTGCTCGATCGCGCGCATCTCGTGGCGCAGGTGCGCGCGGTGCGGATGGTCCTGCACGTTCATCGGACCGCCGAGCACGATGAGGCCGCGGTAACGGTCGACCTGCGGGACCGCATCGGGCTCGCGTTCGAAGTTCTTGAAGCTGATGCGGTGGCCGCGCGCGCGGATCAACGGATCGAGCGTGCCGAGCGGCTCGGCGGCCACATGCTGGAATACGAGCAGTCGCGACATCGCGCCACTATGCCAAAGATGGACGGCGCCGGCACGCCGGGGCGCCGCCGCAGCGACGCGGCGGCGCACGGCACCCGTACGCATCAGCCGCGTGCGCGACGGCGCATCACCTGACCCATGCCGCGAGCACGCCCTGGCCGCCCTGCTTGTACACCACGCCGTCCTTCATCACGAACGACACCTGCTGCATGAGCTTGATGTCCTCGAGCGGATTGCCGTCGACCGCGACCACGTCGGCGAGCTTGCCGGCTTCGATGCTGCCCAGGTCCTTGCTCTTGCGCAGCAGCTCGGCGGCATGCGTGGTGGCTGCCTGCAGCGCGTACATCGGCGGGATGCCCGCTTCGACCATGTACTGGAACTCCTTGGCGTTCTGGCCGTGCGGGTAGACGCCGGCATCGGTACCGAAGGCGATCTTGACGCCGGCCTTGTAGGCCTTGCCCGCGGTCTGCTGGATCAGGGGCCCGACACGGGCCGCCTTGGCGGCGACCTGCGGCAGGTAGTAGCCCGGGACCTTGGCCTGCTCGGCCACATACTCGCCCGCGATGATGGTGGGCACGAACCAGGTGCCGTGTTGCTTCATGAGCTTCATGTCGGCCTCGTCCATGAAGGTGCCGTGCTCGATCGAGTCCACGCCCGCGATCACCGCGCGGCGGATCGCCTCGGCACCATGCGCGTGCGCGGCCACGCTGAAGCCGTAGTCGCGCGCTGCGGCGACCACGGCCTTGATCTCCTCGATCGTCATCTGCGCGTTCTCGGCGCTCGCGCTTTCGTCGAGCACGCCGCCCGAGGGCATGATCTTGAGCAGGTCCACGCCATCCTTGTAGTGCTGGCGCACGGTCTTCCAGGCGTCATCCACGCCATTGATGATGCCGTCCTTGGGACCGGGGTCGCCTTGCAGGTCCAGGCGCAGGCCGTCGGTGTGGTCGGCATGGCCGCCGGTCGAGCCGATCGCATCGCCCGCGGTGAAGATGCGCGGTCCGGGCACCAGGCCCGAATTGATCGCGTTGCGCAGCGCCACCGACATGCTGTGGCCGTCGCCGAGATTGCGTACCGTGGTGAAGCCGGCGGCGAGCGTGCGCCGCGCATAGAGGGTCGAGCGGATGGCGTGATCGGCGGTGTTGAGACGGAAACGGTCGGTCGCGCCGGTGCGGCTGGTTTCGCCGGTCAGGTGCGTGTGGCTGTCGATGAGGCCGGGCAAGCAGGTCGCGCGGGTGAGATCGACCGACTGTGCGCCGGCGACCGGGTCATGGCCATTGCGCACTTCCTTGATGCGCTGGCCATCGGTCACGATGGTGCTGGCGCCGAGCAGCTTGCCATGCACGGTGTCGAGCAGGTGCCCGCATTGCAGCGCGAGCGAGGCCGCGGGCTGGGCGTGGGCGCAGGCGGCAGCAAGGGCGAGCGGCAGGGCCGCAACGAGGATGCGCATCGGAAGTCTCCCTGGGTGAGCACTGCATGCTAGCGATCGCGCGCGGCATTGCCTATGCCAAAAGCTGGGGGCGCCCGCCCACCCGCGGCCATGCACGGGACCGATGCACGGCGCCGTCAGTGCGTCGTGCCGGCTGGATCGTCACGCCGCGCCGCGGCCCAGCTTTCGAAGCGCTCGTTGCCGGCGAGCCATCGGTAGGCCTCCAGCTTGACCAGTGCGTCGGGGTCGAACGCCATGTCGAACTGCCGCTCGTAGGCCGACAAGGTGTCGAGCGTGAGCGCGGCGTCGTGCTGCTGGTTCGCCATCCCGATCAGCAACCACCAGTTGTCCTTGAGCGCGGGCTCGCGGCGGATGCCTTCACTGCAGGCCGAACGCGCGGGTCCGGGGTGCTCCGCCTCGAGTTCGATGCCGCAGGCCAGGTAGCGGGTCAGGCCATCGGCCGCGACCTGACGTTCCATGCGCGCCACCGCGGCAAGTGCGCGCGGGTAGTCCTTGCGGTAGACGTGGTGGTCGACGAGCATGAAGGTGAAGCGTGCGTCCTCGCCGTGATGGCGCGCCACGTGTTCGAGGCTGTCGCGGTAGCGCGCCTCGTCCAGTTGCGAGGCCGCGTTGACCCGCAGCGCCGCCCAGTCGGCGGTGGCGCGGAATGCCGCAGGCAGGCGCTCGAGCAGCGTGTACACGGCCGCGGGGTCGGCCGCGCGCGTGCGCTCGCCGATCTCGCGCATGGTCGCGAGCGCGTCGGCGTCGACCTGCATGCGGCCGAACAGCCTGGCGATCACGCCGCGCTCATCGAGCAGGGTCGACAGCAGCCGACCGAGCGTGGCACTCATGCGCAGGCCGGTCGCGTGGCTGGTCCAGTCGACGATGCGGCCGCGCCGGTCGAGGTCGAACACGAGGTAGTCGGAGCCGGCGTAGTTGTCGTCCGCGTCGCGCATGATGATGCGCACGATGGCGCTGCGGGAGTCGGTGTCGGCCGCACCGCGCAGCGCCATGGCCGTGCCATGATCGCGCTCGATGCGCGCGATGAGGTTCTGCACGGTCTGTTGCATGCCGTTGGCCACGCCGCGCTCGGCATCGGCGCGTTGCGGGCTGCCGAGGTCGATGTCCGCGAACGCGCGCCGCGCCAGCGCGCGCGTGTCGATCAGGGCCGAGAGGGCAGCCGCGTCACGTGCGTTGAGCGCGGCCGCGATGCGCTCGGCGGTGGCGTACGCAGGCGGCGCCGCCAACGCCGGCGATGCGCACAGCCAAGTCAGCAGGACCATGGCGACCATGCGGATCCGGTGCATCGGTCGACTGTAGCAGGTGCGGCGGTGCGCGTGGATGGGTGCGGGAGCCGTCCCGATGCCACCGGGGCGACTCCCGCCAGTGCGTCACAAGTCCAGGCCGTCGCGGAAGATCGTGTCGCCGTAGCACACCAGCGGCGTCACGGCGAGGCGCGCGATGAGGGCAAAGCCACTGCCTTCCTGCAGCGGGATCGCATGGCCGCTGGACGCCAGGCGTGCACTGAGCGCGAAGGCGCCACCCCGGAGGCTGCCCGCGGCCGGTGGCGTGAGGCTGCCGCTCAGCACATGGTGCGCGTCGGTGTGGGTCGCGGGCAGGCGTGCCGTGTCCTTGCCGGCTGCGACCGCGGGACCGGCCACCAGCGCCAGCGCGAGCAGTGCCAGCGGCGGGGCGCCGCTGCGAAGGAACGAGATCGCGTTCATGTCATGGCCTCCGTGTGGATTCCAGGACCTCCAGGCGGCTGGCCAGCGCATCGAGTCGTCCGCGCAGTTGCGCGTTGTCGCGTTGGAGCCTGGCATTCTCCTGCTCGACCTTGCGGTGGAGACCCTGGATCGCCGCGAGCGCGACGCCGCTCTCGTCGACGGTGCCGATGTATTTCGCGTTGCTGCCCAGGCCGAACGCGCTGGCGAATTCCTCGGCCACCGGGCCCAGGTGCATGCCGTCGTCGCGGTTGCCCTTGTAGTACCAGCTCTGGATCGGCAGCGCGACGAGCTTGTCCAGGATCGCCACCGGATCGATCGCCGCGAACGAGTCCTTGAAGCTGCGGCTGGAGGCGTTGGTCCACACGCCGGTCGAGCTCAGGAACGCGCCATTGCCGTTGGTCGGCGTCGTGCCGACGCTGATCGGATTGGCGAAGCCGCCGCCATTGAAGCTGAAGCGGCCGGTGGTCGCGCTGTGGTAGTGGCTGATCGCGAACACGGGGTCGTAGGAAGGTATCGGGTCGCCCGAGGTGTAGTACAGACCCGAAATGTTGAGGAAACCGCCTGACGACGCGTTGACGTTGAAGCCGCGATAGCCGGTGGTGCCGGGCGTCCCGGTCATGAGCGTGATGTCGGCGCTGGAGCCGGGCAGGCCGGTCGACGGTGCGATCGTGAGCTCATCGCGCAGCGGATTGTTGTCCGGAGCCCTGGCAGTGTTGATGCCCACGCCATGTTCGGCGACGAGGACCACCTGGTTGGTGGCCGTGTCGCGGATGGTGTTGCCGAAGGTGTTGTCGTTGTAGCCGCCGGTGACGATCGAGCCGGCATTCTCGGTGCGTGCGTTGTATCCGATCGCGGTGGAGTAGTCGGCCAACGGCACATACGGAAAGGCCAGCCCCACCGAATGGTTGGGGCCGAAGTAGGCGGCGGTCACGCCGTTGGACCTGAGCCACACCGGATTGTTGTCGGCCGTGCCCAGGTAGCTGCCCGCGGGGTTGCCGGCGTTGCCGTCGAGGGTCCACGAGCCCGGACAGGCACTGCCCTCGGGCGCCACGGGCGAGCGGTTGGCCAGCGCGGTGAAATCGGCGGTGCCCGACTTGAGCTTGACCTCGAGCCAGCCCTGTTGCGTGAGTGCCGTATCCGTGCCGAAGTCGACCGTGGTGGCGAAGTTGCCGTCCTTGACGGTCACGCCATACAGCGTGACCGGTCCGGCCAGCACGCTGCCGCCGGCCGGTGCCGAGTACAGCGTGAGTTGCAGGTCATAGCTGCCGTTGGCGGGCTGGCCGGCCTCCTGCAGCTGGCCGTGGTAGGTGAAGCCGGTGGCGGCGGCCGGAGCCGCCATGGCCAGGCCCAGCGCGGCGGCAAGCGCGGCGCGCATCAGTGTCGGTGTCATGTTCCCTCTCCGCGGTTGATGGTTGGGGAAGCCTTCCTTCCCGCGCCGGCCAACGTCGAAGCGCGGCCGCAGGGGACAGGCCCGGCCGCCCGCCGCCGCCGCCGCGGTTGGCGCCGATGCTGCGCTGCGATACGCTGCCGTATTCCCGCAAACCATGGATGGCGACGCCTTGCGGCGCGCCACGGCACCGATGCAACAGACATACGAACCGCAGGCGGTCGAGGCAGCCGCACAGAAGTATTGGAACGACACCCGTGCGTTCGAGGTGAGGGAGGACGCGGGCAAGCCCAAGTACTACTGCCTGTCGATGCTGCCCTATCCATCCGGCGCGCTGCACATGGGCCACGTGCGCAACTACACCATCGGCGACGTGATCAGCCGCTTCCAGCGCATGCAGGGCAGGAACGTGCTGCAGCCGATGGGCTGGGATGCGTTCGGCCTGCCGGCCGAGAACGCCGCGATCAAGCACCGCACCGCGCCGGCCCAGTGGACCTACGCCAACATCGGGCACATGCGCGCGCAGCTCCAGGCGATGGGCTATGCGATCGACTGGTCGCGCGAGTTCGCGACCTGCCGTCCCGACTACTACGTGCACGAGCAGCGCATGTTCGTGCGCCTGTTCAAGCAGGGCCTGGCCTATCGCAAGAACTCGGTGGTGAACTGGGATCCGGTCGACCAGACCGTGCTTGCCAACGAGCAGGTGGTCGATGGCCGCGGCTGGCGCACCGGCGCGCTGGTGGAGAAGCGCGAGATCCCGCAGTGGTTCCTCAAGATCACCGACTATGCCGACGAACTGCTGGAGGGCCTGGACCGGCTGCCGGGCTGGCCCGACTCGGTCAAGACCATGCAGCGCAACTGGATCGGCCGCTCCGAGGGCCTGGAAATCCACTTCGCGGTCGAAGGCGAGGCCGAACCGCTGACCGTGTTCACCACGCGTCCGGACACGCTCATGGGCGTGACCTACCTTGCGGTCGCGGCCGAGCACCCGCTGGCGCTCAAGGCCGCGCGCGACAAGCCGCTGGTGGCCGCGTTCATCGATGAATGCCGCCACGGCGGCACCGCCCAGGCCGAGCTCGATACCGCGGAGAAGAAAGGCATCGACAGCGGCCTGAGTGCGATCCATCCGGTCACCGGCGAATCGCTGCCGATCTGGATCGCCAATTTCGTGCTCATGGGCTACGGCACCGGCGCGGTCATGGCGGTGCCCGGCCACGACCAGCGCGACTGGGAGTTCGCCACCAAGTACGACCTGCTGATCAAGATGGTGGTGGTGAGCGATGCGGTGCGCGCGGCGGTGCGCGAGCTCGACCGCGACGCGAGCCACAACACCGACCCGATGAGCGCCGCGCTTGGCGAGTCGCGGGCGATCGACCTGTTCGAACCCGGCGCCGCCGCGGCGATCGTGGCCGAATTCGAGCGCGCGATCATCGAGGACGGCGCCTTCACCGAACATGGCTGGCTGGTCAACTCGGGTGAATACGACGGACTGGACTTCCGCGGCGCGTTCGAGGCGCTGGCGACGCGCTTCGAACGCGCAGGCACGGGCAGGCGGCGCGTCAACTACCGCCTGCGCGACTGGGGCGTGTCACGCCAGCGCTACTGGGGCTGCCCGATCCCGATCATCTACTGCCCCAACTGCGACGCGGTGCCGGTGCCCGAGGACCAGCTGCCGGTGCTGCTGCCCGAGGATGTGGCGTTCATGGGTGTGCAGTCGCCGCTCAAGGCCGATCCGGCCTGGCGCCGCTGCACCTGCCCGCAATGCGGCGCCGCGGCCGAGCGCGAGACCGACACCTTCGACACCTTCATGGAGTCGAGCTGGTACTACGCGCGCTACGCCTCGCCCGGCGCCGCCAGCCAGATCGACGCACGCGCCAACTACTGGCTGCCGGTCGACCAGTACATCGGCGGCATCGAGCACGCGATCCTGCACCTGCTGTACTTCCGCTTCTACCACAAGCTGCTGCGTGACGCGGGACTGGTGCAGTCGGATGAGCCGGCCAGCAATCTGCTGTGCCAGGGCATGGTGGTCGCCGAGACCTACAGCCGCGACAACGCCGACGGCTCGCGCGAGTGGATCAACCCGTCCGAAGTCGAGGTTCGGCGCGACGACAAGGGTCGCATCATCGGTGCGGTGCTGCTTGGCGACGGCCAGCCGGTGACGATCGGCGGCATCGAGAAGATGTCCAAGTCGAAGAACAACGGCGTCGATCCGCAGGCGATGATCGCGCGCTACGGTGCCGACACCGTGCGCCTGTTCTCGATGTTCGCGGCGCCGCCGGAACAGTCGCTGGAGTGGAACGAGGCCGGCGTCGAGGGCATGGCGCGGTTCCTGCGCCGGTTCTGGCGCGAAGTCGCCAGCCATGGCGGCGCTGCCGCGCCGGCGCTGGATCCGGCGCAGCTCGATGCCGGGCAAAAGGCGCTGCGCCGGCAGACCCACGCCACCATCCACAAGGTCACCAGCGACATCGGCGAGCGCTATGCGTTCAACACCGCGATCGCGGCCGTGATGGAACTGCTCAATGCGCTGGGCAAGTTCAGCGACGATAGCGCGCAGGGCCGCGCGGTGCGCCGCGAGGCGCTCGAGGCGATGGTGCTGCTGCTCAACCCGATCGTGCCGCACATCGCCCATGCGCTGTGGCAGGTGCTCGGCCACCCGCAGACGCTGCTGGAGGACCAGCCCTGGCCCAAGGCGGACCCGCACGCGCTCGCGCGCGAGGTGGTCACGCTCGCGGTGCAGGTCAACGGCAAGTTGCGCGGCACGATCGAGGTCGCCCAGACGGCGCCACGCGAGGAAATCGAACGCCTCGCCCTGGCCGAGCCGCGCGTGGCCGAGTTCGTCGCCGGCGCGACGCCGAAGAAGCTCATCGTGGTGCCGGGCAAGATCGTCAACATCGTGGTGTGAGGGCCGCCGGGCCCGCGGCGTGCTGGCCCGGCGGTGGCGCAGGGAAACGGTGCGTCGCGACCGCGGGCACCGCGCCGGTCGGCGCGCTGTGGCGCGTCCGCCGGCCGGTCACGCCAGCGGCAGGTGGTGGCTCAGGCGTGACCAATGCAGTTCCTGCTCTTCGTCGAGCACCGGCATCAGTTGCGCATGGCGTTCGCCCAGTTCCACGAGCAGCTGGAACAGCCCATGGATGTCACCGCCGTGGCAGCCCAGCCGCGCCCACAACAGCGCGGCATCCTCGCGCAGGTCCGCCGCGAGCGCATCCAGGACCTGCTGCCGGTCGAGGCTCGTGACGCGTTCGACCAGCAACAGCCGCAGCAGCACGGGCAGGATCGCACGTTCGAGTTGCGCCACGCGCTCGGGCGACAGTGTGCGCTCGGTGGCGTCGGCGTCGACGTCGGCGCAGGGTGGGAGGCCCGTCAGTTCGTCGTACAGCCCGGAGGAGCGTATCGGCCGGCCCTTGTACATCGCGGGCATCGATGCACGGTTCAAGCCGTGGATGAGGCTGGCGGGGCCGAGCGACATCGCCACGCCCGCGAGGCGGTCGGCGCGCGCCATGTGCGCGACCGGCACGATGCGCGGCAGCTGGGCGCTGCGCGCCGAGGGTGCGCGCTGCTGCACGAGCACCGCCGAGGTCATCGCGCAGATGAGGCCATAGCGCAGCGCGAGCGCTTCGCGTTCCTCGTCACGGGTGGCGGCGAGGTAGACCTGCTGGCCGGCCCAGGCGCGCCATGCGGGCAGTTCCGCGCGCGGCCCCGCGTCAAGCTCGATGCGCGCACCGTCGGCCTCCCACTGCACGGCGGGCGCGTGCCGCGGCGGGCCGGGCAGAACGGCCACCGCGACCAAGGCATCGCCGGGATAGGTCACGGGCAACGGCAGCGCTTGCGCAGCGCCGCCCCAGTCGATGCGCGGGGGCTGCGGCGCGGGCATGCGCGCGCGCCGCAGCTGGCGCAGTACCGCGGCGGCGATCGGCTCGGCCGGCACTGCGCGCTCGAGCGTCGCGCCCGTGGATGCGGCCAGCGGGTGCAGCGCCGCACTGCCGGCGCTGCTGCCGACCGCCACCACGAAGATGCGCACGCCGCTGCGGGCGGCGCGCACGCGCGCCGGCTCGATGGCCTGCGCATGCACCGCGCCATCGGTCACGAGCACGATGACCGGATTGCGCGCGGGGCCATCAAGCCCCTCCAGCGCGGTGAGCGCGGCCTCCAGCGCGTGGTTCATCTCGGTGCCGCCAAGGTCGGCATTGATGGTATCGGTCAGCTCCTGCAGCGCGTCGCGCACGCGCGCGGTGGCGCGCATGGGGCGCCGCAGCAGTGGCACGCACTCGTCGCCGAAGCGCAGCACCTGGATGCGGTCGCCCTCGTCGAGGGCCATGGCCAGCGCGCCGAGCGCGGCCCGTGACTGGACGATTGCATCGCCCTGCATCGACCCCGAGCAGTCCATCAGCAGGCAGATGTCGCAGGCCTGCGTGGACGCGACCGCCGGGGTCGGCAGCAGCAGCGTGAGTATGCCGAGGTTGCGTTCGGCGTCGGCCACCACGCGCAGGCCGGTGAGCGGCCGCTCGCCGAAGTCGAAGGTGAGCACGAAGTCGCGATCGAGCATCGCCGCGTCGACCTCGACTTGGGTGGCGCCGCCCCCGCGCTGGAAGCGTGCGGGATGGGTGGGGCAACCCACCGCCGCCTCGGCCAGCAGGCCGTGGATGCGGATGCTGGCGGCCAGTGGGTGCTCGACGGCGAAATCGCAGCCGGGTTCGAGCAGCGCATCGAGCCGGCTGCGGCCATAGCGCGGGCGATGCACCAGCGGCAGGCTGAAGCGCGCGCTGCGGTCGGCCACCGCCAGCGGCGCGGCAAAGCGCAGCACGATCTCGCCCTGCTCGCCTGGCGGCAGGTTGCCCAGGTTCACGCACAGCATGCCGGGCTCGACCTGCTCCAGCAGCACCGCGCCGTCGCCGTCGGCGACGGCATCGGCATAGTCGCTGCTGGCCTGGCGCGCGGGCAGTACCTGTGCGGTGAGCGTGGCGCCGGCGAACTGTGTCTGCATGCCCAGGAACGCGGCATCCAGCGGTACCGGAAACGAATACACCAGTTCCACCGCGTCCTCGCCCTCGTTGCGGAAGTGGTGGCTGAGCTCGTACTCGGCGAGCAGGTCGTTGATGGTGACGAGCAGGCGCGAGTGCGCGAGCGGTGAGGTCGGCTGCTGGGCTTGGCGTGCGGCTTTCATGGTGGTTCCCCCTGTGGTGCTGGTCAGTCGGTGTCGGATGTGCGGTCGAGCCCGGCATAGGCGGCCTGCACCGCGCGGAACAGGCTGCGCAGCTGGGCCTGGGTCAGGCGCGCGCGTTCGGGCGCCACCACCAGTTCCAGCCCGTCGGCCACGATCAGGTGCGAGCGCACCTCGACCGCGCCCGGCCGCGCCGGCGCCAGCGGCGGCTCGCGCCGAGCCTGCAGCAGCCCGGCGATCGCATCGAGCGACAGGCCGGCGTCCTGCCACTGGCGAATGCGCAGCAGCTCGGACAGGTGCGCACTGGTGTACCAGGCGCCGCGCTTCTCGCCCTCGGGTGCGGCGAGCAGGCCGAGCTGGATGTAGTAGCGGATCGTGCGTTCGGGCACGCCGGACTGGTCGCTGAGCTGGTGCAGGTTGAGTTTCATAACGACAGTATAAGTGGCGCATAGAGTGTCAAATAACACCGGGTCCGTGTCAAGCCCTCGTTGCCGCGCCGCGCCAGGTGCAGGCATGCGCGCGGGCGCGTACGCTGGCAGGCGGTGTTTCCATGCAGTTTGCCGGGGTGGCGCATGCAGGCCGGTCGGAGCGGATTCGTGCGGTGGTGGTCGCTGCCGGCCCTGGCCGTGGCGATGCCCGGCCTCGCCCAGAACGCGGCGGCCTGGGTCGACCTGTCGCTGTACGGCAACCTCGAGACCGCGGGCGTGACCGCGACGATCGGTGGCGATGCCAACCGCAACGCGGCCATCGCGCTGCAATGGCGGCGCGTGGGCGAGGCGGGCTTCCACGATGCGCAGCCGTTGCTGCGCGTGGACGCGACCCGCCTCGTCGGCAGCCTGTTCGACCTCACGCCCGGCAGCGCCTGGGAAGTGCGCGCGACCTTGACCGATCCCGACGGCGTGGCCGGACCGGCCGAACGCAGCGCCGGCGGGACGACGCGCGCCGACGTGCTGGTGGCGCCGACGCTGCGCAGCCTGTTCGTCGCGCCCACCGGCAATGATGGCAACGACGGCTTGGGCCCGGCCACCGCGCTGCGCACGATCCAGCGCGCCGCCGACCTCGCGCAGGCGGGCGATCTCGTGCGCGTCGCGCCTGGGCGCTATCACGAGGCGGTAAGCGTGCCGCGCTCGGGCAGCGCGGACCAGCCGATCGTGTTCCATGCCGACGGCGCAGGTGTGGTGCTCGATGGCGCCAGCACCTTGCCGGCGACCACCGTGTGGAGCGCGCTCGGCAATGGCGTGTACCGCACCGGGCTCGGCCACGCCACCGGCCTGGTGGTGAGCGAGCAGGGACGCCTGTTCCGCTACGCCAGTGAAGCCGCGTTGCAGGCGCTCGCGGCAGGCGCGCCCGGCGGCTTCTGGTTCGATGCGGCCAGCCAGCGCCTGAGCGTGAAGTTCGCCGACGGCTCGGCGCCTGCCGCGCACACACTCGCGGTGGCGGACCTCGGTGCCGGCTTCACGCTCGATGGCCGTGCGTTCGTGCGCATCGAAGGCTTCACCATCCGCCATTACGGCGTGGACGAGTATGGCAAGGGCGTGTACCTGCGCCACAGCGACGACTGCATCGTGCGCGGCAACCATTTCAGCGACCTCGGCAGCACCGGCGTGTGGGCCAAGGGCGGCACGCGCAACCGCATCGAGGACAACGAGTTCAGCGACAGCTCGATCAGCGGCTGGCCTTGGCCGGTGGTCAAGGGCAGCTTCGCCGAGAACACCGCGGTCATGCTCACCGACGCGGTGGGCCGCGGCAACGTGATCCGGCGCAACCGCACCGACGGCAGCTTCAACGGCATCGCGCCGTGCGGCGCGCAGGCACCCGTGGGCGATGTGCTCACCACCGAGACCGACGTCTACCGCAACGAGCTGCGTCGCCACAACGACGATGCGCTCGAACCCGACGGCTACTGCGCCAACCTGCGCATCTTCGACAACCTGCTGGCCGATTCGCACATGGGCGTGTCGGTCGCGCCGACCTGGCCGGGGCCGGTGTGGATCGTGCGCAATCGCGCATGGAACCTCGGCAACACGCGCACCAGCCAGCTCGACGGCTACATCTCCAGTTTCCTCAAGGTCAACAGCGGCTACCCGGAGACCGTCGGCGCGCTGCTGCTGTACCACAACAGCATCGTCACCGCCGCGCCCGCGACCGAGGCGATGTACCTGCTCGATCCGGGCGTGGCCTCGACGCTGCGCAGCCGCAACAACCTGTACGTGGCCACGCGCCGGGTGTGGACCAAGGTCAACGCGATCGCGTTCGATGGCGACCACGACCTGCTCTACAGCTCCGACCCGACCCGCTTCGTGCGCTGGCATGGCACCGACTACGCCGACCTCGCCGCGTTGCGCAGTGCACTCGGGCTGGAACTGCAGGGCGTGTCGGCGCCGCCGCGGCTGCTGGATGCGGCCGGTGGCGACCTGCGCCTGCTGCCCGACAGTCCCGCGCGCGACCAGGGCCAAGTGCTGGCCGGCATCAACGACGGCTACGAAGGACCTGCGCCCGACCTGGGCGCATTCGAGTTCCGCGACCTGCTGTTCGCCGACGGCTTCGATCCGCACTGATGGTGCCGCGCGGCGGCCGTGACCGATAGCAGGGGGCGCCTGCGCGGGGACTGGGCTATGGTGGCGGCCGGTCCATTCGGGGAGAAGCGTCATGCGGATGAGGATGCTGGCGGTGGTCGCGGCCATGGCTGCGGTTTGCGGCGTGCCGTCGGTGCAGGCGGCCGATGCGTGGGCACGCGATCCCGCGCAGCCGGTCGACACCGCCTACGGCGCGAAGATCGCGCAGTACACCACCGAACCGCGCTTCAACACGCCGCTCACCGACTACCTGCCGGCATCGGATACGGTGCCGACACCGGCCAAGGTGCTGGGTGACGTGGCCGGCGCACCCGACTTCCTGCCGTATGCGGCCGATGTGCATCGCTACTTCCGCCTGCTCGCGCAGGCGACGCCGCGCGTGCGCGTGTTCAGCATCGGCCAGTCCGAGGAAGGCCGCGAGTTGATTGCGGTCGCGGTCGCCGACGAGGCGCTGCTGGCCGGGCTCGATGCCAACCGCGCGCGGCTGGCGCAGCTGGCCGACCCGCGCACCCTGGGCCTGGACGATGCGCGCGCCGATGCGCTGATCGAGCAGACCACGCCCGTTTACTACATCACCGGCGCGCTGCATTCCAACGAGACCGGCGCGCCGACCGCGCTCATGGAGCTGGCCTACCGCCTCGCGGTCGATGACGCCCCCTACATCCGGCGCATCCGCTCGCGCGTGATCACGCTGATCACGCCGGTGGTCGAGGTCGACGGGCGCGAGCGTATGGTCGACCTGTACCGCTGGCACAAGGCCCATCCCGGCCAGCAGTATCCGCGGCTCGCGTACTGGGGCCATTACGTCGCCCACGACAACAACCGCGATGCGATGGCGCTCACGCTCAAGCTCAGCCGCAGCGTGACCGACACCTACCTGGGCTGGCACGCGCAGGTGCTGCACGACCTGCATGAGTCGTTCCCGTTCCTGTACGACAACACGGTCGGCGACGGGCCCTACAACGCCTGGATCGACCCCATCCTCGTCAACGAGTGGCAGCAGCTGGGCTGGAACAACGTCGAGCAGCTGACCAAGCTCGGCTTGCCGGGTGTGTACACGCACGGCGACTTCGACACCTGGAGCCCGGGCTACATGATGTTCATCGCGGCCATGCACAACGGCATCAGCCGCCTGTACGAGACCTACGGCAACGCCGGCGCCGACACCCTCGAGCGCATCCTCAACCCAGCGCAGTACTCGCGCACCTGGTACCGGCCCAATCCACCCGCGCCCAAGGTGCTGTGGTCGCAGCGCAACAACAACAACTACATGCAGGCGGGCCTGCTCACCGCGCTCGACTACTTCGCGGCCAATCGCGCCACCTTCCTGCACAACTTCTACCTCAAGAGCAAGCGCTCGATCGGCAAGCCCACCGCGGCCGGTCCGGCCGCGTACGTGTTCGCGGCCGACGACCCGCGCAGCGGCGCGCAGGCGCAGTTGCTGCGCGCACTGCTCGCCCAGCATGTGGAGATCCAGCGCGCCGAGCGCGCATTCACCGTGCAGGTGCCGCAACCGTGGGTCAAGCCGAGTGCCGCCGATGCCGAGCGGCACGGGCCCGAGCGGCCGCGTGTGGCGCCGCGCACGTTCGCCGCGGGCAGCTGGATCGTGCGCATGGACCAGCCCTATTCGCGCATCGCAGATGCCTTGCTCGACCGCCAGTACTGGGCGCCCAACGACCCGCAGAAGACGCCCTACGACGACACCGGCTGGTCGCTCGGGGACAGCTTCGGCGTCGATGTCGTGCGCGTGTCCGACCTGGGCGTGCTCGAAGTGCCGATGCAGCGCGTCGAGCGCATCGATACGCCGTTCACGCCCGCCACGCTCGGCGTGGAAGGGCGAATGCCGCGCATCGCGATCATGCACACCTGGCTGTCGACCCAGACCGAAGGCTGGTGGCGTCTGGCCCTGGACCAGCTCGGGGTGAAGTACGCCTACATCAGCACCCAGGATGTCGCGCGCACGGCCAACCTGCGCCGCGACTACGACGTGATCCTGTTTGCGCCGGTCGGGGCGCGCGATCCGCGCCAGATCGTCGAGGGCCTGCCGCTGTACGGCAATGCGCTGCCGTGGAAGAAGACCGAGCTCACGCCCAACCTCGGCCGCATCGACGCCACCGATGACATGCGTCCCGGTCTGGGCGCGCGCGGCGTGGACAACCTCAAGCGCTTCGTTGCCGATGGCGGCCTGCTCGTGACCAGCGAGGACACCGCGCGATTCGCGATCGAGCAGGGGCTCGCGCCGGGCGTGTCGGTGGCGCCACGCAAGGACCTGCGCGTGGTCGGCAGCCTGCTCGAGGCGGTGCGCGTGGCCGGCGACAGCCCGATCGCGCGCGGCTACGAACATCCATTCGCGATGTACAGCAGCGATGGTCTGTCGTTCCAGGTCAGCCACCTCGTCGGTGGCGACAAGGGCCTGCCCAACGCACGCGACTACAAGCGCCCGACCGGGCGCGGCGGCCTGCATGACGAGGACGTGCCCGAGGGCCGGGCGTTCGAGGCGCCGGCGCCGCTGCCATTTGCCAAGCCATGGCAGGCGCTGCCGCTCAATGCCGAACAGGAACGCAACAATCCAAACCTGATTCCGCCGGAGCTGCGACCCACGGTGATCGTGCGCTGGGCCGATGAGCCCAGCCTGCTGCGCGCGGGCCTGCTCGACCATCCCAAGGAACTGGCCGGTCGCGCCGCGGTGGTTGAGGCGCGCTACGGCAAGGGTCACGTGCTGCTGTTCGCGAGCAACCCGATGTGGCGCGGCACCAGCGTGGGCAGCTATGCGCTGCTGCTCAACGCGATGGCCCATTTTGACCGGCGCTGACGCGGACGCGATCGCCACAGCCGGTTGCGGTCGCGCCCGTGCATGGCGTGGGCGGGCGCGATCGCTTCGGCTACAGTGGCAGCGGCACGGCAGCGCCGTGCCGTTGGTGCAACCACGCGCGCTCCATCCCGGGGCGCGTGCATGTCCATACAGGGGAATTGCATGAAGTGTGTATCACTGAACAAGGTGCGGGTGTGTGCATTCGTGGCTGCGGGCGGACTGCTCGCGGCCGGTTCCGCGCTGGCTGAAAACCTCAATTTCACCCTCGTCAACAACACCGGCTATCCCATCAACGAGGTGTACGTGAGCTCCGCGGCCACCAAGAGCTGGGAAGAGGATGTCATGGGCCGTGACCAGCTCGGCGACGGCGACGGCGTGGACATCCGGTTCGATCCCGGCGAGAAGGGCTGCCTGTGGGACCTCAAGGTCGTGTACGAGGACGACGAGAGCGCGGTGTGGGATCGCCTGGACCTGTGCGAGTTGTCGAAAGTGACCCTGCACTACGACCGCGACAAAGGCTCGACCTGGGCCGACACCGAGTGAGCCGGGTCCCGCCGCGAGCGGCGGGCTTGGCGGCTGGGCGCCCCGTGGTGCGGGGCGTCCATTGGCCGGACAGGCCGTGATGGCCGCATGCGCGCGCCCCAACGCCTTCAGCGGCTGCCTGGCGGCAGGCTCGAACCGGCTTCGGCCAGTTGCCGCGGCGTGCCGAGGTTGCGCCAGTAGCCGTCGTGGCGTTCGCCGTGGAGGCGCTGCGCGCGCATCGCGCGCTGGAACATCGGCAGCAGCTTGAAGCGCGTGGCCGGTTCGCCGGCCACGAGCTCAGCGCGGTACACGCCGATGTTGCCGAAGGTGAGGCGCTCGCCGTGGCCGGCCTCGTTGAGCTCGTCGCGGTCCAGCCAGAAGTCGCCGCGTGGATGGAAATCCGGATTGGCCACCATCACCAGGTGGGCCAAGCCCGCGGGTTCGGCAGGCAGCCGCGCATAGTCGTAGTCGCTGAGGATGTCGGCGCTGACGCCGATGAACGGCGCCGCGCCCAGCAGCGGCAGCGCGTGCTTGATGCCGCCGCCGGTTTCCAGCGGCACGGCGCCCTCGTGGCTGTAGTGGATCGCGAGGTTCCAGCGTGAGCCGTCGCCGAGCGTGGCCGGGAACTGCTCGGCCAGGTGCGAGGTGTTGATGACCACCTTGCGCACGCCGGCGGCGGCGAGTTTCTCCAGGTGATGCTCGATCAGGCATTTGCCGCCGACGCGCAGCAGCGGCTTGGGCGTGGTGTCGGTCAGCGGGCGCATGCGCTCGCCACGGCCGGCCGCGAAGATCATCGCGCTGCGCAGCTTCATGCGGTGCCGGCCCGCGGCTGGGTGAGATCGCGCGCGCCGCGGGCGCGTTCGAGCAGGTCGGCGAGCGGAGCGAGTTCGTGGTGGCGGCGTGCCACCGTGATCACGTAGTGCCAGGTCAACGGCAGGTCGGCCAGGTACTGCGGCTTGCCGTCGCGGTAGTGCAGGCGGCAGAAGATGCCAAGCACCTTGAGGTGGCGCTGCAGTCCGGTGAGGTCGAACCAGCGCGCGAAGCGCGCCGCGTCGGTGTGCTGGTCGAGCAGATGCGCATCGAGCAGGCGCACGCGATAGCCTTCGAGCCAGCCCGCGACGCGCTCCTCGTCCCACGCGATGTAGCAGTCGCGCAGCAGCGAGGCCAGGTCGTAGGTGAGCGGGCCGACCAGCGCACCCTGAAAATCGATGATGCCCGGGTTGGCGAGGCGGTGGGTCGGGCCGGGGCCGGCTGCGGCGGGCACGCGCATGAGGTTGCGGCTGTGGTAGTCGCGGTGCATGAACGCCTGCGGTTGCGCCGCGAGCGCTTCGACCAGGTGCAGGAAGGCGCGCTCGATCACCTCCCGTTCTCCGCCATCGATGGCATGGCCCAGGTGCCGCCGCAGGAACCACTCGGGCATGAGCGCGAGCTCGCGCAGGGCGAACTCGCGGTCGAAGTGCGCCAGGCCGCGGGTATCCACCTGCGTGTGCATGCGCAGCAGCGCATCGAGCGCGTCGGCGTAGAGCGCATCGGCGCTGCGCGCGTCGAGCTGCGACAGGTACGAGCAGGTGCCGAGATCTTCCATGAGGATGAAGCCACGCGCGAGGTCGGCGCCATCCACGCGCGGCACGTGCAGTCCCGCGCGTTGCAGGCGTGCGCCGATGTCGAGCCACGGCGCGCTGTCCTCGTGCTCGGGCGGCGCGTCCATGAGCACGCGCGTGCTGCCGTCGGCTAGCGTGATGCGCCAGTAGCTGCGGAAGCTCGCATCGGCCGATGCCGGCTCGATGCCGCGCACGCCAGCCCCGAGCAGGGCGCTGACGAACCGGGCGCGCGCCTCGGCGCGATCGGGAGTCGTGGTCATGGCGTGGGTTGCGGTCGGCGCACGCCAGGCGTGCGAGCGCGCCAGCACCGACGTGGCGTGACCGTCCGCGCTGACCGTGCCCGACCGGCATCCGGCCCGGCCCCGCGACCGTGCGCTGGCAGCGCGGGGGTCACTGGTTGCGGTCGATCGCGTAGTCGGCCAGCACCGCGAGTGCGTCGCGGGCGGCGGAGGCGGGCAGGGCCGCGAGTGCTTCGCGCGCACTGCGCGCATGGGCATGGGCGCGTTCGCGCGAGGCGTGCAGCGCATCGGTCGCCCGGATCGCCGCGAGCACTTCGCCCAGCGCGGACAGGTCGGCGTTGCGCAGCGCCTCGCGCAGCATCGCGGCCTGTGCCGGCGCGCTGCGCTCGATCGCGAGGATCAGCGGCAGGGTCGGCTTGCCATCGGCCAGGTCGTCGCCGACGTTCTTGCCCAGCGTATGCGCGTCGGAGGCGTAGTCGAGCACGTCGTCGGCGATCTGGAACGCGTAGCCGAGGTCGAGCCCGTAGCGGGCGAGCGCTTGTTCCTGCGCTGCGGGCAGGCCCGCGAGCACGCCGCCGAGCCGCGTCGCCGCCGCGAACAACACCGCGGTCTTGCGTTCGATCACGTCGAGGTAGGCGCGCTGCGTGGTGTCGGGGTTACCGATGTTGAGCAGCTGCAGAACCTCGCCCTCGGCGATGCGGTTGGTGGTGTCGGCAAGGATGCGCATGATGCGCATGCTGTCGAGCTCGACCATCATCTGGAACGAGCGCGAATACAGGAAATCGCCCACCAGCACGCTTGCGGCGTTGCCCCACACCGCGTTGGCGGTGCTGCGCCCGCGCCGCAGTTGCGACTCGTCGACCACGTCGTCGTGGAGCAGGGTCGAGGTGTGGATGAACTCGATCACCGCGGCCAGCTGCACATGCTGCTGGCCGTGGTAACCGGCCGCGCGCGCGGCCAGCACGTGCAGCATCGGGCGCAGGCGCTTGCCGCCGCCACCGACGATGTGCTCGGCCACCTGGTTGACCAGCACCACGTCCGACGCCAGGCGCTGTCGGATCAGGGCGTCGACCGCGGCCATGTCCTGCGCTGCCAGCGCCTGCACGTCGGCCAGCCGTTCGATGCGGGTCGGGACTTGGGGCACGGCGGACATCGGCGGGCGGCGCTGGGAGACGGTGGTGCCAGTATAGCGATTCGCACCGCCGCGCCGACCGCGGCGGGTTGGCAGCGCGGCAGCGGCCGGATATCGTGCCGGCGATGAAACAGCTGTTGCCCGACTGGCTGCATCCCTCGCTCGACGTGCTCACCACGGCCGCGCTCGTGCTGCTCGTGCTCGTGCTCGCATGGGTGTTGCGGCGCGTGCTGCGCGGGCTGGCGCGGCGCCTGCGCGAGCGCTACCAGCTGTCCGAGCAGATGATGGCGGTGCCGTTGCGGGTGGCGGGGGCGGTCGTCAACGTCGGCGCGCTGTTTGCGATCCTGCAACTGCTGGGCGTGTCGGGCGCGGTGCTGTGGACCGCCTTCACCGGCTTTGCCGCGGTCGGCGCGATCGCGTTCTTCGCGGCCTGGAGCGTGCTGTCCAACCTGTTCTGCACGCTGCTCATCGTGATCATGCGGCCGTTCCGCCTGCACGATCGCATCGAACTGCTCGAAAACGGCGACAAGCCCGGCCTCAAGGGCGAGGTGGTCGACATCAACATGGTCTACACCAGCCTGCGCGAGGACGATGGCGCGCTGTTGCAGGTGCCCAACATCCTGTTCTTCCAGCGCATCACGCGGCGCTGGCCGGTGCCGGGTGCGATGCCGACGGCGCCCGTCGACAACGGCTGACACGCCCGCGCGCGTCCGGCCTGCATGGCGCCGGTCGCCGCCATGCGATACTGCGCGCCGTTTCCCCACACGCGACGGCAGAGGCTCCCATGGCACGCGGCATCAACAAGGTCATCCTCGTCGGCAACCTCGGCGCCGACCCCGAAACGCGCTACACCACGGCCGGCGGTGCGGTCACCAACATCCGCGTGGCCACCTCCGAGCAGTGGCGCGACAAGCAGACCGGCGAGAACCAGGAACGCACCGAGTGGCACCGCGTGGTGCTGTTCGGCAAGCTTGGCGAGATCGCCGGCGAGTACCTCAAGAAAGGCCGACAGGTCTACATCGAAGGCTCGCTGCGCACCAACAAGTACACCGACAAGGATGGCGTGGAGCGCTACACCACCGACATCATCGCCAGCGAGATGCAGATGCTCGGCGGCGGTGGAGGCGGCGGCGAGGGCGGCTATTCGCGCGGCGGCGATGAAGGCGCCGGCGCACGCGGCGGCGCGCGCGGCGGTGGCGAACGTGGCGGCGCGGCGCGTCCGGCGCGG